>JBBQAL010000057.1:0-17464 GCA_038316135.1 Candidatus Nanopelagicales bacterium | reverse complement strand
GGGGTCGGGGTCGGGGGCGGTCTCCCCCCCCCCCCCCTGGGGGGGGGGGGGGGGCCCGCCCCCCCCCCCACCCCCGAGGCCGTGAGGCCTGATGAACATGATGACAACCGCTGCTGTTGCCGACGACGACGTGTCCGCTCGCCAAGGGCCGTTCCTTCGCCTGTCGGGATTTCTGCACCGGCACACGAAGACCCGGTTGGTGGCGCTGCTTTCGGCGCCGTTGCTGTGGCTCGTCGTCATCTATCTGGCATCGCTCGCGCTGCTGTTCGCGGCGGCGTTCTGGCAGCAGGATGCTTTCACCAGCCAACTGGTGCGCGAGTTCACCACCGACAACGTTAAGGAAGCGTTCACCAATCCGGCGTACCGAACCGTGGGCCTGCGCACGCTGACGATCGCCACCACGGTGACGGTGATATGTCTGGTTCTCGCGCTCCCAGTTGCGTTCTATGCGGCAAAAGTGGCCAAGGCCCGGAGCCGTCGCCTGCTCATCGTGGCCTTCCTCGTTCCGCTGTGGGCCTCCTACTTGGTCAAGGCTTATGCGTGGCGCGGAATCTTGGGAGGGAACGGGGTGCTCGACTGGGCATTGGAGCCCCTCGGGATCAGCGGTCCTGGGTTTGGTCAGATCGCCGTGATCATCACTCTCACCTATCTATGGCTGCCCTACATGATCCTGCCGATCTACGCCTCGCTGGATCGGCTGCCCAACTCTCTCCTCGAGGCGTCGGGCGATCTTGGCGGCAAGTCCTGGCGAACCTTCCGCTCGGTGGTGTTCCCCATCATCTTGCCAGGGATCGCGGCTGGCTCGATCTTCACTTTCTCGCTCTCGTTGGGTGACTACATAGCCGTACGGCTGGTGGCGCCGACCTTCACCGTGACCGGAAGCCAGATCTACAACAACATCGCTGGTGGCGGCAACACACCGCTCGGAGCGGCGTTGGCCCTGATCTCGGTGCTCACGATCACCATCTACATGCTCCTTGTCTCGCGCACCGGCGCGCTGAAGGAGCTCTGAGACAATGACGCTTTCCCCCGCGACCCGTTGGGCCCTGCGCCTTTCGCTGATCGTTGTTCTTGGCTTCCTCTACGTTCCGCTGCTGCTTGTGCTGATCAACTCGTTCAACGCGAGCCGGCTCTTCTCCTGGCCGCCGGAGTCGTACACCACGGCCTGGTGGAGAGCTGCGCTCGACAACGAGGGCGTGCGGAATGCCATGATCGAGTCGGTCAAGGTCGCCTCACTGGCAACCCTGGTCGCGCTGCTACTGGGCACGATGATTTCCTTCGCTGTTGCCAGGTACACCTGGTTCGGCCGTAACTCGATCTCATTCCTCTTTATTCTGCCGATTGCGCTACCTGGCATCGTGACCGGTGTTGCGCTGCAGAACGCGTTCATCAACGTGCTCAGCACTGACGGATTCCAGATTCAACTTGGCTTTTGGACCGTTGCGATCGGCCACACGACATTCTGCATCGTGGTGATCTTCAACAACGTCGTCGCGCGCCTTCGTCGTACCGGTCAGACCTTCGAAGAGGCCTCGATGGACCTGGGAGCCTCGACCTTCCAAACCTTTCGCCTGGTGACTTTCCCGCAAATCCGATCGGCCTTGGTCGCAGGCGCTCTGTTGGCGTTCGGTCTCTCCTTCGACGAGGTGATCGTCACTCAGCTCACCACAGCTAATGGCTTCGAGACGCTCCCGATCTGGATCTTCAACAATCTGTCCCGCCCCAACAACGCCCCTATCGTCAATGTAGTCGCGGCCTTCGTCATCATCATCTCGATAATTCCGGTCTACTTCGCCCAGCGGTTGTCCGACGACCCGGCGCACACCCGGCTGTAGTCGATGACTGATCTCACGCAAAGTGCGGCACAACAGAAGGACGCCGCTGACGAGTTGGCGGCATTCCGAGACCGCGTGTACCGGCCAGACCCAGAGCTGCTCTACCTCGACGGCAACAGCCTCGGAATGCTCCCCATGGCGACCCGGGACCGCATGCGCCGGCTCATCGACGAGGAGTGGGGGCGAGATCTTGTTCGAGGATGGCAGCAGTGGGCCACGTTGCCGCTCGACGTTGGCGACCGAATCGGCACGCTGATCGGCGCTGCACCTGGCCAAGTCGTCGTCTGTGACTCGATCTCGGTGAACCTGTACAAACTAGCCGTCGCTGCGCTTGAGGCTCAGCCTGGCCGAAAGGTTCTGGTCACCGACACGGGCAACTTTCCCAGCGACAGGTATGTCCTCCAAGGTGCGGCCGAACGCCGCAAGGGTCAGCTGCGTCTGGTGCCGACCGACCCGGTGCTCGGGGTCAAGCCTGACAACGTCCACACCTACCTCGCTGACGATGTCGCTTTGGTGGCCTTCTCGCACGTCGACTATCGGTCGGCTGCGATCAACGACGTCGTGGCGCTCACCGAACAGGCCCACCGCGCTGGCGCACTCGTGCTCTGGGACCTCGCCCACTCGTTGGGATCGGTGCCTATCGACCTCGACTCGGTCGGCGTGGATCTCGCGGTGGGGTGCACGTACAAGTACCTCAACGCTGGCCCAGGTGCGCCGGCGTTCCTCTACGTGCGGCGTGACCTTCAAGAGCGGCTCACCAATCCAATCCACGGCTGGTGGAGTGCGGCTGACCCCTTCGACATGGAGGCCCCCTACACGCCGGCCGCTGGAATTGGGAAGTGGCAGACCGGGACCGCACCGATCCCTGGGCTCGTCGGCGTCGATGAGGGTGCCCGGCTGCTTGCTGAAGCAGGCGTGGACCGCCTCCGGCAGAAGTCGATCCGCCTCACCGACTACCTCATCGCGCTTGCCGATGCTTGGCTCACTCCGCTGGGTTTTGCGGTCGCATCGACCCGCGATCCGGAGCGACGCGGCGGTCACGTCGTTCTGGCCCATGACGAGGCGTATCGAATCAGCCTGGCGGCGGCTGCGGCCGGCGTCGTTGGGGATGCGCGTCCGCCCAACCTCCTGAGACTGACCCCGGCGCCCCTGACCACCTCCTTTGTCGACGTCTGGGAAGCAATGTCCCGGCTCCGCGACCTCGTGGCATCCAGCGCGCACCTAGCCCTCCCCGCCCAGCGAGCCCGCGTCACGTGAAGCGATAGCGTCACGCCGTGTTCTCCGAAGACCGGTCCGTTCTGTCGCGTACCGCGGCAGCCGCTCCCGTGATGGTTTCCTACGGCACCGACCCCGACCAGGTGGCCGAGATCTGGGCAGCTGCGCCGGACTCGCCACTGGTGGTGGTGCTGCACGGCGGTTTCTGGAAAGAGCAGTACGACCGCGCGCACTGCCGCGGGCTGGCGGCGGCGCTCGCGCAGCTGGGCGCGACCGTGGTGCTGCTCGAGTACCGGCGGGTCGGTGGCGGTGGCGGCTGGCCGACCACTTTCGACGATGTCCGCACCGGGCTGCGCAAAATCGTTCAGCACCACCCTGCGGCGTCGCGTCGGGTCCTCGTCGGGCACAGCGCAGGTGGGCACCTCGCGCTCTGGGTGGCAGCCACCGAGCCCATCCCACTGGTAGACGCCGTGGTGGGTCTGGCGCCGATCGCCGACCTCACGGCCATGGCGCACTCGTTCGGCGCCGGTGAGAACCCCGTCCACGACCTGTTGGCAGGGACCCCGGACGGTCACCCTGATCGGTACGACCTGGCCGACCCGCTCATCTTGCCGACGCCGCGAGCCGACATTCACCTGCTGCACGGGATCGCCGACACCGTGGTGCCCATCGAGCAGAGTCTCAGCTACTCACGTCGGCACGTCGGAACTCAGGTGACCGAGATGCGCTGTGCCCATTTCGAGCTGATCGACCCGCGTAGCAACGCCTTCACCACGGTTCGGGAGGCCGTTAGCGCCGAGATCGGCGGCCGGGCCTCAGCGCCACGGCGCTCCCGCCCCTGGTGACGCTGCGCGACTTTGGGCGTGTCGAGACCGGTCCCCTAGACTGGGCGGGTGAAGCGCGGTGACGGTCGGCTCACCCACGATCTCCTTCCCGGTGAGCCCGGCGAGCAAGGCCCGCAAGACGCCTGTGGCGTCTTCGGCGTCTGGGCGCCCGGCGAAGAAGTCGCCAAACTCTCCTACTTCGGCCTCTACGCACTCCAGCATCGCGGTCAAGAGTCGGCTGGGATCGCGGTCAGCGACGGCGACGGCATCGTGGTCTACAAGGACATGGGCCTCGTCGCACAGGTCTTCGACGAGCGCCACCTGGCCACCCTTGTTGGCCATCTTGCGATCGGCCACACCCGATACTCCACCACTGGCTCGAGCAACTGGGAGAACGCCCAGCCAGTCTTCCGCCACACCGGCGACGGCGGTATCGCCCTCGGCCACAATGGCAACCTGATTAACACCGGAGAGCTGGCCCGGCTCGCTGCAGAGTCTGAGGTAGCGCGCGGTGACGTGCTCCTGCCGGGATTTGCCACACCGGATGCCACGTCAGACACAGACCTCGTCACCGAACTCTTGTCCAACCATCCGTCGCGCTCGCTCGAGAAGGCAGCGCTCGAGGTTCTGCCGTTGCTGCGTGGCGCTTTTTGCTTCGTCTTCATGGACGAGACCACGCTCTACGCAGCTCGCGATCCCCAGGGCATTCGGCCACTGGTGCTCGGACGCCTCGAGCGCGGGTGGGTTGTCGCGTCTGAGACCGCAGCACTCGACATCGTCGGTGCCAGCTACGTTCGCGAGGTCGAGCCCGGCGAGCTGCTCGCTATCGACGAGCATGGGCTCCGTAGTCAACGCTTCGCCGAGGCCGACCCCAAGGGCTGCATCTTTGAGTACGTCTACCTCGCGAGGCCAGACACGTCCATCGCCGGGCGCAGCGTGCATGAGGCGCGCGTCGATGTCGGTCGACGTTTGGCTCGGCACGATCCGGTCGAGGCCGACCTGGTGATACCCGTCCCAGAGTCGGGAACTCCGGCGGCGATCGGGTACGCCCAAGAGTCGGGCATCCCCTACGCGCAGGGCTTGGTCAAGAACGCTTACGTGGGTCGCACGTTCATCCAGCCGTCACAGACCATCCGCCAGCTCGGCATCAGGCTCAAGCTCAACCCGTTGCGTGAGGTCATCGCCGGCAAACGACTGGTGGTTGTCGACGACTCGATCGTGCGCGGCAACACCCAACGAGCGTTAGTCCGCATGCTGCGCGAGGCCGGGGCAGCCGAAGTACATGTGCGGATCTCCAGCCCGCCCGTGAAGTGGCCGTGCTTCTACGGCATCGACTTCGCCACGCGCGCCGAGCTCATTGCCAACGGGTTGGCCGTCGACGAGATCCGGCAGTCGGTTGGCGCCGACTCACTCACGTACATTTCCCTCGAAGAGCTCGTCGAGGCCACCACGATTCCGGTCGAGCGTCTCTGTACTGCGTGCTTCACTGGCAAGTACCCGATTGAGCTGCCCGACCCAGATGCTCTCGGCAAGCACCTGCTCGAGGGCTACGAACGCGAGAGCACAACCACAGGCACAACAAGCGATGCCGATGGATTGTCATCGATGACCGCAGCCACGTTGGCCTCGGACGCATTGGCTCGACCGTGACGGCCAGCCTGGAAGGCTCTCAACACGTGCGCATCACCTACGAGAGCGCGGGAGTCAGCGTCGAAGAGGGCAATCGTGCCGTTGAGCTGATGAAGGCAAGCATTGCCCGCGCCACGCGTCCTGAAGTCGTCGGCGGTATCGGCGGGTTCGCTGGGCTCTTCGACCTGACGCCGTATACGCGTCTGCGCAAGCCCCTGCTCGCATCGTCAACGGACGGTGTCGGCACCAAGGTCGACGTCGCTCGTCGCATGGATGTACACGACACGATCGGTATTGACCTCGTTGCGATGGTTCTCGATGATCTCGTTGTCTGCGGGGCCGAGCCGCTCTTCATGACCGACTACATCGCAACAGGCAAGGTGTACCCGGAGAAGATCGCAGCGATCGTTTCCGGAATCGCCGAGGGTTGCCGGTTGGCCGGGGCGGCGCTGGTCGGCGGTGAGACCGCCGAACATCCGGGTCTGCTCGAGCCGGACGAGTACGACGTGGCCGGCGCTGGCACTGGAATCGTCGATGCCGATGATGTGCTGGGTGCAGAGCGGGTGGAGTCCGGAGACGCCCTCATCGCCATGGAGAGCAGTGGGTTGCACTCCAACGGCTACTCACTGGCGAGGCACGTCTTCTTCTCCATCGCCGGTTGGGACGTCGACCACGATGTTGACGGACTTGGCCGCACTGTCGGTGAGGAGTTGCTCGAGCCAACCCGCATCTACAGCCTCGACTGTCTAGCGCTTGCGCGTTCACACCGCGAGCAACTGCACGCCTTTTCGCACATCACCGGAGGCGGACTCGCCCACAACCTCGTTCGAGTCATCCCGGCCCACCTGTCTGCGACCATCGACCGCACAACCTGGACGCCGCCCCCGGTCTTCGCCTTGATTGGCGAACTCGGCGGGGTGATGCGCGATGACCTCGAGAGCACCTTCAACCAAGGAATCGGCATGATCGCGATCGTCGACGGTGCTAAGGCCGACGAGAGCGTGCGGCTGCTCGTCGAAAGGGGCATTCCGGCGTGGGTGTGCGGCACAGTGCAGGCTGCGTCAGAACGTTCCACCGTCGAGTTGGTGGGCGACCACCCCGGCTAGCCACCGACACGCGTTGTGAAGGGGTGAGGGCCTCAGCGGCCGGACTCGGCTTCGCCGCCCGCGGCTGTGTAGGGGTCGTAGGGATCGTCCTCGACCACGTCGGTATGTGTGGCTTCGCCACCAAGTTCGACGGTAAGCGCGTCGACGTCAAGCTCGGAGCTGGAGTACTTCAGCTGCCGGGCGACCTTGGTCTGCTTGGCCTTGGCCCTCCCGCGACCCATGGGCTGACCCCCTCGTTGGGGCATCGACCCCAGTAGGCGTGTCTATCGGATGGCGCCCCTGGGGCGCACTGCTCTCCAGGGTAGACGATCGACGCCGGCGGCGTGCAGGCAGGCGCTCCGATTTCTGGTCCGATCGGGTGGTTCCCCGCCGCCCGGTGAGCCGCCCGGTCAGCCGCCCGGTCAGCCGGTCGCCGCAGGCCCCGCGGCGATGATGGCTTCGGCCAGCCGATCGGCGGCTCGCGCTGGCGGGATCCCGGCGTCGGCAGCGAGGCGAAGAACGTCCAAAGTGGTCTGGTAGATGCCGAGTGTGCGGCCGCGGGCCCGTTCAAGGTCGAACCCGTTGAGCTCGTCGGCGACCTGGATCACGCCCCCCGCATTGACGAGGTAGTCGGGGGCGTAAGTGACCCCCTGATCGGCGAGGCGCTGTTCGATCCCGGGATGAGCGAGCTGGTTGTTGGCACCCCCGCAGACGACGGCAGCGCTCAAGGAGGCCACACTCGCGTCGCTGAGTGCCCCACCCAGGGCATTGGGCGAGTAGACGTCGACGTCGCCACGGGCCACCAGCTCGGCCTCGCTGGCGGCCACCTCGACCTCTGGGTGGCGGGCGACGACCGCGGCGGTCGCCTCAGCGCTGACGTCGTAGATGACCACGGACGCCCCGGCATCCCTGAGATGATCGACGAGTCGGTGACCAACCTTGCCGACCCCGGATATGGCGATGCGGCGTCCGGCGAGGTCGTCCGAACCCCAGAGATGCTGGGCGCAGGCGCGCATTCCGCAGAGCACGCCGAGTGCGGTGAGCACGGAAGAATCGCCACTGCCTCCTTCGGCTTCGCTCCGGCCGGTCACATAGTGGGTGGCCCGCCCCACGACGTCCATGTCTGCCACGTAGGTGCCGACGTCGCACGCGGTGTAGTAGCGCCCGGCGAGCCTTTCGACAGCACGTCCGTACGCCTCGAGCAGAGCGTCGCTCTTGACGGTGGCCGGATCACCGAGGATGACCGCCTTGCCACCGCCGAGCGGGAGGCCGGCCAGGGCGTTCTTGTAGCTCATGGCGCGGGAGAGCCGCAGGACGTCATCCAGGGCGGCCCCGTCGTCGGGGTAGGCGTGGAACCGGGTGCCGCCGAGCGCGGGCCCAAGCGCTGTGGAGTGGATCGCAATGATCGCGCGCAGGCCAGTGTCCTCGTCGGAGGCGAGGACCACTTGCTCGTGCCCGTCGATCCGGTCGAAGAGATGGGTGCCCTGCTCAAAGTGTCCGTCGGTCACGGCCGGACCCTATCGACCCTCATGACCAGGGGCCCAGCAGCGCCGGGAACAAGATGACCCCGAATGGGTTAGTCCCGACGATCAGGGAGGAATGGCACTGATGAGGGATTACGGACAAGCGGGACATCCGTCACTCTTTGCAGTGGGACGCTCGCGGAGCGCAACCGAGAGATGAGTGAACTTGATGACGTCACGTGGGGGACAGATGGCACAACTACCACCGGAGCCGGAGGCGTTGCTGACGCCTGCGGAGGTGGCAGCTCTTTTCCGAGTCGATCCCAAGACGGTGACTCGGTGGGCCAAAGCCGGCAAGTTGAGTGCCATCCGCACCCTTGGAGGTCACCGGCGCTACCGGGCTGCCGAAGTTCAGGGGCTGCTGGCCGGGCTGCAGGGTGATGAGGTTCCACCTGCAGTCGCTCCACCAACGCTGCCACCGCCAGCGCAGTCTCCGCCGCCGCAGCGTTAGACCGGCGGCGATCAGCCCCGAATAGCGTAACTAGTCGCAAAGAACTAGGCCGATCGGGTGTGAACTATCCCACTTTGGGGGGTTAGGGGTTGCGTTCGCTGCCTTGGCGGCCGATACCCTCGCGTGACCTCGCCGCCAGGTGGGGGCTCTCCGGGTACGCCGAATCCTGCCCAGCCCGGAGGGTGACGATGTGAACGTGGGCAGGAGCGGGGGACCCAAGGTTAGTGACCGGCCGCTAGAACGCGGACGGTCTTGGGGTTAAGTCGTTGCCGAAAGGCACGACCGGGCACTCTCTGGCCCGAACCCGACAGCTGACCTCGCAGGCGTCGGAGAGGAAACATGTCGCGGATTTTTGCGCGTCGACGTCTTCTTGCCGTCGGCCTCGCCATTGCCCTTGCTAGCCCCCTTGCCGCCAGCACCGCCACAGCGGCTGGTGGCGGTTTCGACACTTTGCGCAAAGGTGACTCCGGTCCCCGCGTGCTACTTGCGCAGCGAGTCCTCGATGTGGACCCGCGCACTGGGTCCTTCAACGACAAGACCAAGCGGGCGGTCAAGACCTTTCAGGACCACCGTGGCCTTTCGGTGACTGGTGTCATCAACGAGCGCACCTATAGGGCACTTCAGAAGCGCTGGGAGTCGATCCAGGCAGCTCGCGCCAGGATCGATCGCAAGTACCACCGCATCATGAAGGTGGCTCGCAACCAGAAGGGCGACCCGTATGTCTACGGAGCTGCCGGACCCAGCGCGTTCGACTGCTCAGGCCTGACGATGTACGTGTACAAGAACGCCGCCGGCATTTCGATGGCGCACTCGGCGTCGGCGCAGAGCCACAAGGGCGAACGGATCTCGCGTAAGCAGGCGCGCCCGGGCGACCTGGTGTTCATGTACAACTCGGGCGGGGTTTACCACGCATCGATCTACGCCGGAAAGAACCAGATTCTGCACGCATCACGCCCCGGAACAAATGTGAAGGTCGACCCGATCTGGACGAGCCAACGCTTCTTCGTGCGGGTGCTTCCCAAGAAGTAGCCGCCGTACTCGACGAGCCTGTCGACAGCCCCTGGTCCAATGTATCGGGGGCTGTCGAACGTCTGCCCGGTGGATGAGGGAAGGCTGCGCCCGGGGCGTCCGATGGTTCGTTGGTGTGCGGTCTCGCTGCCGGTTCAGGTCAAGGATTGGCGGATTGCCTGCACTTTGCCGGCAGATATTGGCCCAAAAGCGCAAGGAATCCGCCAGTGCGACGTCGGGTCGGCTCTTGACCCGTGACGAATCGCTGCCGCCAAGACTCGACGGGGCTAGTCGCACTCCGACTTCGGCAACTGGCCGCTGTGGCACGCCTGCTGCCGGAGAGTGCTCGGGAAGATCGTGGAGGCGGCGAAGGCGAGAAGTCCGAGGACCACTAGGGCAGCCATCACCGTGGCGATGACGACACCGCGCGCCTCGACCACGTCGACACCTCCCCGGTTCCGGGACCGTGGTTGGCCCCTCCCCGGCGATATCGGCATGCGATGGGCCCATCGTGAGCGGATTCAGGGGTCCTCCTGGTGGTCAGGGTCTCTGCGGTCGAGCCCGATGGCGCAAACGAAGGTGCTTGAAGCCCGGAAGGCGACAACAAAAGACCCGGACGACCGGGGCGACGCTGCTCCCCCGCAGCAGCGTCGCCCGCCCCCCCCGCCCCACACCCCATCAACAGCCCAAGACAGAACGAACGGACGTCGAAGGTGTTTCAGGGGAGATGGTGCTGGGTGTGGGGGGCATGTCGTCGCCGGTTGACCGACGCTTGTCCGCCAGCTGGCTGACCACGCCGCTCACCGCGCCGCCGACCTTGTCCTCGATGGACTTCGCCTGCGTCGACTCCTTCGCCTGCATCAGACTTGCCCAAACCTTGTTCCTGGCATCCTCGTTGGCTGCGAGGTATCCGATTCCGATACCGGCGCCGAGGGCGATGGTGACGAGCTTCATGGACGTATTCCTTTCACATCGTGAGTTACCGGGCTGTCGAGGGCCGAGCTGTCGATGTCACCGGCTGGCATGCTGTCGCGAAAGGCGCCGGTCGCGTCACCGCGTTGCTCGATGAAGTGCTTGAAACGATCGAGATCGCCCTCGACGCGACCCTGGACGAATCCGAGCTTGTCGCCGAGCTGCTCGATGACGCCGTCGGGTTCGAAGTTCAGCCACAGCCTCACATCGGTGGCGTCACCTTCTGGTGTGAAGCTGACGCGCCCCTCGTGCATGGGCTCGGTACGTGAGCGCCAGTGGATCAGACGGTCAGGCTGCTGATCGATGATGTCGGCGGTGAATCCACGCTGGACTCCGGCGATCTCAACGTCCCACTCGGTGGTGGCTGGGTCGAGTTGCGTCACCTTGTTGACGCCCTGCATGAACTCGGGGAAAGACTCGAACTGCGTCCACTGGTTGTAGACCGTGGACACCGGGCGTTCGACTCTGGTGTGGGCTTCGTGCTCCATGGTTCGCACCTCCTTCAGGTGAGCCGCCCCTGGTGCGGGGATCGGCCTGCGATGAACACCTGGAGAGTTACCCGAGGAGGGAGGGGCCAAACGTCGATGTGACCCGCCTCACGCGGGGCGCCCTCGACTGACGCGGGTGTAGTGGTGGGCAGGGGCGGGGTCGAACCGCCGACCTTCCGCTTTTCAGGCGGACGCTCGTACCAACTGAGCTACCTGCCCCAGCCGGACCTGCCTGCACACCAGGTGCGCACACAGGACGAGCTGAGCGGTCCCGACGGGATTTGAACCCGCGACCTTCGCCTTGACAGGGCGACGAGCACTCCGAACTGCTCCACGGGACCTCGTGGTGAAGTCAGCCTCCGGCAGGAGGTTGGTACCCCCAGCGGGATTCGAACCCGCGCTACCGCCGTGAAAGGGCGGCGTCCTGGGCCGCTAGACGATGAGGGCTAGCTCCGCCGGAAGCCCGCTCAGCATAGGGGATGGGGTGTGGATGCTCCAAAGCCGGGGCGGGGCGGGCAAGTGGCTCAGACGGGTCAGTCGTGCCCCGTCAGGCGGAGTCGGCGAGGGCGTCACGCATGGCCAGCGTGAACGCCGGCGTCGAGCCGCAGCATGAACCGATCAGGTCGATGCCCATGTCACGCAGCCGGACGGCATGCTCGGCGACGTCGTCCACGGACGCGTCATAGACGAATTGGTCTCCGACCAGGTGCGGAAGCCCTGCGTTCGACTGCCCGACCAGCAGCAGGTCATCGCGGCGAACGTCGACCATGGCGGCCATGATCGACTCGAGCTCGGCCAGCCCGCGCCCGCAGTTGGCGCCGACGGCGTCCGCTGGTGACTCGGCCAGCTCGGAGACGGCCTGCGCCGGGGCAACGCCCATCATCGTGTGCAGGTTGGTGTCGAAGCTGAGCGTGACAACGATCGGCAGGGCAGGCGCGACCCTGTCGGCTGCGGCGATGGCGGCTTTGACCTCAGACAGATCGCTCATTGTCTCGATGATGACGAGGTCGATGCCACCTGCGACCAGGCCGCGAAGTTGGGCCTCGAAGAGCGCCGTCGCCTGTTCTTCGTCCATCGTGCCCATGGGGAACATCAACTCACCGGTCGGGCCGAGGTCACCAGCGACGAAGATGCCGTGCTGCTGCGCCACCTCGTACGCGATCGCGGCTGCGGCCTCATTGAGCTCGTGGACGCGGTCGCCGAGTCCGTGCATCGACAGCCGCGGCTCGGTGCCGCCGAAGGTGTTCGTGGTCAGGATGCGAGCGCCGGCCTCGGCGTACTCGGTGTGAATCTTGCGGATGATGTCGGGGTGCTCGACATTCCAGAGCTCACCGGGCCCGCCGCCTTCGAGGCCGCGTTCCTGCAGCAGCGTCCCCATGCCACCGTCGAGGAGGACCGGAAAGTCCGCGCCGAGTAGGTCACGTAGGCGGTTCATGGTGATGGCTCCCTGGGCAGACGATTGAGGCTACGGATAGAGGGTAGTCGGACGGCGTCCTACGCTGGTGGGGTGCTACCTATCGATGCGGAGGCCTTCGAGGAGTTGGTGTCCCAAGCACTCGACGGGGTACCCACTGAGCTGATGAACCTGGTCCAGAACGTTGTCGTACTGACTGCCGATGAGCCGCCGCCGGGTGAAGAGCGCGATCTGCTCGGGCTCTACGAGGGGATTCCGCTCACCGAGCGGGATGGCACCTATAGCGGCGTCCTGCCGGACCACATCACGATCTTCCGGGGGCCGACGCTCCGTTACGCGCGCGACTGGGACGAAGCCGTCCGGGAGGTGCGCATCACCGTCGTCCACGAAATCGCCCATCACTTCGGGATCGACGACGACCGGCTGCACGAACTGGGGTACGCCTGAGAGCCGGGTTGTCCACAGGATGAGGAGGGAGCATGTTGCGTCAGAGCGGGTGAACGCGTCGTTCTTGGAGTTAGCTGACGGTGAGGACGGCCTTGCCGTCGATCTGGCGGTCCAGCAAAGCCTGAACGAGCGGCATCGGGTCGTGCCACGAGCCGGTACGGGTGACCTGAGGGTCAAGACGTCCGGCCGCGATGAGTGACAGCATCCGCTCAAGCTGGTCGGTGCCGAGGCGGTGGCGGTCGGCCTCGGTGAAGACCAGCAGCCCCTCGATCCGCGCGCCCGAGTGGTTGCCGAACCAGTAGGGGTCGATACCGCCGTCCTCGCCGGATGAGCGTCCGTAGGTGACCAGAACGCCTTCTGGGGCCAGGATTTCGGACGCGGTCCGCAGTGAGCTGCCCCCCACTGACTCGAGGATGAGGTCGTAGCGGCCGGTAGCAGCTTCGATCCCAACGACCACATCAGAAGCTCCGAGCTGGACGAGGCCGGTGCGTCGCTCGGGTCGTCCGATGACCGCCGTGACATCGGCCCCAGCGAGGGAGGCGAGCTGAATGGCCAGGCGACCGACGCCGCCGGCTGCACCGGTGACCAGGACGCGTGAGCCGAGCGGCAGCCCACCCATCTCCAGCGCCCGCCACGCAGTGAGCCCTGCGATCGGGAGGACGGCTGCAGCCGCGTCAGTGACGCCATCGGGGATGACAGCGAGCGCATGCGTTGGCACGGCAACCTGCTCAGCCCATCCGCCTTCGCTGACCAACCCGACGACGCGTTTCCCGATGCCAGGGCCGGAGCCGTCAGAAGCAGCTTGGGCAACGGTCCCGACGACGTCCCAGCCAAGAACGATGCCTGGCTCTTCGTCGGCCAGATGGCGCACCTCGCCGCGGTTGAGCGATGTCGCGGTCAGCGTGACGAGGGCCTGATTCGATGCCGGCTGTGGTGCTGCAACGTCAGCGAGCCTGAGCCCTGGTCCGCTCGATCCGGTGGTGACCAGTGCCTTCAACGTCAGCCTCCGGGGGTGTGGCTAGAGCCGGCTACCGCAGACCGGCCATGGCGAACGGCCGGAACCCTTGTAGAGCATCCACGCTCGCTTGGTCTGCTCCCAGTAACCGTAGTCGGTGGGGATGCCCTTGCCGCCGACAGCGTGCCAGGTGGAGATGGAGAACTGGTAGAGGCCATAGAACCCGGCAGGGTTCACCGCGTTCGGGTTGCCACCTGACTCACAGGCGGCCAGGCCGATCCAGTTCGGGCCGGTGCCCACGCGAACCACGCGGCGCTGGGCGTGGGACACGACCTTCGACTGCACGATGCGCTTCGACGTGAGCTTGCCGTCGAGGTATCGGTTTCGGTAGACGACGTGCTTGCGGCCGTCGCGTCCTTCCTTGTAGACGCGCGATCCGCCGGAGCGGACCAACTTGCTGTGGTCCTTGACGACTTTGTGGTCGATCCGCAGGTAGCGGTCAGGGAAGGCGAACCGAATCTTGTGCACGATGGCGACGCTGTTCTCACGGACGGTCTCGTCGGCGCTCAACTGGGCGCCGAGTGGCCCGTACATGCGCGCGTCTTGGTATGAGTAGGCCTGGCGGCCGGTGTTCCTGGCTGCGCCAGTGGGGAGACCGAGCTCGGCAGTGACCTGACGAACGGTGTCGCCAACCACCTGATGGGCAGTGCGCGTGCCGTTCGCCCGGACGTAGACGCGCTTGGCGGGCGTCCACGAGACGGCCATGCCGTCGAAGAGCGTTGCTTGGTAGCCAGGGTTGACCAGGTCGGTCGAGTCAAACGCGATGGCTTGCTGGGTGAGGAGGTCGCTCACCGTCGTTGCTGCTGTTGTGACCGAGTTGCTCACTCCGTCGACAGTCAGCGTGACAGTGGCGGTGCCATCAGCGGCGGACGCGGGCGTGGCGGCTGTCACCAGACTGGCGGCGACGATCGCGGTGCCGATGGCTGAGCCAACGACACGCAGCGAAAATGCGCTCAGCGTCGGACGCGAGAAAAACATGCAACTCCAGACTTCGTGCGGACCGGGCAGAAGCACAGCGCAACGCAGGGTTGCTCTGGGGTCTGCGGGCTTCATCCCGGCTGTCAACGCCGGCGGGGAATCCCCGGCGCAGTGGTCCTTGACGGACCGCGTCTCATCGGACGCAACGAGTCAAGACACTAACCACGCTCCAGGACACCTCGCCAACCTCGGCGTGGAACGTCCACAGGGCGGAAGCGGACGAATCGGACCCTCTCCTGGGACTTTGTCGAGGATCTGAGAGATGAGTCACATGGAGGTTGGGGGCTGTGGATCCCCGATTGGTTGCGCTCTGTTGCAGCAGCTACACAGAGGGTGCGACTGGCGACGTTCTCGCTCGCGCTGCATCCACCAAGGGACTACGCAGAGAAAGGAACTACGTTCACGCCCTCATAAGGAGACATCATGAAGAAGACTCTTGCCATTGCTGGAGCCGTTGCACTTGCAGCATCGATCGGCATGGCTGCGCCGGCACAGGCGTCGACGAAGACCGGCGGCGCATGCGTCCAGGCTGGGATCGGAACGCTGAAGGAGCTCGGTCTGCTGCAGGCGGCCGCTCAGAAGCAGATCGACTACAGCACCCTCGCCGACGCGGCGAACGGCCCGATTTTCGCTGACCTGCCTGAGGGCTCGTACCTTTCGCTGGGACAGGTCGTCAAGCTGCACACCAAGAGCCCAGAGCTTTTCGCTTGGTGCCGCTGAGCAGTAGCGATACGACGTTCAGCCGCCCCGGTCACGACAGAAGTCGTGACCGGGGCGGCTGTTCGCTTTGTCGAGCGATATCCGGCGGCGGATCGGTGTCAAGCGACCAAGAAGTGTCAGCAGGCTGGTGGCAATCGTGGGTGACGTGATTCCCCGACTACCTCCGCCAACGAGTCGATGACGGCCGGATGACTCCGTGCGCAGCGACGATGCCTTCGTCGGCCTGCGTGGCTACTTAGCCACATGCGCCTTTTCGTTGAGCTCGATCACGTGCTGACGCTCGGTCGCAATGAACAGATCCCTCGTCCAGGGGGCGGTAGCGTCTCCGGCTCAGTACCACGGCTGAGCTACGCGGTGCGCCTCGTGGCGCCTGCGCAGGCGCATAGCCAGCCACTATCGGAAGCGCTGCGCGACGGCGGTAGCGTGTTCCCCGAGAAGTTCCCGTCAGCGCCTGGACATTCGGCCCGGCTCGACTGCTTCTTCCGGGCCGCTAGCTCAATTGGCAGAGCTGCGGACTTTTAATCCGTAGGTTCAGGGTTCGAGTCCCTGGCGGCCCACTCGCTTGACCTGCATGTTCGTCGTGTTGACCCGACCACGGGCGACAGGTTGGCAGCCACGCTGGCAGCCACGCAGATCAAGAGCAACTGCGAGGACTCCCCGAGTCCAAGTCCCCCTGGCGAAATCTGAGCCTTTGTCCGTCTGTCCACGTTCACGCACGTCCGTTTGAAGTTCGCGCAAGCCGAAAGGCAAGCGCCGATTTTGTTGGCGACATTCGCGCCAGCCCAAAAACAACCGGGCGACCGCTCGGAGACGTCGCGAGATGACTCGCTCCTGAGCGGGCGGGCCGACCGTTCGGCGTCGAACCTGGGCTCGCCGCCCCCGCCCTTCTACGGCGACGTGTTGGGCTTTTTCCAAACACGCCGTTTGACTCTGGGAAGCTGTCCACTGGAGATACTTCCGCTGATGATTGCGAGGAACCTCAAGGGCAGCACCTGCGTCACAGCGGCGTGAAGAGATCCGGCCTGATTGCGGCATGCATCGTGAGCGGCATCGTGCTCGTGGGGTGCCGCAGTGACCCACCACCCACGGCTCAGCCTGAGATCTCACCCCAGAGCTCAGTCCCGGATTTGTCCAGCCTCGCCATCGCAGTCAACTCTGAGTACCGCGTCCAGGAATCCGGCACCTCGGGATTCGGGGTCATCATCCCCGCCTCCTGCGTAGCGGGTGTGTGGTGGCAGGACGCCTTCTACTCCATCCGGGTCGACGGACTCAGAGGTGTTCCATATCCGCAACCCGCAGAGCCCCTCGCGGATGTCGTCGTTCCTGGCTGCAACGACACGGGTGGGAACAGTGAACCGGATGTGCCCACTGACGCCTGGGCTATCGAAGGCGTCGACACTGACAAGGCCATCTTCGTTCAGAATCCGTAGGGCGTTCGATCGGTAGGGCGTTCGTTCAACGGGAGCGTGCAGAAGGTTCCGCCAAACGGCTCGCGGTATCAGGACAGGGAATGTAGGAGTGTCGCCACGGCCTGTAGAACTTTGGGTCGTGGTGCACCGCAGTTACCTTGCGGCTGATGCAGCAACCAGGAACCCTCGCTGGTCTGCAGGAGCACCGGCGGGTAGAAGATGGCGATGGCCGGACACGGACTACTGGACGTCGAGGGAAGGTCCGGCAGGGTCAGGGCGTCCAACAATGCCGTGAAGCGATCATCGTCGGGCGTTGTGAGTGTCGATATCTGTTGGCCGTCGGGACCGCAAACGACCAGCTGGCTCGGCTCGCCGGTGACCGTGGTTACTGCCAAGGAAGCAACCGGTTTACCAGGTTCTGTACCGAGGGGGTTCCGACAGGTCAAAGCGT
>JBBQAL010000187.1:0-2987 GCA_038316135.1 Candidatus Nanopelagicales bacterium | reverse complement strand
GAGCGGTCGCGAGACGGAGGAATCTACGTGCGGCGATCCAACTCGAACCAGCGGCCCCACTCCGCAGGGGAATCCACGATGAGCATCAGTGCCTCGCCTGTGCTCCGCTCGAAATCGTCGCCCGCCGCTCTATGGCCCGCCGATAGTTCCAAGCGACTGCACCGCCGAGCACCAGCAGCCAAACGAACCCGATCAATAGAGGTCGCATTTCGTCGAACCCGGTAGTCAGAGCGCCGTCCAGCAGGACGCGCGAACCTCCGTAGCCGGGTAGCAGTTCAGAGAACGTCGTCGGTCTGGGGTGCAGCATCGGGCTCTGCGCAATGCCGAGATCCAGGAACGGCAGCAAGAACGCCAAGAACACACCGCCGACCCGGCCGAAAATCGGGGCGAGGAGAGCGCCGACACTGCCGTAGGTGAGGGCGAGCAGGATGTTGGCCGCGGCATAGACCGGCCAGTTGGTGGGGTGGAACACCAGCGCCGTGGTCGCAAGGGACACGGCGGTCGCAGCTAACGCGGTCAACGCGAGAACTGAAACTCGGGCGGCCAACACCACATTCGGTTTCATGCCCGCGATCGATACTCTCTGGTCACCGTCGCGACTATCAAGCAAGAGGAACAATCCGACCAGGGCAGCCAGGGAAGCGACCGCGATGGGGGCCATCGTCGCGCTGTGCACGTCAGGCATCGGAAAGGTGCCAACCACGCTTCGGGCATTCTCGTCGATTGTGACCTCGATGGGTTGGTCGGGGGTGACCGCCTCGGCGGTGAGGATGAACACCACTGGTACGACGACGAACAACACCCACTGAGCCGGGTTCCGTCGTGCGACTCGCCAGGCTGCTCGAAACGCGGGACCGAATTGTCCGGTGGCCCGCGTTCGCCACTGAACGCGGGCCACCGCACCTCGGGTTCGAGTTGCGAGGATCGCCCAGGCGGCGAGTATCGCAGTCACGCTCCAGACCACGGCCCAAGCCAGATCCTCCCGCCTACCGCTGTGGCCGGACGGAAGGTTCACCATCCACAGTGTCACGAAGTGGGTAGGCAGGCCCCGCGTGGCGAGCCGATCCGCGGCGCCCATCGCAGGGCCGAAGAACACGTCAAGGATCCAGACGAAGAGAACGATGACCGTGCCATTCACCGGGTTCTGGGCGAACACGCCCACCACGCCACCGATCGCGACGTAGACAACCGCGAACATGAGGGTTCCGACAATCACGCGAACTGGGTCCTGGATGCCGTTGCTGGCGGCAAGTGCAACAAGCGCCGCCGCGCTGGCGAACCCCGCCAAGCAGAAGCTGGCAAGGAGTCTGGCTAGAACCAAGGCTGGGGCGGACAGTCCGGCGCGCACAACTCGGCGGTCGGTGTCTCGTGTGGTGGCCACTTGGAAGTACATGGCAATACCAGCCAGGAACGCTGCCGCCCAACCGGCACTGACGGACTCGACGCTAGCGCCCGTTCCACCTAACACCTTTGCCCACTCGGACATGCTGCCAGCCACGAACACGACGAACACCACGGGGACAACGGCAAGAAGAAGCAGATTGACGGGGTTGCGGGCGTAGTCGGCAAGATATCGGCGGACAAGCAGCATGGTGCTCATTGCGGCAGCGTCCGACCGTCTCTGAGTTCGACGATGCGATCGAACCTCTCTTGGTCGACGACGAAGTGACTGATCACGAGCACTGTTCGGCCGGCCTGGCGGCGTTCTGCGACCAAGGCCCAGAACTTCTGGTAGGTGTCCCAGTCGAAGCCGGCGTACGGCTCATCCAGCAGTAGCAGATCTGGGTCGGCCAGCAGGGCCAGACCAAGGTTGAGTTTGGCAAGAGTCCCGCCGGACAGTTTGTCAGCCCTCGTCCGCGAGTAGCGGGCGAAGCCGAGGGCATCGTAGATGTTGTGCTGAGAGGTCTTGGATTGCTCGCGTGTCATTTGGTAGGCGTGGGCGAACAACTCGAAGTGCTCGTCACAGGTGAGTCGGGGATACACCAACGGCTCTTGTGGGCAGTAGCCAAGTCGGCCATCGAAGTTGACCGTGCCGGCATCCGAAGACAACGCCCCGACGAGGATCTTCATCAAGGTGCTCTTCCCCGACCCATTCTCGCCCACAAGGCCGACCACCTCACCCGGATGCAAGGTCAAGTCCACACCCCGCAGCACCGGCCTCCGGTGCCGCCACGGCCAGAGGCCACTCGCGTAGGACTTTTCGATCCCGGCCGCCACCAGCAAGTCGACCGGATCCGACGCACCTTGCGACGAGGTTCGTGTTCGAGCAGTTGGCGATGTCCGCGTCATCACGACCTCATCCTGTCCCAGTCTGGGAGCAAACCACCTCTACGCGCGCGCTTCGATCGGCTCCGGCATGTACTCCGACTCTCCAGTCTTATACCCCCTGGGGGTAGTGCCTAAGGTCCCGATCCACCGGCCATTTCGCCGGGAACAGCTATGTGAAATCGGCGCAGCGTATCCGGTAGGCCCGTCTCCGGCGGCGACGTCACGGGATGCTAGCGAGGACCGCGCATGCCGAAGCAAACGATACGCGCAAGAAATGAGATACCCCTCACATCCCTACGTCAGCTGCTCAAGAACCTTGACGGAACCTTGATCGGATCAACACGATCCATGCACTCGGCGCTATCTAGACTCAACCCCCACTGGTTCGCCAAGAGCCGTGGCGCCGAAGGTCGGAGCACTGCGACGATCGACTTCCAAGCACATCGAATTGGACGGAATGAGCCACTCACCAGAGGCGGGCGAAGACACCGTCAAGCGTCGGAGAAGCAGACATGTGGTCTGGACCATCGCGGGCCTTTCGGTACTCATCCCAGCACTGATCGTGTCGATCGTCGTGATCACTCGTCCCGGCGGGGCGGGAACCAGGCTTGAGATCTTGGGTCAGGATGCCCCTACTGACGCGGGAACCGCCGAACTCATCAACCCAGAGGACCGGGACCCAGCTCCTGAGCTAACCGGTGAGAGTCTCGAAGGCGAGG
>JBBQAL010000035.1:0-26275 GCA_038316135.1 Candidatus Nanopelagicales bacterium | reverse complement strand
GGCTAGACGCGCCGGAAGATCAGCGCCCGCTTGACCTCCTGGATCGCCTTGGTGATCTGGATGCCGCGCGGGCACGCGACCGTGCAGTTGAAGGTAGTCCGGCAGCGCCAGACGCCCTCTCGGTCGTTGAGTATGTCCAGGCGCTGCGCTGCACCCTCATCGCGGCTGTCGAAAATGAAGCGGTGGGCGCCGACGATGGCAGCCGGTCCGAAGTACTGGCCGTCGGTCCAGAAGACCGGGCACGAAGTGGTGCATGCGGCGCAGAGTATGCACTTGGTGGTGTCGTCGAATCGCTCACGGTCATGCTGGCTCTGGAGTCGCTCGCGGGTTGGCTCGTGCCCTTCGGTGATCAGGAAGGGCTTGATGTCGCGGTAAGCCTGGAAGAAGGGCTCCATGTCGACGATGAGGTCCTTCTCCAGCGGCAGGCCCTTGATTGCCTCGACGGTGATCGCGGCGTCCATGTTGAGGTCTTTGATCAGGGTCTTGCAGGCCAACCGGTTGCGCCCGTTAATTCGCATGGCGTCGGAGCCGCAGATCCCGTGGGCACATGAGCGGCGGTACGTCAGGGTGCCGTCCTGCTCCCACTTGATCTTGTTCAGCGCGTCCAGGATGCGGTCGGTAGGAAGTACCTCAACGGGGTAGTCGTGCCACGACGGCTCGGTGTCTCCGGCCTCGGGGTTGAACCGACGGATGCGCAGAGTCACGTTGCGCCGCTGCAGCGCCGACCCGCTCTCTGGGGCATGGTCGATGGTGGAGTCGACAGTTGCGGTCATCAGTACTTGCGCTCCATCGGCTGGTAGCGGGTGACGGTGACGGGCTTGTAGTCGAGGCGGATCTCTTCGTTGCCCTCGGCATCGACCTCGCGGTAGGCCATTGTGTGTCTCATGAAGTTGACGTCGTCGCGGTTGGGGTAGTCCTCCCGGAAGTGTCCCCCACGGGACTCGTTACGGGCCCGCGCTGAGACGACGACCACCTCGGCGAGATCGAGCAAAAAACTGAGCTCGACCGCCTCAAGGACGTCGGTGTTGTAGCGCTTTCCCTTGTCCTGGACGGTGACATCGAGGAATCGGCGCTTGAGCTCGGCTATATCGACTTCGGCCTGCTTCAGCGTGGTATCGGTGCGATACACCGATGCGTGATCGTCCATGGATTGTTGGAGCTCGGCACGGATTGCTCCAGTGCGTTCGCCGCCGGCACCGTTCAGCAGTCGGTCGATGAGGGTACGGACGTCGGCCTCGGGGTTGTCGGGGAGATCGACGAAGTGCGCGGTCACAGCGTGGTCGGCAGCAGCGATGCCGGCCCGGCGACCGAAGACGTTGATGTCGAGCAGCGAGTTCGTGCCGAGCCGGTTGGCTCCGTGGACCGAGACGCAGGCTGCTTCGCCAGCTGCGTAAAGGCCAGGGACGATCTCCTTGTTGTCGCGCAGCGCCCTGGCATCGATGTCGGTGGGGATACCACCCATCGCGTAGTGCGCGGTCGGGTAGATCGGTACCGGCTCGCTGGCGGGGTCGATCCCGAGGTAGGTGCGGCTGAACTCCATGATGTCGGGGAGCTTGGACTCGAGCAGTTCGGCCGGGATATGCGTGAGGTCGAGCAGGACGTAGTCCTGGTGCGGGCCGCACCCGCGTCCCTGACGCACCTCGGTGTAGATCGCTCGACTCACCATGTCTCGGGGCGCGAGGTCCTTGATCGTTGGCGCGTAGCGCTCCATAAAGCGCTCACCTTCGCTGTTGCGCAGTACGCCACCTTCCCCACGAGCACCCTCGGTGAGGAGAATCCCCAGTCCGGCAAGGCCAGTCGGGTGGAACTGGTAGAACTCCATGTCTTCGAGCGGCAATCCCCGCTTCCAGACAACACCCATGCCATCACCGGTGAGGGAGAGCGCGTTCGACGTGGTCTTGAACACCCGGCCGAACCCACCGGTAGCGAAGATCACCGACTTCGCCTGGAAGACGTGCAACTCACCGGTGCTCAGTTCGTACGCCACCACCCCGGACACCTCGCCGTGCGTCATGAGCAAGTCGAGAACGTAGAACTCGTTGTAGAACTCAACGTTCTGCTTGATGCACTGCTGGTACAAGGTCTGCAGGATCATGTGGCCGGTGCGGTCGGCCGCGTAGCAGGCGCGGCGGACTGCTGCCTCACCGTGGTTACGAGTGTGACCGCCGAATCGGCGCTGGTCGATTCGGCCCTCGGGCGTACGCGAGAACGGCAGGCCCATCTTCTCCAGGTCGAGCACAGCATCGATGGCCTCTTTGGCCATGATCTCCGCGGCGTCCTGATCGACGAGGTAGTCGCCACCCTTGATCGTGTCGAAGGTGTGCCACTCCCAGTTGTCTTCCTCGACGTTGGCCAGTGCAGCACACATGCCGCCTTGCGCCGCCCCGGTGTGTGAGCGAGTGGGGTAGAGCTTGGTCAGGACGGCCGTGCGAACCCGCTTGCTGGACTCGAGGGCGGCGCGCATTCCAGCGCCACCAGCGCCGACAATGATGACGTCGTACTTGTGGACCTGGGGCATGAGGCAGTGCTCCTCAGCTGATGTTCGGATCGAAGGTGAAGATCACCAAGGTGCCGGTGACGATGACGAGCACCATGGACGCGTAGAGCGCCGACTTCAGCCAGATTCGGGTCGTGTCGTGCTCGGCGTAGTCGTTGATGATCACGCGCAGCCCGTTGCCGCCGTGTAGCTGTGCGAGCCAGAGCATCAAGAGGTCCCACACCTGCCAGAACGGGGAAGACCAGCGGCCGGCGACGAACGCGAAGTTGATCCGCTGCACGCCGCCGTCCAACACGTTCATGATGAAGAGGTGGCCGAGTACCAAGAAAATGAGCACCAGACCTGAGATGCGCATGAAGAGCCACGAGTAGAGCTCGAAGTTCGACCGGCCGCTGGAACCGAACGTGCGCTGCGAGCGCGGCGCCGGAATGTCAGGTGCTTCGATGGGTGACATCTCAGGCACTCCCGAAAATCGAGCTAAGGGTGTGCTCGAGCATGAAGTAGACGCCTGGAATCATCAGGAGCATCCACACCGCCACTATCGACCACAACATGGCCTGCTGGTACTTCGGACCCTTGCTCCAGAAGTCGATGGCGATCACTCTGAGGCCGTTGAGGGCGTGAAAGAGGACGGCGCCGACAAGTCCGACCTCGAGCAGGTTGACGACGGGGTTCTTGTAGGTGGCGATCACCGTGTCGTACGCATCGGGCGAGACGCGCACCAGTGCAGTGTCGAGCACATGGGCGAACAGGAAGAAGAAGGTCAGTGCGCCGGTGATGCGGTGGGCCACCCACGACCACATGCCTTCGCGGCCACGGTAGAGCGTGCCAGCTGGTGCGGTGGGCACCTGACACCTCCGATGTCGAGTTCTTGCGCCGCCCGTTTTCGTAACGGCGTGGCAGGTCACGGCCTAGAGCGAGAACCGCAGTTCACATCCGGTCCCCGCTGACCCGATGCTACCGGCGGGTGGGCCATGATCGCCTCTCGGCCCTCGCCGCGATCGAGGCACCTGACAGAGTGGGGCGGTGACGTCCGGTGCGCAGGGCCAAGCCACGACTGACGTGGACGCTGTCGTCGTCGGGTCGGGTCCTAACGGGCTTGTGGCGGCCGTCACACTCGCTGAGGCGGGTTGGCGCGTCCTGGTGCTTGAAGCCGCCGACCAGTACGGCGGCGGGACGCGCACCGAGGAGTTGACCCTTCCTGGATTCCGCCACGATGTCTGCTCCACCGCGCACCCACTTGCACTTGCCTCCCCGGCGTTCCGCGCGCTCGGTCTTGAACGAGATGGGCTGAGGCTTGCCCATCCTGAGGTGCCACTGGGTCATCCGCTGGCCCCCGGTGAGTCACTGCTCCTCCACCAGGACGTCGCGGCTACCGCAGCGCAGTTGGGACGGGACGGGGCTGCCTGGACGCGGACGGTCGGCGCGCTCAGTCGCCGGTGGGCGTCCATGGCCGATGGAGTGTTGGAACCGCTCGCGGTACCGCCTCGTTCTCCGCTGACCACCGGGGCCTTCGGTGCGGCAGGGCTTTGGCCGAGTACCTGGTTCACTCGAAGTGTGTTCCGTGAGGAACCGACGCGCGCGCTTTTCGGTGGGCTTGCCGCCCACGCCACGCTCGACCTTGCGGCTCCGATGACCACGGCTGTCGGCTTGCTGCTCGGCGGCCTGGCGCACGGCGTTGGGTGGCCGGTGGCTGTTGGTGGTTCGCAGTCCATCGCTGACGCCCTCGTACGCCGGTTCGAATCGCTCGGCGGTGAGGTCCGAACCGGTCACCGGGTCGCGTCCATGGCAGATGTCCCATCCGCCAGGGCGGTTCTCTTTGACGTAACGCCGCGTCAGCTGCTGCAGATCGTCGGCGAGAGGTTCACGCCCGCGTACCGGAGGCGCCTTGCCCAGTGGCGCTACGGCGCCGGCGTGTTCAAGGTCGACTGGGCGCTCGACGCTCCGGTTCCGTGGGTCGACGAGCGGCTGGCCAGCGCAGGCACGGTGCACCTCGGGGCAAGCATGGCTGAGCTGGTGGCCGCCGAGCGCGCGGTTGCCGAGGGGCGAGTCTCCGATCGTCCTTACGTCCTGGTGGCTCAGGCCACGGGTGCCGATCCGTCGCGCGCGCCGGAAGGCAAGCACACCCTGTGGGCGTACTGCCACGTGCCGAACGGGTGCGACGTGGATATGACCGATGCGATCGAACGCCAGATACTGCGTTTCGCTCCCGGCTTTCGCGATCGGGTTCTCGCGCGCCATGTCATGGGCCCGGCCGCCCTCGAGGCGCACAACGCCAACGAGGTGGGGGGCGACATCGCGGGCGGGGTCTCCGACTGGCGGCAGTTGGCCGCGCGTCCGCGGCTCTCTTTGACCCCCTGGGCTACCACCGACCCCGGCATCTTCCTGTGTTCTTCGTCGACCCCGCCGGGCGGTGGGGTGCACGGCATGTGTGGACGCAGCGCCGCGCAGCTGGTGCTGAAGCGCCTCGGCTGACGTATCCGCGCAACCACGGCTCAGCGGCAACAGGCCTCGTTACCCGGTATCGGTGTAGACCCAGGGTTCGGTGCGGTACGTCTTGCCGGCAGGGGAGGTCCATTCCATGACCCCGTCGGGGTGGAGTTCGGTGGTCCAGCCGGGGGAGTGCTTGAGTAGGTGATGGTGACGGCAGAGGACTGCCAGGTTGGACGCGGTCGTCTCTCCGCGCGGCCACGGAATTGTGTGATCGAGGTCTGTGCCCTGGCCTTTCGTTGCGGGACGGGAGCAGCCGGGGAAGCGGCAGACCCTGTCGCGGGCCCGGATGGCGCGGTCCAACGCGGGGGAAGGTCGGTATTGCTTTTCGGCAATGTCGACGAGGTAGCCGCTGTCGGGGTCGGCAAGCATTCGACGGAACGCGATGTCACGGTCGGGGGCACCCACCAACTCGATGACCTCAGAACTCGTGATCGGACCTACGCCCGCGACGTCCGCCGGCTCAGCTGACTCGCCGAGCAATGTGTCGGCAGGCACCACAACCTGGACAGTCACTTGCGGGGGCTCGGCGCGTCCGATGAGGAGGTCGACGAGCGCGTCAGCACGGCGTTGGTCCATGGCGCGTACGTCGCCGGCTCCGCCCGCCATGGCGACGGAGTTCACCGTGTCGTAGATCTGCCTCGCCTGAACGCTGGGTAGAAGTGCGTAGAGCTCAGAGACGCCGTCGGAGAGTGGCGTCACGCAGACCATCCGGTCAGCCACCGCCTTGGCCCGGCGTATCTCAGCCATGCCAGGGTCAGCGGCGATCACTCTCCGCTGCAGCCACCGGCGTACCTCTGGGCTGGTGTGGGTGGTGGCGTACTTGGCGGCTTGGTCGGCTAGAGCATTGGCCGCCGGGTGTGACACACCAGCGAGGCCGTCGCAGATGACTTGGGCCTTGCGCGAGTCGATGACTCCGTGGCGCCAAGCGCCGAGCACCGACGGGTGCTCGGAAGCGGCCAATGCCAAGCCGTACCGGCGGGCAGCCGCGGCCTTGGTGCAGGACAAGGTCACCGCGATCTCGTCGGCGACGAACTCCGTCCGCAACTCGTGCGGTAGGAGCTGTCGGCCGCGCGACTCCTCGTCAGCGCGGTCGGCACGTTGCGCACGCTCAGCGAGCTCACACATGACTGACGCCTGCTCCGATTGCGCCAGGTTCGCCACTCGCTCGAGTTGCACCAGCCTGTCACGAAGGTTCGCGTCGTCTGTCCCTCCGATGGAAGGCATCGCAGCGATCAGGTGGTGCACCTGCTCGTCGATTGCCACTGCGGAGTTCCTCATGACCAGCACTCTGTCACTCGCTTCTGACAACGATCTGATCCCTGTGGACGGCGTGCGGGCCAGCAGAACCGGTTCGCTCGCGCACTGGCCTAACGACGGACGACGGCGTCCACCGCGATGGCCGAGCTGTCCGAGACGATCACCGGGTTGAGCTCGATCAGCGTGAGCGGCTCGGAGACGAGCGCGTCACCGACCGCTGTCGCTAGTTCACACAGAGCGTCGATGGCGGCGACTGGACGTCCGCGTCCGCCAGTAAGCGCCGGGTAACCTTTAAGCGATCGCAGGGACTCGGCCACCCGCACCGCGTCAGTAGGGAGGGGGAGCACGACGACATCTTGAAGAAGCTCGGTCCAAATCCCGCCCATTCCGATCACGAGTGCGGGGACGACACCGCCCCTTGTTGCGGAGACGAGCATCTCGACACCGGGCTCGGCCATCTGCTCCACGAGGACCACCCCGCCCGGTTGGAGCGCCAGGAGTTGCTCCGCGGCGACACTGATCCGCTGGGGATCGGTCAGGCTCAGGACGACGCCCCCGACATCAGTCTTGTGCTGCACCTCGGGATGGCTGACCTTCATCGCAACGGGGCTACCGAGTTCGGCGGCCACTTTGACTGCATCGGCTGCCGAACCGACGGCCCGGCCGACCGGAACGTGGACGCCACGCGCCGCGAGAATCGCCTTACCCTCGTGCTCGGCGAGCCACTGGCCCGGCTCGAGAGAGACAGCCGCCGTCGCGATGGCCCGCAGATGC
This sequence comes from Candidatus Nanopelagicales bacterium, assembly GCA_038316135.1. Classification (GTDB taxonomy): domain Bacteria; phylum Actinomycetota; class Actinomycetes; order JAHEKZ01; family JAHEKZ01; genus JAHEKZ01. The sequence continues at coordinate 19,254 of JBBQAL010000035.1, read as the reverse complement.
TCAGGTGACCCGAGACGGAGAGTGTGCGCCCGGAGCGCGGCGAGCGCTGCAGGGATTCCGGCTAGTGACGTGACACCGTCGGCTGCCAGTGACTCCGCGACGACGGCCGGCATCAGCTCTGGGAGACCCGAGGCAACTGCCTTACCGGTGCCAGGGATGTCGGCGGTGACCAGACCGTCGCGGGTGTCTTTCCAATCCGCGGCGTCTGCGTCGCCGAGGTCAGGGGGAGTGTCCTGCACATAGAGCACTTGGTTCACGCCGGGATCGGCGGCAAGCGTCTCGACGACTGCGCGCACCCGCGGGGTGTCGGCCCAAAGCATGTTGGTGTGGTCAAGGGGGTTGGTGATCACCACACCCTCTGGCAGCAGTTCAGCAAGCGCTCTGCACGTGCTGCCGGTGAGATTCGCAAGTGGTACGCCTAGTCGGTCGGCCTCGTCCGCGACGATCACCGAGTCGCCTCCGGAGCAGGTGACGACCGCCAAGTCCCCCGACCGGGTGGGGCGCGGGGTCGCCATCAGTTTGGCGGTCTCGAAGAGCTCGTGCGGGTCGTGACACCAGGCGCCGCCTGCCTCAGCAACGAGCGCAGCGAAGATGCGATGGTCACCTGCCACTGCCGCCGTGTGCGCACCACCCGCAGCCGCACCAGCGGCGCTGCGACCGGCCTTCAGAACGGCAACGCGGATGTCACGCTCGGCGCACCGTGCCAAGGCTTCCGCCCAGGTGGCGCCGTCACCGTCCCCCTCCAGATAGAGCGCAACCGAACGAACGCCGTCTGCGCCCGCCAAGTAACTAAGCGCGCCGGCTGCATCGACGACGGCGCTGTTGCCAACACTGACGACGGTGTGCCACGCGATGCCACGCCTGCTGGCCAGTGCCACGACGCCGAGGTTGCCGCTTTGCGTAATCAGCGCAACACCACCGCTGGCTCCGACCGCGACATTGTCGCCCCACATCGGAGCCCGACTCGTGACGGAGACGATGCCGTTCGCGTTCGGACCGATCACGGGTAGGTCGTGACGCGCCGCGGCTGCGACGAGCGCGTCCTGCCGGTCGGTTCGCCCAGTCTCAGCGAACTCGGCGGCGAACACCACGGCTCCACCGCAGCCCAGTCGCCCGGCTGTGTCGAGAAGCGCGGGAACACTATCCGCAGGTGTAGCGACAACGACCGCGTCCACCGGCTCGCCGATAGCCTCCAGCGAGGGGACGCACGGAACACCGTGCACCTCGATGCGACTCGGGTGGACACCGACCAGCCGACCACCAAAGCCTGCTGCAAGCAGGTTGCTGATAGCGGCGTTGCCGTACGAGCCAGGGCGGTCGGTGGCGCCGACAACGGCGATCGAGGCAGGACGAAAGAGCCGGTCGAGCTGCATGCTCACGCGACTAGCCGAGCATGGCGTCGACGCCACGTCGTTCGAGACTGCGCGCGACGATCAACCGCTGGATTTCGCTGGTGCCCTCCCAGATGCGGTCAACCCGGAGCTCACGCCAGAAGCGTTCAGCCACGTTCGTGCGCATGTAGCCGCGTCCGCCGAAAATCTGCACCGAGCGGTCGGCGCAGCGGTTTGCCGCCTCGGAGCAGAAGAGCTTGGCCATGGAGGCCTTGCCGTGGATGAGCTTGGGATCAGCGCCGGACTCCTTCAAACGCGCAACGTCGTAGACCATCAGACGTCCGGCGGCGGCGTCGGCCGCAGAGTCAGCGAGCGGGAACGAGACACCCTGGTGGTCGATGAGGCGAGCCCCACCCTGCTCGCGGTTGATGGCCCACTCGGTGGTCTCGGTGATCAGCCTTTGCATTGCTCCGATACAGCGAACCGCGATGCCAATGCGCTCCTCGGTGAACCACATCCGCTGCAGGTCATTGCCCTGGCCGACTCCACCGATCACGTCGTCTGGGCCGACCTTGACGTCGGTGAAGCGCATCGTGGGGTGCCCATGCGGGTAAGCGTGGGTGAAGGGCGGGTCGTCGACGATCGAGACGCCAGGAGCGTCGGCGGGAACGGCAAAGAGCGTGGGGAGACGGTCGCCCCCGTCGACAACGTTCGCCATCACCACGATGACCGCCGCGACCGAACCGTAGGTAACGAACCACTTCTCACCGTTGATGGCATAACCACCGTCATCGCTGCGGTGGGCCACCGTCGAGATACCGGACGGGTCTGATCCCGACTCGGCTTCGGTGACGGCGTAGGCGTCATGCAGCTCGCCCTTCAGCGCGGGCCGGAGCCAGCGGTCGATCAGTTGCGGACTGGCCGACCGCCATACGTTGTAAGCGGTGGGCATGTACCAGCTGATGCCGTTGGTGTTGCGGCCGAACTGCTCCTCGACGAGGAGCCATTCGGTCGTCGTCCAGCCTTGACCGCCGTGTTCGGGCGCGTGCAGCCCCCCGGCCAAACCCTGCTCGAGCGCCGCCTCGCGGATGTGGCGTACGTCGTCATCGGGCAGGGGGCCACCGGCCAGCTCCGCCTTCTGTTCCAGCGGGATGAGGACGTCGTCCACGTAGCGCCTGGCCCGCTCCTGGAGCTCGCGGGCTGCGGCGGAGGGACCAGCCGGGGCTGACTCGACGTTGGTCACGGGATTCCTCAATGTGGTGTGGTGAGATGCCGAGAACATCTGCGGGGGTATCCTGACTGAACAGTCAGCCAACGGTCAACCAGACCGCCCCTTGGGCGCGGTCGGAAATGTAGGGGTCATGTCGGGTCCAGGTCAGCCGGTCAACGCTGCCGTGGTGCAGCAGCAGGTGCGAGACCACCTGTTGCTCAACTTCACCGACATGGGCAACTACAAAGATGCCGACATCCCGGTCTTCGTCAAAGGTGACGGTTGCGAGCTGATCGACGTCCACGGTCGCCGGTTCATCGACGGGCTGTCCGGTTTGTACTGCGCGAACCTGGGCCATGCCTACGGCGCCGAGATAGGCGCTGTCGCCAAGGCGCAGATGGAGGAACTGGCGTACACCTCCACCTGGTACGTGGCCCACCCCAGGGCGGCTGAGCTGGCCGAGCGGATCGCCAACTTGGCGCCAGCAGGGTTGGAGCGCGTCTACTTCACGACTGGTGGCGGTGAAGCCAACGAGTCGATGTGGAAGATGACCCGCAACTGGCATCAAGCGAATGGTCAGCCGCAGCGCACCAAGGCGATTGCCCGCAACACCGCCTACCACGGCACCAGTTTGGGCGCGCTCTCCTTCACCGGCATCGAGTTTTGCCGTGAGCCCTTCGAGCCACTGCCCATCGACGTCACGCACGTCAGCGAGACCAATGCCTACCGGCACCCCAAGGGTGACGACCCGGTCGCCTTCACCCAGGCGCTTCTGGAGGAGATGGAGCAGGCGATCATCGACGCCGGCCCTGACGAGGTTGCCCTCATCATCGCCGAGCCGGTGCAGAACTCCGGTGGGTGCTTCACTCCTCCTCCCGGATATTGGTCAGGCCTTCGGGCCTTGGCCGACAAGTACGGTGCGCTGCTGTGCGCCGACGAGGTCATCACCGGGTTCGGCCGGACCGGTGAGTGGTTCGGTTCGATCCGCTACGACATTGAGCCAGACTTCATCGTCTTCGCCAAGGGCGCGACGGCCGGAATGGCTCCGCTCGGCGGTGTGATCGTGCACGACCGGGTGGCCGAGCCCTTCGTGACCGGCAAGGCCTTCTACAACCACGGCACGACGTACAGCGGGCACCCGGTGTCGGCGGCGATCGGACTGAAGGTCATCGACATCTACGACCGCGAAGGCGTTGTCGAGAACGTCAGGACCAACGAGGCATACATCGAGAAGCGGCTCAACGAGTTGCGCCGCATCCCGCTGGTCGGGGACGTACGCGGCGTTGGGCACTTCTGGGCCATCGAGATGGTCAAGGACCGCGACACCAAGCAGACCTTTGAGGGCGAGGAAGCCGACTGGCTGCTCCGCCGCGTCCTGTCGGCTCGGTTGTACGAAGACGGCCTGCTCTGCCGACTCGACGACCGGGGCGACCCCGTGGTGCAGATCTCGCCACCGCTCATCGCCGACCAGCAGCTATTGGGCCGCATCATCGACATCCTCGGTGAGGCCGTCGAGTACGCCTGGGGCGAAGTTCAGAAGGGCATGCCAGCAAGCTGACCGCCCTCAGGGCGCTGCGCCGTCCAGATGCGAGACGTCGTTGTACCGGGACAGTTGCCAGGTTGGTTCGCCGAGCTCGAACGTGCGGCGCCATTCGGTGATTGACGTGTGCCTGCTGCGGATGCCGAGGAGCGAGCGGCGCGGCGGAAGGTCGAGGAACGTGACGAACGACCGACCGATGACGCCCCCGTGGGTAAAGACCCACACGGTGCGTTCGGCGTGGTCGCTGGCGATCTGCGTCAATGCTTGGTCGGCTCGTAGGAGGAACTCGTTGTGCGACTCCGACCCTGGCGTGATTCGGACGTCGTGATCGTGGCCGGCCAGGATCCGGTTCCATGATCCGACGGCCTCGCCCATCGGGATCACTTCGGCGTCGTCGCCCGGACGCCACTCTTGGATGTCGTGATGTAGTTGCGGCTCGACGCCCAGCCCCTCGCAGACGATCGATGCGGTCTGTTGCGCACGCAGGAAGCTGCTCGTGATCACGGCATCGGGCCGCACTTCGTCTCGGACCAGGCGGTCGCGCAGGAGGCCGGCCTGCTCGACGCCGCGTTCGGTGAGACCTCGCCGGTCGAGAGGTGAGTACGTGCCGTCCGGGTTGGGCTGGTTGACGTGGGCCTCTCCGTGGCGGATCAGCCAGAGCGTCGTCATGCGACGAGCGTAAAGGCACCCCCGGACAGTCTCCCGAACAGTCCGAGCCCGGAGCGGTTGCCGTCGAGGGGAGGAGGCAACCGCCCCGGGCCGGGGTCGGGGGGAACGGCGTCAGCTGGTCGTGGTGTCCGCGGCCAGGGTGGCGTCCATGGTCTTGGTGTCGCCACCACGAACCACAGTGATCGTCACGGTGGTGCCTGGCTCGGCCGAGCGAACGGCGGCGACGAGCGAGTCTGCTGAGTCGATGGCCTGAGTGTCGAAGCCGGTGATGACGTCGCCGACCTCAAGGCCGATGTCGTCAGCGGTGCTGCCAGGCTCGACAGTCTTGACCGCCGCCCCGCGTACCTCACCAGTCGCGCTCTCGACCGAGACACCGAGGCGGGCGTGCTGCACGGTGCCGTTCTCGATCAACTGGTCGGAGATCCACTTGGCTTCGTCGATCGGGATGGCGAAGCCGAGCCCGATGCTGCCGGACTGGGCACCGGGAGCAGACCCGAGCGTTGCGATGGCCGAGTTGACGCCGACGAGCTCGCCCTTGAGGTTGACGAGCGCGCCGCCGGAGTTGCCGGGGTTGATCGCGGCGTCAGTCTGGATCGCGTTGAGCACTGAGGCGTCACCGGCGGAACTTCCTGGAAGAACAGGACGGTTCTTGGCACTGACGATTCCGGTGGTGACGGTGCCGCTGAGCCCGAGTGGCGAGCCGATGGCCACGACGGTCTCGCCGACCTGAAGGTCGGCGGAGGAACCGAGTTTGACCGCTTGGAGATTGTCAACGCCGTCGACGCGGATCACCGCGATGTCGGCACTAGGGTCTCGCCCCACGATCTCGGCGGACGTCGAGGTACCGTCCTGGAAGGCAACGGTCAAAGAGCCACCGTTGGCTGCACCCTCGACGACGTGATTGTTCGTCAGGATCAGGCCGGACTCGTCGATGACGATCCCAGATCCCGAACCGGCACCCTGTGCGCCAGAGAACTGGATGGAGACAACGCTGGGCAGCACCGCGTCTGCGACGCGGGCGACACTGCCCTGGGGCAGCGTCGTGTTGGAGACGCCGCCGACGCTGCCTGCGGTCGTCGTTGTCGAGCTGGAGGAGTTGTCGCCCGTGGCGATGACGGCGCCGGCACCAAGGCCGGCTCCGAGGGCACCGGCGAGCAGGCTGGTGGCCAGCACAACGCCGATCCCGGAACGACGACCGCCCCCAGCCTTCGTTGAGACCTGCGGGGCCGCGGGCGGTGCCCACGGGTTCGCTGGCGGAAGGGGAACAGTCGTCGTTGGTGTGGTGAAGGGTGTGGAGTCGGCCGGTGCGCTTGGCGCGCCGTTCTCCGGCTCGTTGGGCAGGGGGATGGTGGGGTGTGTGTCGGTCATGGCCCCATCGTCGGCCCACCGCCTGAGAGGCGCCTGAGAGAAGTCCATGGGCGACCTAAGACTCTGGGGCTAGGTGTGGCCGGGGATGGCCACGTCAAAACGCGCCCCGCCGGTGGGAGACTCGCCGACGCTGATAGTGCCGCCGTGTTGCGCAACCGCCTGGGCCACGATGGCCAGTCCCAGCCCTGAGCCTGGCTGCGCGCGCGCCCCATCGGCCCGGTAGAACCGGTCGAAGATGTGCGGCCGGTCCTCGAGGGCGATGCCTGGGCCGCTGTCGGCGACGCTCAGCGTCCCCTCGTGCAGCTGCACGATGACGGTTGCTCCGGGCGGGCTCCACTTCACAGCGTTGTCCAACAGGTTCGTCACGGCCCGGCTGAGGGCGGCAGTGTCACCGTTCACCCACCAGGGTGTGAGCGCCACCTCGAAGGTGAGGTCACGCGCGCGTCGGCGCACTCGAGACAGAGCATCGTCCGCGACCAAGGCAAGGTCGAGCGATTCCCACGCACTGCTTGGTTCGACTCCGCGGGAGAGTTGGACGAGGTCATCAACGAGGTGACCGAGCTCCCCGATCTGTTCGCGCACGTCGGTCAGGAGCGCGGCTCGGTCTTCTGCGGGGATGGATTGCTCGGACCGGCCTTCTTGCACCAGCAAGTCGAGATTGGTGCGAAGCGACGTCAGCGGCGTGCGTAGCTCGTGTCCGGCATCGGCGACGAGCTGCCGCTCACGTTCTCTGGCCGAGGACAACGAGTTCAGCATCGTGTTGAAGCTGGACGCCAATCGCCCGATCTCGTCATTCCGCACCGACTCAATCGGCGTGAGGTCCATCGTCGTCGCGACCCGCTCGGTCGCAGCTGTCAACGATCGCAGCGGCGCCAGGCCGGCACGCGCGACGCCGTAGCCGGCGGTTGCTGCGGCGGCAACGCCGAGCAGACCGACGATGAGTGAGACGAAGCCGATATAAGCAAGGGTGTCGTCGACGCTCTCAGTTGATACGGCGAAGACGAGCGCGTACCCCGTGCCAGCGGACACAGTGGCCACCCGGTAGCTTTCGCCATCTTCGGTCACCGTCCGCACTGACGAACGCGCCTGGCCTTCAGCAACGGCAAACTCAGGACTACCGAGTGGGGGGAGCTCGCCGCTCTTAGGCGAGTACACAGGCCCGTCGGCGGACACTACCGCAATCTTGGCGTCTCCCAGAACAGCGTCTGGTATGAGCACGATTTGATCGGGACTGGACACCGCTCGGCTGACTGCCTCAGCGCGAGCGAGCAAGTCACTATCGAGCTGGTCGTAGAGCTGCGTCCGGACCGTGAGGTAGATGCCGAGGGTCGTCACTGCTACGGCGATCGCGACTGCTGCCGCTGCGAGGACCGCAATACGCGCACGCAGCGAGAGATGGCGCGTCTCACCACGCGGACTTGACCCGGTCACGCCTCTCCTTCGCGAAGCACGTAGCCGACCCCGCGAACGGTATGGATGAGCCGCGGTTCGCCTGCGGCCTCGGTCTTTCGGCGTAGGTAGCCGACGTATACCTCCAGCGAGTTCGCTGACGTCGGGAAGTCGTACCCCCACACTTCGTCGAGGATCAACTCGCGGGACAACACCCTGCGTGGCCGTTGCATGAGTACCCAGAGCAGTTCGAACTCGGTGCGGGTGAGGCTGATCGAGCGCTCGCCGCGTTGCACCGTTCGTGTTGCTGGGTCGAGAGTGAGGTCGACGAAGTTCAGGGACTCGTCGACCTGCCCGTCATCGGTGGCCGGTCGCACCCGGCGAAGTAGCGCCCGGATCCTGGCCAACAGCTCTTCGAGGGCGAACGGCTTCGGCAGGTAGTCGTCGGCTCCAGCATCGAGCCCCAGGACGCGGTCCCCAACCTCGACTCGCGCCGTCAGGATGAGGACGGGGACATCGCTCCCGGACGCCCGGATTCGTCGGCACACTTCCAGGCCGTCCACACCGGGCATGTTCACGTCCAGCAGTACAAGGTCTGGCGCCGGATCGGTCGCAGCGGCGAGTGCCTCGGTGCCGTCGGAGGCAAGGGTCACCTGGTAGCCGTTGAACGATAGGGATCGACGGAGGGACTCACGAACAGCTGGGTCGTCATCGGCCACGAGGATGCGCACGCGCACAGTCTGCACTCTCTCGGTTCGGGGGCGTACCCTGATCCCATGGCTGAGCGAGTGGGCCCCGAGGATCCGGCCCGCGTTGAAGGACGTCGTCGATTCGGCAAGCTGCCCGATCCGATCAGCCCCGACGACATGGTTGAGTCAGTGCCGCAGGCACCGCCCGACGAGCAGGGCTTCGACCCGAACGCGGACGCGGTGCGCCGATTCGGTATCCCCCTCTGATCCCAGCGATGGCTCACCCATCGGGTCGCTACGCTGGCCCAGGGCGCACCCGGAATCGGGGCGGCACATCGGCGGCACTCAGGAGTTGGCAGTGAGCGAGGCACGTCAGTCTCAGTCGGGATTCCCGATCCGACAGGTCTACGGACCAGACGCTCTTGCGGCGTGGGATTCCACCGAGCGGCTCGGTGAACCGGGGCAGTACCCATTCACTCGGGGTGTCTACCCGAGCATGTATGCGGGCCGGCCCTGGACCATGCGGCAGTACGCCGGGTTCGGCACAGCCAAGGAGTCGAACGAGCGCTACCACCAGCTGCTGGCGGCCGGGACGACTGGCCTGTCGGTCGCCTTTGATCTGCCGACCCAGATGGGATACGACTCCGACCACCCGGCGGCCTCGGGAGAGGTGGGCAAGGTTGGCGTCGCGATCGACTCGATCGACGACATGAGGGTGCTCTTCGACAAGATCCCGCTGGACCAGGTGACGACGTCGATGACCATCAACGCCCCTGCCGCGGCTCTGCTGTTGCTGTACCAACTGGTGGCCGAAGAGCAGGGCGTTGACGCAGCAAAACTTGGCGGCACCATCCAGAACGACGTGCTCAAGGAGTACATCGCCCGAGGCACTTACATCTACCCGCCAGCGGCATCATTGCGGCTGATCACCGACATCTTTTCGTATTGCCAGGCTGAGATCCCACGGTGGAACACGATCTCCATCTCGGGCTACCACATGGCTGAGGCCGGAGCTACGCCAGCGCAAGAGATCGCTTTCACCCTTGCCAACGGCGTCGAGTACGTGCGCGCGGCGATCGCCACTGGTCAGCATGTCGACGACTTCGCTCCCCGCCTGGCCTTCTTCTTCGTCTCGCGTACGACGATTCTGGAAGAGGTGGCGAAGTTTCGGGCAGCGCGTCGACTCTGGGCGCGCATCATGCGCGAAGAATTCGGTGCCCAAAACCCCAAGTCGATGATGCTGCGCTTCCACACCCAGACTGCCGGGGTTCAACTGACGGCACAACAACCGGAGGTGAACCTCGTCCGCGTTGCTGTTCAGGGGCTCGCAGCAGTGCTCGGTGGGACCCAGTCGCTACACACCAACAGCTTTGACGAGGCGCTCGCCCTGCCGAGCGAGAAGGCTGCCCGGCTCGCGCTTCGGACCCAGCAGGTGCTCGCGTACGAGACCGACGTGACTGCAACCGTTGACCCATTCGCTGGCTCGTACGTCGTTGAGTCGATGACCGATGAGGTCGAGACGGCGGCCGTTGACCTGATGGACCGTGTGGAGCGGCTGGGTGGATCGGTGGCAGCGATCGAGCAAGGTTTTCAGAAAGGTGAGATCGAACGCAGCGCCTACGACGTTGCATTGCAGATTGACGACGGCGAGCGGGTCGTCGTCGGAGTTAACCGATTCGCGCTCGACGCCGAGGACCCTTACGAGCCGCTGCGTGTCGACCCGACGATCGAAACCGACCAAAAAGCACGGCTCAAGAAGTTGCGCGCTGAGCGCGACCAGGCTGACGTCGACCGCTGGCTGGAAGAGGTCGGCGCTGCCGCTTCCGGAGGCGCCAACGTTCTTTACCCGATGCGCGAGGCGCTACGCGCCAGGGCCACCGTTGGAGAGGTGAGCGACGCGCTCCGTGCCGTCTGGGGCGTCTACCAGCCGGTTGACTCCTTCTGATGCGGGCGAAGTAAGCCATGAGGGGTGCCGAACCGTCTAGCCTCGACCCCGTGGCAGATCACGGGCTCGACCTCGACCAGCTCGGTGGCGAGCTCAGTGGGTTAATCGCCAAGATCTCCGACGAGCTGATCGAGATCCGGCGCGACCTTCACGCGCACCCCGAACTTGGGCGGCAGGAGACGCGAACCACCACGATCATCCACGAGCGGCTCGCCGCCGCCGGACTATCGCCGAACGTGCTGCCAGGCGGATCCGGCGTGGTGTGCGACATCGGGCACGGTTCGCGAACGGTGGCGCTTCGGGCGGACATCGACGCGCTGCCGATTGACGACGAGAAGCGGACGGTCTCCTACCGATCGACGGTGCCGGGCGTTTGTCACGCCTGTGGGCACGATGTGCATGCAGCGGTCCTTCTCGGTGTTGGCGTTGTCCTCGCAGAGCTGGCCAACCGTCGGGAGTTCAACGGGCGCGTTCGGTTGATCTTCCAGCCAGCTGAAGAGTCGATGCCCGGTGGCGCGCTTGACGTCATCGAGGCGGGGGCGCTCGCCGGCGTCGACCGCATCCTTGCCCTGCACTGCGACCCACGACAGGACGTCGGTGGCATTGGCGTTCGAGTCGGGCCGATCACCGGAAGCAGCGACCATCTCAGGGTGGTCCTGAACAGCGATGGGGGCCACACCGCCCGCCCCCACCTCACCGCGGATCTGGTCTACGCCTTGGCCAAGATCGTCACTGACGTCCCGTCGATCCTGTCGCGTCGTGTCGACCCTCGCGCTGGGCTCTCAGTGGTCTGGGGGACGGTCCGCGCTGGGGGTGCAGCCAATGCGATCCCCCAGAACGGCGAGATCGCCGGCACCGTGCGATCGCTGGATGCGCAGGTGTGGGAGAACGCCGAAGAAGTGGTGTCTCGCGCTGTCAAGGATGTTGCAGTCGCCTACGGGGTCGACGTAAGTGTCGATTACACGCGTGGAGTCCCGCCGGTGATCAACGATGCAGCCTCGGTCCGACTGATTGAGACGGTTGCGAGGTCGCTCCTCGGCGAGGGGTGCGTCGAGACGGTGGAGCAGAGTCTGGGCGGTGAAGACTTTGCCTGGTACCTACCGCATGTCCCTGGAGCGCTCTTCCGGCTCGGAGTTCAGGTGCCGGGCACGCTGGGTGGCGGCGATCTGCATCAGGGCACGTTCGACGTGGATGAACGCGCTATCGATGTGGGAGTGCGCATGCTCGCCGCCGTGGCGTTGCTCGACCTCGCTCAAGGACACAGGTAGCGGTTCAGGTTGCTTGCAGGACCGGTCGCGGTGCGGCCTAGGTCACGGGTGGAGCGCCCACCATGCCAGCTGACTTGAACGGGTCACGGCGGGGCGGGTCGCCAAGTTCGGCGCGCGGGCAGGTGGCCAGGGTGAGTCCGGCCCAGGTCAGAGCATCGTCGACAAGCGACTCGACGCTCCAGTTGCTCTCGAGACCGTACGGCGTCACCGTCACCTTGTAGATGGTGATCTGGTGGCGATTGGGGGCGTCGTACATGACGGCGATGGATCCGAGCAGGCGCGCGTTGCCGCGGGTCCCACCCACGCCGTCCCATGGCGTGTCGTAGCGCTGCCACAGGGACGAGGTGGCGTTCCAGACTCCGCCGGAACTGATGTCGAGGCGCTTCAGCTCTTCGAGGACGCGATTGGCCGCCCGCTCGTCGAGGATGGCGGCTGGCCTGATGATGCGGACGTCGTCACGCGGTGCAACTCCCATGGTGTGCCTATCGGGCGAAACTGCGAGGAGGTTGAGCCCGGATCGTCCCCGATCAGGGCCCGATGTTGCGGCAGGCCCTGGTGCGGAGGTCGCGGACATAGTCGTCAGGGGCGCCGGAGTGCTCGGCCGCGTCGGCCATGATTCCGAGGTACCGGGCCGACGGTAGACCGCCCTCGTAGGCGTTGAGCACGTAGAGCCAGGCCAGCTTGTCGCCGTCCAGAGTCGAGATGCGGACGCGGATCTTGTCATAGACGCCCAAGGCCCCCTCCCAGGCGTCGAGCGCGTGCTCATCCGGCTCGGTGAGGTCATAGAGGACGGCAAAGACCTGAGATCCAGTCTCCTCGACCACGGTGGCGAGCGCGCCCTCCCAGCCAAGATCCTCTCCGCCGAAGGTCAGTCGCCACCCGTCAAGCCACCCAGTGCCAGCCATCGGGGAATGCGGTGCGCGGTCGGCCATCTGCCGCGGGTCCATGTTGCTGCCGTAAGCGGCGTAGAGGGCCATGGCGATGAGAGTAGGGGCCGCGCCCGAGGGTTCTGGTGATCTGTGCGCCAGAATGTCGGCCGTGGCGAAAATGGTGATCATCGGTGGCGGCCCCGGGGGCTACGAGGCAGCGCTGGTGGCGGCCCAGGTGGGCGCAGACGTCACACTGGTCGACCGCGACGGTTTGGGCGGGTCGGCGGTACTGACCGACGTCGTGCCGAGCAAGGCGCTCATCACGGTCGCCGACGTGATGGATGAGGTGAATGACTCCCGGGCCTTAGGCGTTCGCTTCGCCGGAGAAGTGGGGGTCGATCTTGCGGTGGTCAACGGGCGATTGAAGTCACTGGCGACCGCTCAGTCGGCCGACGTCGAGGCGCACCTGCAGGCCGACGGTGTTCGGGTGGTCCGCGGGTCGGGGCGCCTCGACGGGCCCGATCGGGTGGTGGCTGAGCTCACCGCCGGCGGCACCGAGGTGCTGGATGCTGACGCGATCCTGATCGCTACTGGCGCTCAACCTCGCGAACTCGAAACCGCCAGGCCCGATGGTGAGCGAATCCTCAGTTGGACCCAGCTCTACGACCTCAGTGAGCTGCCCGCTGAGTTGATCGTGGTCGGATCCGGTGTGACGGGCGCGGAGTTCGCTGGCGCGTACCAGGCGCTCGGCTCACAGGTGACGTTGGTTTCGTCCCGCGACCGGGTGCTGCCTGGCGAGGACGCCGATGCGGCGTTGGTTCTCGAGGAGGTCTTTCAGCGGCGCGGCATGAAAGTCCTTTCGCAATCGAGGGCGGTTGGGGCGTCGCGCACCGAGGACGGGGTCGCGGTCGAACTCAAAGATGGACGTACGCTGACCGGTTCGCACGTGTTGATGGCGGTTGGATCGCTGCCGAACACCGACGGGATCGGGCTCAAGGAGTCCGGGATCGACGTGGACGACGGAGGCTTCATCAAGGTCGACCGGGTCTCTCGGACCAGCGCCCGCGGTGTCTACGCGGCCGGGGACTGCACCGGTGTGCTGATGCTCGCCTCGGTGGCGGCCATGCAGGGGCGGATCGCCATGAAGCACGCGCTCGGCGAGGCCGTCCAACCCCTCGATCTCTTGGTCGTCTCCAGCAACGTCTTTACCGACCCGGAGATCGCCACCGTCGGCGTGACCCAGCAACAGATCGACAGCGGCGAAGTGAACGCGGCTCAGGTGAAGCTGCCCTTGGCCACTAACGCCAGGGCCAAGATGCAGGAGTTTCACGACGGATTCGTCAAGCTCTTCTGTCGGGTCGGCACCGGGATCGTCATCGGGGGCGTCGTGGTGGCACCGCGAGCCAGCGAGCTGATCTACCCAGTTTCGCTCGCCGTCCGCCTGGGGTTGAACGTCGACCAAGTCGCTGACGCCTTCACCATCTACCCATCGCTCTCCGGCTCGGTGTCTGAGGCGGCGCGCCAGCTGCATCTGCGCAGCTAGGCCCCTAACGGGTCGCGGGGTCACACGGGCGGAACGAGCGCGCCGTCGTCGAGCAGTCCGAGGCGCACCTCCAAGGTGCGCGCCACCCGCAGGAGCAACGCTTCACTACCGGCAGGACCGGAGATGGCCAGCCCAACCGGCAGCCCGTGGACGAATCCGATCGGCACACTGATGATTGGGTAGCCAGCAATGGCCGGGGCGGTCGTGCAGTCTCCACCTGGCCCGGCAGGGTCACCCAGGACGAGGTCGTTCATGGCAGCGGGCGGGAAGGCCGGAGCAACCAAGACATCGACGCCAGTCGCCCGGAAAGTGGCATCGAGTCCATCCTCGCGTGCGATTCGTAGCGTGTTCGCTCGTGCCGTCCGGTACTCGTCAGCATCGAGACCGGTGAGTTCGGCAGCGCGCTCGAGGTACTCCTGCCCGAACCACTCCAGCTCAGATGCGGCATGAGCGCGGTTGAACTCGACAACTTCGGCGAGCGTGCGAGGGCTACCGGTGGGCCGAGTGGCAAGGTACGCGGTGAGGTCGTGCTGCAACTCGTAGAGCAGCACCTTCAGGTACTCGTCATCGCCCTCACTCGGTGGGTCGGGGAAGGAGACAGCCCGAATGTCGTCGACGACTGTCGCCCCCGCGGACGCGAGAAGCGCCACCGCGGACTCAGCGGATGAGTCGGCTGCGGCCTGCGCTCCGAAGTGATCGCGCACGACGCCGACCCTTACCCCGCCGAGTTGTGTGTCGTTGCATGCGGCCAGGAGGTGATCGGTACCGGCCATGGCGTCGAGTAGCGCGGCGACGAGCCGCACCGACCTCGCCATCGGCCCTGGCGCGTCCTGGCTGTGTGAGATCGGGATGATGCCTTCCGTTGGCACTAGCCCGACGGTTGGCTTGATTCCGACCACGCCGTTGTAGCTGGCCGGGCAGATGATCGAGCCATCGGTCTCGGTGCCGATAGCCAGTGGTGCGACGCCTGCCGACACGGCCGCCGCCGATCCCGACGACGATCCACCGGCGCTGCGCGCCGGGTTCCAAGGGTTGCGAGTCAGTCCTCCTCTGGCGCTCCATCCGCTCGTCGAGTGCGGCGATCGCATGTTGGCCCATTCGCTCATGTTGGCCTTGCCAAGCACGACGACGCCGGCCTTGCGCAACCTCGCGACGAGCGGGGCGTCCTGGTTCGGCCGGGTGCCGTCGAGGGCGAGCGAGCCAGCGGTCGTGAGCATCGCGTCCGCGGTGTCGATGTTGTCCTTGACGGCAATCGCAAGACCGTGCAGCGGCCCGCGGATTGCCCCGTCGCGAACCTCGGCGTCGCGCTCCATGGCGATCGCCATCGCATCTGGGTTGAGCTCGATCATGGTGTTGAGCTCAGGTCCGCGGTGGTCGACCTCGCCGCGCCGGCTGAGCAGATGATCGACCTGTTCGGCGGCCGAGAGCGCTTTCTGGGGCAGCTCTGCGGAGGTGAAGAGGTGGGCCGATGGGAGTGGCTCCGTCATGGTCCCACTCTGACAGACCACAATGTCGGACCAGGGCAATCGGGAGGGAGAATTGCTGTGCGGGTCGTGGTGGTGGGGGCGGGCTTTGCCGGATTGATGGCGGCATGGCGGATGCGCGAGGCTGGCCACGACGTCGTCGTCCTCGAGGCACGCGACAGAGTGGGTGGCCGCGTTTGGTCCGAGGAGCTGGTGCCGGGTGACCCCAGGACGGTCATCGAGCGCGGCGCGGAGTTCGTTCTTGCCGGCTACGACGTCATGCGCGGAGTCATGGACGAGTGCGGACTGGCTCTGGCACCGATGGGCATGTCGTACTACGTCCGTGAACCGCGCGGGGTGAACGCGACTCATGACGACGTCGCAGCCGCCGCATCGATCGTCGCGAAGGCAGCGTCGATTGCGGCACCAGGGACGGCACTGTCGACTGTCCTCGATGAGGTGGCTTCGCAGATCGATCCCGAGGCGCTTGAAGCCTTTCGCTCACGCATTGAGGTCACCAATGCGTGTCCGGCCGACCGACTCGGGGCAGCAGCGGCCGCTGACGTGACGGTTGCCTTTGAGCCGAAACCGTCGTTTCGCGTGGCTGGCGGCAACCAGAGGGTCGCGCTCGAGCTTGCTGACAGGCTCGGACCTGCCCTGCGGTTCGGTGAGGTCGTCAACCGCATCGAGTGGACCGAGCACACGGTCAGACTGTTCACCGAAGGTGGTGAGCTCGACGCGGAAGCAGCGGTCGTGGCGACTCCGATGGTCGTGACGCGAGAGATCTCCTTTGACCCGCCCCTTCCACAGTGGAAGTCCGAGGCCTGGTCACGCGCCGGGGTCGGGCAGGCAGCCAAGCTGCATGTTCCGTTTCTTCCCGGCTCGGCAGACGTGCCCTGGTCGGCGGTGCAGAGCGTGCCGGAGCGATTCTGGACGTGGACGGCGACCGATCTGAGCGGATCAGTGCAGCCGTTGCTGCATTGTTTCTCCGGGTCCGGCCCAGCGTTGGATGCACTGCAGGTCGAGGCTGGTCCCCGCACCTGGGCGGAGCGGGTGGCGTCGTTGCGCAGCGATCTCCCGCTTGATGTCGGGGGCGCTGTGGTGACGACGTGGGCCGACGAGCCGTTTTCGCGCGAGGCGTACTCGGCTGTCACCACGGACTGGCGGCCGGCGGACGACGAGGCTCTTCAGCGGCCGGTCGGCTCGCTGCACTTTGCGGGGGAGCACACAGCCGGTGACTGGGCCGGCCTGATGGAGGGCGCACTGCGGTCGGGGGTACGGGCGGCCGACGAGGTGGTGGCCCGGCCTTAGACGTGAGGCGGGTCGGGCTGGGCTTGATGCTGACTGAGCGGCATGAGATTCATGAAGGCGGTCGGGACTTCACGGTCGCACCCCCCTCTACAGGGATTGTCCCCACAACGCGAGAATGTTAGTCACCGGATCAGCATGCCGGTCAACAGCACTGGAACGGCACTTTCCGGGGCAGTCTCGTGGACGAGGTCAGGCAGAGGTCCACATCCAGGCCATCAGCAGGAAGGATCCCGCGGCGACGGCAGTCACGCATAGCGCCTGTCGCAGGGAGACCTTGTGAAGGACCAAGGCGACCACAAAGGCACCAGTAGCGCCGACGAAGATCGACCCCGACACCATGAGCAACAACCCGGCGCCGATGTCAGCGCCGTCGTCGGGAGGCGACAGGCGGTCTAGCAAGCCCGAGATCGCGAAAATGATCGGCGCGAGAATGTACCCAACGCTCAGATTCACGACCCAGAGCCTGTCGATTGACGTGTCCGTTGTGCTCATGCGAACACTGTACGGACGGGCCCGATGCGAAGCGCACCGATTGCTGGATCAGCAGCCCCAGAACGGCCCATATGCGCGAACAGGTCGCGGGGTTCCTCAAGTTCTCGAGGCGAGCAGTGCGAGATGGTTACGCACTGTCGCGAGCACTTCGGCGTGGCCAACGCCATCGCCGCGATCTGGGACGTCGTAGAGGTCGTCAGCCGTCGGAAGTTCGCCTTCGCAGGAGGATCCTGAGGAGTTTGTACTCTGGAGTGTCATCGCTGGGATCGAGCTGAAGCGCGATGTACACGACGGGTCCCGGGTCCTCGGGTCGACCGAGGCCGATCCCCTCGAGCGCTCCCTCCGCTTTCAACCAGCGCCGAAATCAGCCTCGGACCCACGAGGTTTCGCGACCCTTGCCTAGTTCGGCAATCTCAGGGCCTTTTTCAACCCTGATCGGCTGTTCGCTGAACCGCCGGCGGGCGCAGCGCGGTTCCCGCTAGGGTCCCGTCACGGGAGATTCGGCCGCGCTGCCTTCCAGCGCTCGCAAACCGTGCTCCTTGGCAGCTTGCCTAACAGGAGGAAAGTCTTGAGGGTCGGACGGCATAAGTGGGTGCGAGGTGGAATCAGCGACGCTCCCGGGCCGCCTCGAGATAGTGACCGCTTAGCCTCGATGCTCCGGTGACTCTCGATCAGCTGGCGCTCCTCTTTCTCGGGCTGAGTGGCGCCATACTGCTGTTCTACTGGACCCTTAACGGTCGACGTCTGCCGTGGGATGTAACCCGCAAGGGCGATCCCATATTGTGGGCCAACTTCTGGGTGTTCTTGGTAACCGCTGGCGTTTGCGCCGCCTGGCTGGGGGTGCGTCTGCTGCAGAGGCTGTCGTAGACGCCAGTGTCCGGTCTGCTCCGCCACTGCTTCGCCGCGTCAACAGGGTTGTGCAGGGTAGTGAGGGTGCGCCGACGACCTCGGAGGAGTCGGGACAGACCGCGAGGCAGGTCGGCTTCCTCTGAGCGTCGTCGATGTACTTGAGTGTCGACTCCTCGATGCCGAACCAGTCGGGAAGTGATCGCAGCAGCCGCTCAATCGCGTCCGGATTTGTCGACCCTTCACGATTTCCACCGCTGAAGTGGAGCGAGATTCATGCTGTGATCGAGCCAGATCAACTGCGCTACACCGGCCCTTCCAGGGCGGATTGTTCGAGGTGCGAGCGTCGGCGGCGACTTTTCTGGCATGAGCTGGAGTCATCTTGTCTTCTAGCAAGGACGCGGAGCGACAACTTGTCGATGAATTGGTCGACAAGCTCACCTTCATGGCCAGGGATCAGGGTGTAGCCGCCACCGTTTCCGCCACTCTTCAGGCGCCGAACGGACGGGGATCAACCCTCGAGATCTGTCCGGCCAAGCCGTCGCCAGCCCCAGTCATGACTATCTCCTTGGCCTTCCGTGTTCAACGTCTTTCTAGGCCGCCAGCGAACAACGGAGATGTTGGCCCCCTTTCCCCTCTCTGACACGCCGGGCGCCTCGGTGTAACAGCCGATGCACTCTGTCGGTCGGCGGGTTCGATGGTGGATGGGTCCCGGGTCGTCGCCCGCTATCTACACTTCGCGTGCGGTGGTGACGGGTGAGTCTGCACTTCAGATCAGGGGGATTGTGTCGGGTTGCACCAAGCGTCCGAGATGTGTTCGGCGAGACTCTTTGCGTCCCACAGTTCGATCCTGCCAGCCTCTGCAGCGTCCTCCGAGAGCGAAACGCACTGGCCTACGGACGGCAACGCTGATGCACCCTCTGGGACAAGACGGGACACCGCACGATTCGGCAATCCGGGCGAGACCGACCTGCATGCCTGCCGCGGCAAGCTCTCACGCTGGGCAGGTCACGGGGATGGTGCCGTTGTGAGTCGCTATCTGAATGGTCTGCCCAGCCCGGATCCACGTGACTTCACCGCCCGACGGGCGAGTGGCTGGTCGGATTCTGGGAGTCCTCCACTTTGCAGTGTCGTGCACCCAGACGCCGCAGGCGTCCCACCTTGCTGCGTTATCCAAGAAGTACCTCGCCTGGGCCCATTGGACGGCTGTCACCGCCTTGTAGATCTTGCACGGGTGTCCAAGCTTCTTCAGCCCAGGAATGAGACACACCTTTGGGGCGCCGGGCATCAGGTCGAAGAACCCCGTCGCGGCGTTGACGGC
>JBBQAL010000144.1:0-5894 GCA_038316135.1 Candidatus Nanopelagicales bacterium | reverse complement strand
CTCGTCGCCCTCGTCCGAGCCGGAGCGACGTTCGAGAAGGGCATCCTGATCGAACGACCCGACGAAACCACACCCGAAGAATCAGGAGGCAATCAACAAGTCGCGTGACACGCCCATCCACAGGTCTTGACTATTCCTCGTTGGATTCCATTCACGGGGTGAGCGCCCGTGACGTTGTCTGGCACAACCTCGGCGCGGTTGCCCACAACTCGGGTGCCATCGAGCGGCTCCCGGCAGCCCTCAGAACCCGGCTGGCCAGGCCATAACCGCAGGGCCCGAATCTGTCGGTGGCATGGAGCAAACTGGCTCCGGCAAGCACCGTCGGCGCAGGGGAGGAGGAACCATGTCGGTACGAGACCGTCACGACGAGCTGGTGTCACTGCGTGGCAACCACCCAGCGTGGCGACTGCTCGCCGCCGACAACGCTCCCATGGTCCTCGGATTCTGCGAGCGGGCTTTCCTGGGGCTGAATGTCCGCAGCATCGCCCACCCTGAGATCGTCTCGGCTCCATGTGAGGTGACCGAAGACGCTGTGCCCCTGACATACACCCGCCGGGTGTCCGATCATCGCGCCGTCGGATGGCAGTCTCAGGGAGGCCAGCTTCGCCTGTTCGTCCTGGTACAGGACGCCGGCCTTATCGGCAAGGGCGACTGGCTGGCTGCTGCACGGGCCGCGATCGAGGACGCCGAGTACGTCTCCTTCGCCGCCTTCTCATCCGCGGCTACCGTCCTCGGCGAGCGTCTCGGGCCGCTCGTCCAGGGCCCGGCGAGTGGCGCAGGTTTGCCCCGGACTTCGTCTAGCGGTACTGCAAGGTCGACCCCACGACCCCGTCCGCCCAGCTCGCCGAGGCGCTGTCAGAGCTCACCCTTCACGTCAAGACGTGGGGCACTCTCGATTGACCGCTCGCCTGACCGATTCGGCACCGAAGTGTCGGACCTCAGTGGCAAGGTCACGACGTGACAGATACTCGATTCTCGACGGTCTTCGAAGACTTGGAGACCATGCTCAGTGTGGTTGACGTCGACGAAGTCGGCGACATCGAGACCCTGCTGATGTGCCTCTTCGCCAGGCCGGTCCAAGTTGGCGAGGTGTGGGACAACGAGGCTGGGGCAGCGGCTCTTGAAGTTGTAATCGCGGGCAACGACGAGGGCATCGGATCTAGCTACGAGTTCCCGCTGAGCGTGATGGATCTGGCCCGCGCATGCGCCGAAACGGTGGAGGTGCTCGGCGCCTACACCCGTGACGGCTTCGCCTTGGATGTGGCGGCGCCCGACGTCTTGTCCATGGGCGAGACCGAGCTCATCACGGCCTTGCAGCAGGCCCTCGGCCAGGTCCGCTTCTTCAACATGATGGACGCCGACGGTTGAGCGTCCAGTTCGGCGGACTGTCGGGCCCTCGTTCTACGGTGATCACATGATGCTTCCCCCGGACGACTTGGAGGGTGAGCCGCACGACGTCCCCCGTGGCGCCTGCCCGGAGTGTGCATCGGGCGACGTCACCCACCTGGTCATCGGGATGCCCGCCGGACCCGGGGCGATGGAGGACGATCCCGACTGGGTGCGCTGGGTCGGCTGTGTGCATCCCGGCTTTGACCGGGAGTGCGGCTCATGCGGTGCCACCTGGAGTAACCGTCCCGTGTCTGCCTATGGAGAGTTCGCCCGTGCCGCTGACGGCGCGGCACGCCGGGGCCGGTGTGCTCGACGCAACCGCTGATCCGCTCGGTGAGGATGTGCCGTGGGAGGCAGTCCACCGGGCGCGCCCGCGCGCTGCTTTGACCTGCCGCGAGTGCGGCCATGGTCTTCACGCCAAGCTCTCGCCGAAGGGGCTGCGGTTCTTCGCGCATGACCGTGATGCGCCGACCTGCTCGCTGATCGGCGAAACCATAGGCCACCGGCTCCTCAAGCTGCTGCTGGCCTCAGCGATCCGCGAGGCTGGCTGGTACGCCGAGCTGGAGGTCGCTAGCGATGGCTGGCGGGCCGACGTGCTCGCCACCAGCCTCGACGGGACCAGGCGGGTGGCCTGGGAGGCGCAGCTGGCTCAGATCACTGTCGACGAGCTACGTGAGCGCACCGCGCGGATGGACGCTTCCGGGGTGCCGGTGTGCTGGGTCACTGACCATGACCGGTCCTGGATCGGGGCCGTCCCCGCTATCCGGCTGTCTCTGCTCTCCGAGCCGGAGGATGCCACAGTCGGCTGTGGCAGGGTCGTTGAGGGGCTCGGGACCTTCCACGAGTTCTGGTGCTCGCCCCGACGACGGTGCGATGAGAACCCACCAGGCCCATGTCCCGGCCACGGTTCGTGGGGCCCCACGCCGCATCTGGACCTCGGGGTCTTCGTGAGGGGCGTTCTGGGAGGCTCGGTCAGGCCCCACCAGATCCCGCGCCGCTCGCTGGCGACGGGCGAGTTCACCGAAGCGTCGTTCGTGTGGACCACGCGGCCGCACCTCATCGCCGAGCGTGCCCAGCTGGAATCCAGAGAGCGCCGCTGCGAACTCGACGAACTGGAGACCGCGGAGCGGGGCCGGCATCGGGCCGCGATCGCGGCCAAGCTGGCCCGCCAGCAGGCACTGACGCCGCCGGCCGTCGAGGTCGTCTGTCGGGAGGAGCGCGGCTACGTCGGTGTGCGGGACGCGTCGTCGGATTGGGCGATGGGCGTGCCGCTGTTCGTCCACGACATGCCGCAAGGCGTGATCAGTCCGGTGGTCAGCAGAGTCTCGGCCGAAGTCCTCGAGCGGTTCCGGGGCTTGACCCTGTTCGTCGCCACCGATGCTGAGCGGCGGGCCCTCGCGCGGGCGTGCGGACCTGAGCAGCGGATCGTGTTGTTCGAGGTGGACATCCCGGACCAGCCGCGGCCGCCGGTGATGACCTACAAGAGGGTCGGGCGGGTCCGCTAGACCTGCACTTGGTCGCGCAGAGGTCAATGGGCGAGGTTGACGCGGTAGACGGTCGGGTCGGCGGCCGCAGTCACCGCTTGACGCTCGTACTCCATCAACGTCGGGTCGGTGAGGGCGTTGGTCACCACAGCCAGGAGCCAGTCGGGGTCGGTCTCGGCGGTGCGCAGCTCGTTGCGAGTCAGAAGCACGGAGGGCATGGAGCTGGATACGCCTTTGACCTCGAGGTGGCGCTCCTGGTCGTCGCAGCGTGCGGTGAGGTCCCAGCCGCACTTGAGGTGGGCGACGCGGGTGACTGTCCAACCCGCTGCTTCGTAGTGGTGCTGGACCACGGCCTCGGCGGCTAGTTCGACCTTCCGGTTCGTGGCCGCGTCGCCGAAGCCGGCTCCCCAGGTGCCGACGGCGATCGTATTCGAGGTCTCGCGAAGGTCGCCGGGGTGGACGGGGGTCTCGATCGGCCCGCTGTACTCCCGGACCAGCACAGGCACGGACCGCGGGTGTGTTCGGTAGCCCAGGCCCCGCTCGGTTAAGACTTTGACAAGGTCGGTGCGGAGCGGGATCAGGCGGTGGCGGGTCTCTGTTCCGATCTCCAGCAGCTCTGCCCACAGGGTCATGATGTTGCCGGGGGAGCGGTGCCAGTCGTCGTCGTAGGGCGCCGCGGTGTCCCACAGGTAGGCGTGGAGCAGCGCGAGGAGCTCTTCCTGCTCCTCGGCGGGGTAGAGCTTCAGCGGGACCCGTGCTCGGCCCAACTCGTCGGCTCGGCTCAGGCCGGCCCGGATGAGGTCGGCGAGCTTGGCGTTGGAGTCGTGAGAGCTCACGTGTGCTCGCTAGGCGAGCCTCGCGGGTACTCGACGTCGAAGTGGTCGGCGATGAGTTCGGTCGTCTCGCAGCCCCAGTTGGAGCGGCGATCCATAGGGTCCGGTTCGTCATCGAGCGAGTCGCAAACACCCGTGCCGGATCCGCAGTCGCGGTGCAGCGCTAGGAGCTTTCGGGCGAGCGGGTCGTTGATCGTGTTGAGGCGACGCATCGCATCCACCCACCGAGAGACTGGTGCGGGGGAGTCGTCGACCTCGTGCAAGACGTCCATGTGCCAGGCCGCGCTGGCCTCCTCGTCGTACTCGTAGCGGCTCATCAGCGCATCCCGAAGAACGACGTGATCCGGTCGACCTGCTTCTGGTCCAGCAGTGCGGGCCGACAGGCGCCGTAGGCGTTGGTCAGGTCGATGACGAGCTGGCGGGTCTGGTCGAGGCTGAGGTCGATGGTCGCCGTCTCGCCGTCGGTGCTGGTGACCTTGAGGTCGACGCGCTGGACGTCCTCGTCGACGTAGCGAGCGTGAGCCCCGATCTTCTTCGCCTTGACGGCATCGCTGCGTTTGAAGATTCCCACGGGTGAATCGTGACACGTCGGCAGCCTGATAAGGGCTGGAACCGTGCGGCCTGGACTAGGAGTTGGGCACACACGAACTGGGCTCTTGTGGGAGCGAACCGCTGTGGATGTCAGTCGGCGTCACTAAAGTCTGAGTCCAGCGAAGGGACATCCGATGTTCGTGTCGAACAACGACATCCTGTGGTCGGCCAGCGACCTCACCAAGGCAGCGGAGTGCGAGTTTTCCCTGCTCCGTCAGCTCGACGTGAAGCTCGGACGGATCCCCGCGCCCGAAGCTGTCGATGACCCCCTCCTGGACCGCATCGCCGAGATCGGCCTCGACCACGAAGCCCGTGAGCTGGCCCGCCTCAGCAAGGGTCTGACGCCCTATGACGTGGCGACGGGCGGCGGCGTCTGCCTCATCGACTACCCCAAGCCCTACACGCCTGCGCTCCTTGTCGAGCGTCGCAACGAGACCCTCGCCGCACTCGAGGCTGGCGCCGACCTGGTCTGCCAAGCGGCGTTCTTCGACGGCAGCTTCCACGGATTCGCCGACTTCGTGATCCGCGACGGCGATACGTACCGCGTCTGCGATGCCAAACTCTCCCGAAGCGAGCGGCCGAAGGCTCTGCTCCAGCTCGCGGCGTACGCGGATCAGCTCACCGCAGCCGGGATCCCGCTGACCGACGACGTCGAGCTCCTGCTCGGCAACGGCCGCCAGGTCAGGTT
This sequence comes from Candidatus Nanopelagicales bacterium, assembly GCA_038316135.1. Lineage (GTDB taxonomy): Bacteria > Actinomycetota > Actinomycetes > JAHEKZ01 > JAHEKZ01 > JAHEKZ01. The sequence continues at coordinate 909 of JBBQAL010000144.1, read as the reverse complement.
CCCGCTGAGCGACCTGGCTCCGGTGTTCCGGGAGCGCCGCCAACGGTTGCTGGACCTGCTGCATGGACACCGGGCCGCGGAGTCGCCGGCTGAGTGGGGGATGCCGGGTGTGCTCGCCTGCGGCCGCTGCGAGGTCTGCAGCGAGGAGGTCGCCGCCGCCAACGACCTGCTGCTCGTCGCCGGGATGCGGATGACCCAACGCCGCAAGCTGATGGATGCCGGCATCACGACCATCGACCAGTTGGCCGCGGCCACGTCGGGTGTCGATGGCATGTCCGCCTCGACGTTCACCACGCTCCATGCTCAGGCCGCGATCCAGGTCTTCGGTGGCACCGAGGACGCACCCGTCACCGCTGAGGTCTTCTGCCCCGACCACCTCGCCGTGATCCCCGTTCCGTCTCCTGGCGACCTATTCTTCGACTTCGAGGGCGACCCGATGTGGAATGACGGGAACTCCGACTGGTGGGGCTTGGAGTACCTCTTCGGTGTCACTGAGGTGCCCGAGGTCGGCGCCGAGTCTCCGTTCACGCCGTTCTGGGCGCACGACCGGGCGCAGGAGAAGCAGGCGCTCGAGGACTTCATCGAGTTCGTCCGGGTGCGCCGCGAGAAGCATCCCGACCTGCACATCTACCACTATGCGGCGTACGAGAAGTCCGCGCTGCTGCGGCTCGCGGCCAAGCACGCGACCTGCGAGGCCGCCGTCGACGAGCTGCTCTCCGCCGGCGTCCTGGTCGACCTGTACGCCGTCGTCCGCGGCGCGATCCGGGTCTCCGCGCCGTCCTACAGCATCAAGAAGCTCGAGCCGCTCTACATGGGCGACGATCTGCGTGAGGGGGAAGTGACCGACGCGGCGGCATCGATCGTCGAGTACCACGCCTTCTGCCAGGCCCGGGACAGCGGCGATGCCGA
>JBBQAL010000190.1:0-2541 GCA_038316135.1 Candidatus Nanopelagicales bacterium | reverse complement strand
CCTCGGTCAGCGACGGCTATCTCGCGGCGGAAGCGTCGGGTGACTCCAAGGTGTGGGTCACCAAGTTCGACCTGACGGAGGCGGTGGATCCCACATTCGGGCAGAGCGGTCGCGCTGTCGTGAAGTTCGCCGGCTGGACCGCCAGCGTCGACATCATGGAGCGTCCGTCTGGCGACTTTCTGGTCATCACCTCGACGAGCGACGGGTTTGGGCTGGCGGTCGTCAACGCTGACGGGTCGGTGAACCGCGAGTTCGGTCGCCGCGGCGTGGTTCAACGGCTCACCGGCACTCCCGGGTTCCCAACGACCACGATCGACAGCCAGCGACGCATTGTCGTCGCGACCGTTGACGTCACCTCGAACGACCCCTACAAGAGTCGGATCCGCGTCTGGCGGTTCACTCGAGTTGGGAAGCCCGACCCGAAGTTCAGCGGTGGCGTCGTTACGGCGTCACCGCAGCGCGTCAATGATGTTCAAGGCGTGATGACCGACCGCGCGGACCGCATCTGGCTCGTCACCAGCCAGTACAGCGCCGCCGACCCCAACGCTGGGATGTCGATCATCCGCATCAGCGAGAACGGCAAGCTGGTGCGCACGGTTCGCCGCCTCTCGGTCTGGGACAGGGACGGGACTGTTCCGGTCGGCATCGCCCGGCGGGTCGGCGGCGCGATCCTGGTCGGGGTCACCGGCGCGGAGACCGGCCGGGTCGGAGCGTTCGCAGTCACATCGAAGGGCCGACTCGTCCGTCGCTACGGCGAGGGAGGGATTATCACTGCGCACTGCAGCGACGTCTGCTTCGTTGGCGAGCAGCTCGTCGATGGCAAGGGCCGGATGATTCTCGCTGGTGGCGTCAACACACGCGGCGGGAAGTGGTCGCTACCGACAGACAGCTGGGTCGCGCGCTTCACGGCGTCGGGAAAGGTCGACAAGCAGTTCATGAACGGCTGGCAGCACACCTTCAACGTTCGGGGGCGCCGTTTCGAAGTCGTCCATGGACTCGATCTCGACGACCAGGGGCGGTTGGTGGTGGCCGGTGCTGCAGAGTCAAAGGGCTACCTCGTGCGCTTCGCGCAGGCGACGTAACTGCGGCTGACCGCTGTTGCCGGTTGATTGCACCTGCAGAGTGGTCGGTTTTGCACGGCGGAATCAGGGGCTCGTCGCAACACCGGTGCGTTTGTCATCGATGAGTTTAGTGAAGACCTCTCGGGGGGTTTGATAGTCCAGTCGTTTGCGTGGGCGGTCGTTGAGCGAATTGGCGATGCCGTCGAGGTCAGCTCGGCTGTGTGTGGATAGGTCGGTTCCCTTGGGAAGGTACTCGCGGAGGAGGCCGTTGGTGTTCTCGTTACTTGGGCGCTGTTGCGGGCAGTAGGGATCGGCGAAATAAACGTTGATCCCGGTGCGCTCGGTGATGTCCTGGTGGCGTGACATCTCTTTGCCGCGATCCCAGGTCAGTGTTTTGGCGAACCACGCCGGTAGCGGTGACATCTCCTTGACGACTGCGTCAGCCACCTTGTCTGCTTGGTATCCATCGGGCAGGTGAAGCAAGGTGACCAAGCCGGAGGTCCGTTCAACGATCGTGCCCACGGCGGAGTTCGACGCCAACGACCCCTTGATCAGATCTCCTTCGTGATGGCCAGGAACCAGACGATCGCTGACCTCCTCGGGACGTTCGTGGATGGAGACCAGTCCCGGAATCTGGCCTCGGGTTTCCCGCCCACCGCGGCGACGCCGAGTGGTCCGTTTTGACCTAAGACAAGCCCGCAACTCACGGGTGAGCTGTCCACGCGGATAAACGTAGATGCCCTGATAGATCGTTTCGTGACTGATCTGCATCCCCCCATCGTCGGGGTATTCGCGGCGCAACCGCCCCGCGATCTGGTCCGGTGACCAACGGTCGTCGAGCCAGGCCTGCACTGTCATCCGCAGACGCGGGTTCTGCGCCAACTTGGAGTCCTTGGGTCGCCGTTGCCGCTCCCAGGCCAGTGTGTGTGCCCGCTCAGGCACATACTGCCCCGAACGCGCATCACGGTTCCGGCTGATCTCGCGGCAGATCGTCGAAGCGGCTCGGCTCAGCCGCTCAGCGATCTTGCGTTGAGACCAGCCAGCGTCCACCAGACGCGCGATCTCATAGCGCTCCTCCCGATCGAGATACCGGTCGCTGTACTGAACTTCCTGAGGTCGATACACCCCACCCACACTGTTGTGCAGCACATACAGGTACGACTTCGACACGCCAGTACGGCGGGCCACTTCCCTCGGATAGTGACCCTCAGCCAGCAGATCCAAAGCCTGTCGCCGCAGCGACTCAGCCAACTTTCTCCCCATACTTCACGCCCTCCAAAATCAAGGCGTTGCGACAATGCCCTGAACCTGCCTACCCAGGCAGTGCAATTGCGTCCACGATCGGCGCAGACGCGCGCACTCGGCAACCGGACGGGAGCCTTCACATCGCCGTTCTCGCTGCCGACAATTAGACCGTGACGACGGGTATGGATCGACGCGATTTCCTCAGGGCGGCGGCCGTCGCTGGTGCTGGCCTGGC
>JBBQAL010000098.1:0-10676 GCA_038316135.1 Candidatus Nanopelagicales bacterium | reverse complement strand
CCAACGATCCCACCGCCGATGATGACCACGCGAGCCCGGGCGGGCAGTTCCTGGGTCATCAAGGGCTCCCCGTCGACGGAGTGATGGCGAGGAGCGTAGCCCCGAAAAGGTCTAGACGGAACAGGACGGTGCGATCAGTCTGCTGGTCGTACGTCGACGCCGAGCCCGGTGCGGAACGAGATGCGCACCTTGTCGGGTCGGAAGAGGTCGCGCGCGTACTCGATAGGAAGGCCAGCCGCGGTGGAGGCAGTGCGTTCAATGAGCATGAGCGCGCTCCCGGCGTCGACACCAAGCAGCTGGGCGTCGGCTGTAGCTGCGATCACGGGCTCGAGGTTTTCGGAGGCGACGTAGGGGATCTGTCCGTAGTGCCGGCGCAGCAGCTCGTAGAGCGATCCAGTCAGGCGGTGGGCCAGTAGGTCGGGAAAGACCTCAGCCGGGAAGTAGGAGTGTTCGAGCGCAAGTGGTTCACGACGTGCCGTGCGCACCCGGACAATTTCGTGTACGCCACCGCCGCGGGGTATTGAGAGTGCGCCTGCCACCGCGGCAGTGGCGCTGATGGTGAGTGCCGACACCACGCGTGCACCTGCTCGGATGTTCGCCCGGCGCATCTGCTCGGTGAAGCCAGCCAGTCCGGTGAGGTCACACTCGATGCGTGGCTCGCTGATGTAGGTGCCCCCCGACCGTCCTGGCTTGCGGACAACGGTTCCCTGAGCTTCCATCGTCGACAGCGCTTGCCGCAGAGTCATTCGGCTGACTCCGAGTGCGGCAGCGAGGTCGCCCTCTCGAGGCAGGCGGTCGCCGGTGACGAGGTCGCCGCGGCCGATGACGTCGATCAGCCAGCGTTCGATCTGTGAGTGCAAAGGCGAACCAGCCGTCGCCGTGAAAGGGGGTACAGACTCGAGCCACCTTGGCACGGCCTCGGGGCTCGCGTGGTTGGGGCTCACGGGTCCTTATGCTAGGCCGCATGCCAGCCGTCATCGGGATTTCTTGTTACGGAGAGCCAGCCCAATGGGGCGCTTGGAACACAGACGCCGTGCTGCTCCATCGTGCCTACGTGTCGGCTTTGCAGGAAGTGGGAGCGGCCGTTCTGCTCGTCCCACCAGGAGCGACGGCGGAAGCCGCCCAATCAATCGTTGAGCGAGTCGACGGCCTGGTGATTGCGGGTGGTCCAGATATTGATCCTGATCTGTACGGCGCCCCTGCCCACTCCACCACCGACCGACCACGAACCGACCGCGACCAAACGGAGCTGCTGCTCTACCGCACAGCGCGTGATCGCCAAATCCCGGTGCTCGGTATCTGCCGAGGAATGCAGATGATGGCTGTCGCCAGTGGAGGATCGCTGGTGCAAGACCTGCCATCGGCTGGCTACGGCCTCGCGCACCGAGACGCACCCGGCACCTTCCACGATCATGGCGCCACCTTTAGTGAGGCCTCGTTAATCGCCCAGATCTTGGGGTCTGAGCTGGTCGTCAACTCCAGCCACCACCAGGGCGTTGACGACCCAGGAAGCCTGACCGTTGCCGGCCGCGCCGACGACGGAACGATCGAGGTACTCGAAGATCCTGAGGCGGACTTCGTTCTCGGCGTGCAGTGGCACCCGGAGATGACTGGCGACCGCCGGCTGTTCGCGGCGCTCGTCGCTGCTGCTGGCAAATTCGGCCAGGGTCTTAGAGCGGAGTGACGTAGGCTCCCGAGATTCCGCCATCGACGAGGAAGTTGCTCGCGGTGATGAAGGAGGAGTCGTCGCTGCCGAGAAAGGCCACTGCAGCGGCAATCTCGTTTGCTTCGGCGAATCGACCGACGGGGATGTGTACCAGTCGACGAGCAGCTCGCTCCGGATCCTTGGCGAACAGTTCGATGAGCAGCGGGGTGTTGACTGGTCCGGGGGAGAGAGCGTTGACCCGGATACCTTCGCGGGCAAACTGAACACCGAGTTCGCGACTCATCGCCAGCACCCCGCCTTTGGATGCGGTGTAAGAGATCTGCGACGTTGCCGCTCCCATCGTCGCCACGAATGACGCCGTGTTGACAATCGAACCTTTGCCTTGGCGCTGCATGTAGGGGATGACCTCTTTGCAGCAGAGGTAAACCGAGGTCAGGTTGACCCGCTGGACGCGATCCCATGCCTCGATGCCGGTGTCAAGGATTGAGTCGTCGTCGGGTGGCGAGATTCCGGCGTTGTGGAACGAGACGTCGATCGACCCATAGGTGTCATGGGCTGTCTTGAACATTCTGGCGACGTCATCGGCGTTGGTGACGTCTGCCTGAACGGCTATCCCAGCCACCTCTTCGGCAGCGGCCTGACCCGCATCGAGGTTCATGTCGACGATTACGACATTGGCGCCCTCGGAAGCGAGCCGGACGGCCGCTGCGCGCCCGATGCCGCTACCCCCTCCAGTAATGACCACAGTGCGGTCGGTGAAGCGGTTCACAGGTCAGCCTTCCGTTGAGATGAACACGTTCTTGACCTCGGTGAAGGCCTCCAGCGCATCGGGTCCGAGCTCGCGGCCAAGGCCGGACTTCTTGAACCCACCGAACGGCGTCCAGTAGCGCACCGATGCGTGCGAGTTCACCGAGAGGTTTCCGGCATCGATGCCACGGCTGACCCTCAGCGCCCGCCCGACGTCTCGGGTGAAGATCGAGCCGGACAGTCCGTAGTCGCTGTCGTTGGCGATCCGAATGGCGTCTGCTTCATCCTCGAACGGTACGACTGCAACAACGGGCCCGAAGATCTCCTCGTGCAGGATCGGGTCATCGGGGCCATGGGGGAGCACAACAGTTGGCGGGTACCAGAAGCCCGGACCGTCTGGAGCCGATCCTTGAATCACGACGTTGGTGGCATCGGTGATGAAGGACGCAACGCGATCGCGCTGGCCGGCGCTGATGAGCGGCCCCATTTCGGCGGTCTCCAGGCTCGGATCCTCGACGCGCACGTCATGGACTGCCGGTTCCAGCAGTTCGAGAAAGGTGCCGAGGGCTGACCGTTCCACCAGAATTCGCGATCTCGCGCAGCAGTCCTGGCCAGCGTTGTCGAAGACGGCGTAGGGCGCTGTGGCGGCAGCTGCCTTGAGGTCTGCGTCGGCGAAGACGACGTTGGCGCTCTTCCCGCCTAGCTCGAGTGTGACGGGTTTGACCTGTCGGGCACAGCCTTCGGCGACCCTTGTCCCGATCTCGGTCGATCCGGTGAAGACCACCTTGGCGACGTCAGGGTGAGTGACGAAACGCTCGCCGACCACTGACCCGCGTCCGGTCAGCACCTGGAACACGTGCTCGGGTAGACCAGCTTCCAATGCGAGCTGACCGAGGCGCATCGCTGTGAGTGGAGTCAACTCTGCGGGCTTGAGGACGACGGTGTTGCCAGCGGCAAGGGCAGGGACGAATCCCCAGCCGGCGATCGGCATCGGGAAGTTCCAGGGGACGATGACGCCGACGACCCCCAGCGGCTCGCGGAAGGTGATGTCGACGCCGCCGGCCACCGGTATCTGGTGACCGAGCAGCCGCTCGGGTGCGCCGGAGTAGTAGGCCAGGACGTCGCGCACGTTGCCGGCTTCCCATCGGGCGTTGCCGATCGTGTGTCCCGCGTTGGCAACTTCCAGCCGGGCAAGTTCCTCGATATGGTCGTCGACGACAGCTGAGAACCGTCGCAGCATTCTGGCTCGGTCGCCGGGGGCGATGTGCCTCCAGGTGCCGAAAGCGTGCTTACCCCGCGCGATCGCGGCGTCGGTCTCCTCGACCGAGAGCGACGGAACTGAGGTGATGACCGTTTCGGTCACCGGGTTGAGAACGTCGTGCATGGCACTCACATTCGCTCGAAGCTGCGGATCCGCTCCCAGTCGGTGACTGAGCGATCGAAGGCGTCTACCTCGATGCGGCCCATGTTGGCGTAGTGCGCCTGCACGTCTTCGCCAAAGGTCTCAGCCACCCATTCGGAGCGCTCCCAGAGCTCAACTGCGTCAACCAGACGCCATGGCGCGCGTTCGCCCCCTGCCTCGTAAGCGTTCCCGGCGAACTCGTCGCGCAGGTCGAGCCCTTTCTCGATGCCGTCCAGGCTCGCCGCCACCATGCCCGCCACCGCGAGGTAGGGGTTGACGTCTCCGCCGGGGATTCGGTTCTCAACACGGAGCGCCGCGCCGCGTCCCACCAGACGCAGGGCACAGGTGCGGTTGTCGCGTCCCCACTCGATAGAGGTAGGGGCAAATGAGCCAGGAGCAAAGCGTTTGTAGGAGTTGATGTTCGGGGCGAAGAGGAGCGAGAGTTCGCGCAGATGGGCCAGCTGCCCTGCGATGAACTGGTGACCGACGTCGGACATACCGTGCTTGGTGTCAGCAGGGTCGGCCATCACCATTGCGCCGTCGATTCCGCGGAATGACAGGTGTATGTGGCAGGAGTTGCCCTCACGTTCGTTGTACTTCGCCATGAAGGTGAGGGCGTAGCCCTCTTGTGCGGCGATCTCCTTGGCCGCTGTCTTGTAGACAACGTGGTTGTCGCAGGACTTCAGCGCCGACTCGTACAAGAACGCAATCTCGTGCTGGCCCAGGTTGCACTCGCCTTTGACGCTCTCGACCTGCAAACCGGACTCCGACATCGCCAGCCGAATCCTGCGCAGGAGCGGTTCGACTCGCGAAGTGCCGATGATCGAGTAGTCAACGTTGTAGTTGTTCGACGGGGTGAGGTCTCGGTAGTGACGCTCCCAGGCTTCTTCGTAGGAGTTGTTGAACAGGATGAACTCCAGCTCTGTGCCGACGAACGCCTCCATACCAGCATCAGCAAGCCTGGTGAGCTGCTTCTTGAGGACCTGGCGCGGCGAGGCAACGACATCGGTTCCGTCCAGCCACCGGACGTCGGCTTGCACCATGGCGGTCTTGGGGTGCCACGACACGAGTCGAACAGTGTCGAGGTCGTGCGCCATGACGAAATCGCCGTAGCCGGCGTCCCAGCTCGACATCTGGTACCCGTCGACGGTGTTCATGTCGACGTCGACGGCCAGCAGGTAGTTGCAACCCTCAGTGCCATGGGCGAGCACGTGGTCCACGAAGTAGCGGGCGTCCAGGCGCTTGCCCTGAAGCCGACCTTGCATGTCGGTGATGGCCAGGATGATCGTGTCGAATCGGCCGTTGGATACCCCGGCTTTCAACTCGTCGATGGACAGCGGTGCGCCGTGCATCTGGTCTGTCATCCCACATCCCTTCGGCGCTATCCCCTGCCATTGGCGGAGACGCCGGGGCAGAGAGAATGAGCGGGTGTATCGATCTAGACCGAAAACCTACCTTTCTGATCATTACTGGTCTAGAGTCCGGGGCCATCGCACTGGGAGGGTGTGTGGCGGTCTTGACAGAGGATGTCGTCAGCGCTGAGCTACTGGCGCGGCTTGACGCTGTCCCGCAGCTGGCCGACCGATCCGACGTCTTGGTGTTGTCGGGGGGTTTGACCAACCAGAACCTCAAAGTCTCGACGCCGGCGGGGACCTACGTCGCCAGGCTGTCGACTCCCGAGAGTTCTCTTCTCGCCATCGACCGGGCACATGAGCACGCGAACTCAGCAGCGGCCGCTGAATCCGGGGCTGCGCCGTCGGTGGTCGCCTATGTACCGGAGGCCAACATCCTCGTCGTCGACTACATCGACGGCCGTACGTGGGACAGCGCTGATATTCTGGTGCCGGCCAATGCTGAGCGGATCGCCGAGGTGTGCCACCTCCTGCATTCTGGTCCCGCGTTCGGGAACGCCTTCAACATGCTGTCGCTCCAGCGTCACTACCTCACGATCGTCCAGGAGCGCGACCTTCGGCTTCCGGATCGGTACCTGGACTTCACCGGGCACGTAGCAGCGATCGAAGATGCGCTCGAAGCGCGGCCGGTCCTGGCGACACCCTGCAACAACGACCTTCTCGCGGCCAACTTCATCGACACCGGCGATCGGGTGTGGCTCATCGACTACGAGTACTCCGGAAACAACGACCCCTTCTTCGAGATGGGCAATATCTGGAGCGAGGCGACTGGAACTCCGGACGACCTCGCCCGGCTGATAGCGGCCTATGTTGGTCGACCTTCACGCGCTCTCACAGCTCGGGCCTGGCTCTGGGGGTTGATGAGTAAGTACGGCTGGACACTCTGGGCGTCCATTCAGGACGGTACGAGTGATCTGGAGTTCGACTTTTGGACGTGGGGGATGGAGAAGTACGAGCGCGTCATCGCCGAGTTCGATTCACCGGACTTTGGCCGGGCGTTGGAGGTGGTGCGCCAGAGCGACTGATGGGTGCTGGAGAAATCCGATTCCGCGTGTCGCAACACGTGAACGGTCTCTGGTGCCACACTGCGACCAAGGTTGCGGCGCCGCCGCGACTGACGCTGGGGGTTTCGGAAAGAGGAGTCACCAGATGGCGGACACGTCGAAGTTGACTGAAGACGAAAAAATGTTGGCTGATCTCGGCTACAAACAGGAACTTGATCGAAGTTGGTCGGGGTTCTCGAACTTCGCGATCTCGTTCTCGATCATCTCGATCCTGGCTGGGTGCTTCACCACATTCTACTTTGGCTGGAACAACGGCGGACCGATCGCGATCGCTCTGGGCTGGCCGTTGGTCGCGACCTTCATCCTGATCATCGGGTTCTGCATGTCGGAGATGGTCTCTGCCTACCCGACATCGGGCGGCATCTACTGGTGGGCCTCCAAGCTCGGCGGGGTGAAAGCGGGCTACTACACCGGCTGGCTCAACCTGGTGGGGTTGGTGGCCATTGTGGCCTCGGTCGCATACGGCTGCGCCACGTTCATGGACTACGCCCTGATTCGTTTCAGCGATTCGTGGGCGGCGGGGTACTCGCTGCAGCGAGTCTTCTGGATGTTCCTCGCAATCCTGGTGTTCGTTTCACTCATCAACATCTTCTCCAGTCACTTGCTCGCCATCTTCAACAACATCTCGGTGTGGTGGCATGTCATCGGGGCGAGCATCGTCGTCATCATCTTGTGGGTATTTCTCAAAGACGGTGCGACGCACTGGAACGTGGCTGACGTCTTTACCGGCACGGTCAATAACACCAGCGGGTTGTATGAAGGGTCGACATCCAATCTGGGGTTCTGGTTCTACGTCCTGCCCCTTGGATTCCTTCTGACGCAGTACACGATCACAGGCTACGACGCCTCCGCCCACCTCTCCGAGGAGACCAACGGAGCAGCAAACGCCGCAGCCAAGGGCATCTGGCGGTCGATCCTTTACTCGGCGATCGGTGGCTGGATCTTGCTGCTTTCTTTCCTCTTCGCCGTCCAAGACCCGGACGCAGTCTCAGCCGGCGGAGGTGGCGTCCAGGTCATCTTCGACCAAGCACTATCGCCCACGATGTCCGGCCTGGTGCTGCTGATCGCCACGACGGGACAGCTTTTTTGCACAACGGCTTGCCTGACGTCAGCGTCTCGAATGCTCTTTGCCTTCAGCCGTGACGGTGCTGTTCCCGGTTCGAAGTACTGGTCAAAACTCAACGCACAGAAGACGCCGGTGTACGCGGTGCTGGCAGTTGCGGTGGCCGGTTTCATCCTGACGCTGCCAGCGCTGTGGGAAGTCAACATTGGCACCGCGGAAGAGCCCATCCTCACGGTGACGGCGTTCTTCGCTGTCGTGTCGATCGGCGTTCTCGGCCTGTACCTGGCCTTCGCGATCCCGATCTGGTATCGCTGGCGTGCTGGCGACGCGTTCAAGCAAGGGTCGTGGAACCTCGGCAACAAATGGAAATGGATGGCGCCGCTTGCGGTCGGCGAGATCGTGATCACGTCGCTCTACTTCATTCTGCCGCTGTACCCAAATGGTGCACCGGGGTTCATGCGGGGCTTCTTGGGAGCACCAGGGACCGCAGAGGTGCCGTTCGACTGGAAGTTCGTCAACTACGCACCGCTGGTCCTGGGAGCTATCTTGATTGCCCTCTGGATCGGCTGGCATGTATCAGCCAAGAAATGGTTTACCGGGCCGAAGAATACGATCGACCTACCAGCCGGCATGACGTCGTCGGACGAGATCGCGCTGGAGCACGAGCGCGGTGGCTCCGGGCCCGGAGGGCACCAAAGGCAGCACCCCGACGAGAAGTAGTTTCGATCAACGCAGCAGAGGGAGGGTGGCCCAACTGGGCCACCCTCCCTCTGCTCGGGTTTTCGCGACTAACCTTGGAGCATGGGCCGTCCAACGCGTTGGGTTACCGACACTGACGAGAACCACTCCCAGTGGTACATCGAGCGGTTCCGCACAATGGCCGCCGAAGGCGTCGATCTCGGTGGTGAAGCTCGACTCATGGATGCGATGCTGCCTCCGCGGTCGCGCGTCCTCGATGCCGGCTGCGGCCCGGGCCGGGTTGGCTCGGCGCTGCACGAGCGAGGCCATGAGGTGGTGGGGGTCGACGCCGACCCTGCCCTGATCACTGCGGCACGTGACGATCATCCTGGCCCGCAGTGGCTGGTCGCCGACCTCGCCGAGCTTGACCTCAAGCAGCTAGGTGTCACGGATCCATTTGCCGGTGCCGTTATGGCGGGGAACGTGATGACCTTCGTTGCTCCTGGCACGGAAACGGCTGTCCTCACTGCGATCGCAGCTCACCTCGTCCCTGACGGCATTCTGGTGGTGGGTTTCGGCGTCGACCGTGGCTACGCGCTGGCCGACTTTGATCGGCACGCCGAAGCGGCGGGCCTGCATCTCGAGCATCGCTTCGCGACGTGGGACCTGCGGCCGTGGCAGCAGTCCGCTGACTTCGCCGTCACCGTGCTGCGAACTTCTGCCTAGCCTGTTAGGCGAGCAACTTTTCGCTAGTCTCAGTCGCCGTGTCTCAAACGGGTGACGGTGGGTTGCGACTTCGTAACGTCAGGGCGTGGGGTGGGTCACTTTGGGCGTGAACCGCTGTTAGGGTGCGGGCGACCGAGTGGGCTCAACGAGGCTGACGCGGTCGCTGGAACAGGGACCCTGGACTGGCGTAGGTACTTCGATCGATCAGGGAGAGATGCAGTGGGAAGTTCGCGTAAGAAGGCATCTGCTTGGGCCGTCCTTGTCGGAGCGTCGCTGGTTCTTGCAGCGTGCACGGGCGGAGGATCGGGAACTGACACGACGAACACATCAAGTGGACCTGTCACATTCACGTATGCCTATGAGCAGGAGTGGCAGGCGTACAACACCGGCACCACCGCCACGAACGCCAGCCAGAATGCGATCCCGATGAACCGGGTGACGCTCGGTTTCTGGTATTTCGCACCTGACGGAAGCGTGGCTCCTGAGACCGACTTCGGTACGTACGAAAAGGTCAGCGACGATCCCCTGACCATCAACTACACCTTCGCCGATGCTGCGGTTTGGAGTGACGGGAACCCGATTGACTGTGACGACGCCTACCTCGCCTGGTACGCCAACACCGGTCGAACGGATACATTCAAGACGGTCAGCACGGATGGCTACGAGGACATCAAGACGGTCCAGTGCGCCGATGGCGACAAGAGCTTCACAGTGGTTTACGACAAGCCGTACGCCGACTGGGTCGCGAACTTCGGATCAATTCTCCCGGCCCACGTGGTTGAGAAGCAGGCTGGCGTTGACGATTTGATCGCTGCGATCGACAACAACGACACCAAAGCGCTGGACGCGGCAGGTGACTTCTGGACAAACGGCTGGGTCTTCAAGCCGGGCGACCTGCCGAACGAGTCGCTCATCCCGTCGTCAGGCCCATACAAGCTCTCCAAGTGGGAGTCAGGGAACAGCCTGACCTTGGTGGCGAACGAGAACTATTGGGGCGATGCCCCACTGGCTGACACTGTGGTCATTCGGTTCATTTCAGCAACGTCGCAGCCACAGGCTTTGGAGAACGGCGAGATCCAGGCCATGGATCCACAGCCCAACCCCGACCTGCAGAAACAGTTGGAGAAACTGGGATCCTCGATTGTCTTCAACTCCGCTGACCAATTCACCTGGGAGCACTACGACTTCAACTTTGACGGGGCTATGGGTGACAAGGCGCTGCGAGAAGCCTTTGCTCTGTGCTTGCCACGTCAGACGATCGTCGACAACCTGATCAAGCCTGACAACCCCGAGGCTGTCGTGCTCAACTCGCGGTATTACCTTCCCTTCCAGCCCGACTACCAAGGGGTCGCCGACGCAATCACGCCTGAGGCTTACGCGTCGCAGGACATCGCACAGGCTAAGCAGATCCTTGAAGACAACAACGCAGTAGGCACACAGCTTCGGCTCGGCTACATCCTGCCGAACGACCGCCGTGCCGCCGAGGCGCAGTTGGTCATGGATGCCTGTGGTCCTGACGGGGCCGGGTTCGACGTGGTCGATGAAGGCGATAAGACCTTCTTCAACGCCGGTGGTGCGTTGGTGACGGGTAACTTCGATGTCGCCATGTTCGCGTGGGCCGGATCACCTCTGGTAACCGGTTCGTCTGCCATCTATGTCACTGATGGTGGTAGCAACTACGGCAACTACGCCAACAAGGAGGTCGACAAGCTGACCAGTCAGCTGAACCAGACCTCTGATCCAGAGGCGCAGAAGCAGATCATCACCGACATAGAGACCATCCTTTGGGATGATTTGGCTACCATTCCCGTCTTCGCCTTCCCGGGCATTGTCGCCTACGACGCCAATGCCACTGGCGTGGAGTACAACGCCACGCAGGCGGGCCTTACGTGGAACATGCAGAACTGGAACATCTCCT
>JBBQAL010000054.1:0-17745 GCA_038316135.1 Candidatus Nanopelagicales bacterium | reverse complement strand
AGAAAAGCAGATCTCCTTATGTTTACAAAACGACGGGATTTATTTCAAACAGGCGCCCTCGTCACTGGAGGCAGTAGGGGGATCGGCCGAGCGGCGGCCGCCGGCCTGGCCGGGCATGGGTTCACCGTCGCCATCGTGGGTCGTGACGCCTCCCATGTCGCCAGTGCGGTCGAGGAGATGGTGGGCGCCGGACATGACGTCATCGGCCAGGTTTGCGACGTCACCGATCCCGCGGACGTCGCCCGGCTCGGGGCTGAGCTAGCCGCGGTCGGCCCGGTCGAAGTGCTCGTCAACTCAGCCGGGGTCATGAGTGACCGCATGGCCAAGACGCTGCGTGCGACTCCGCAGGAGTGGCGCAGGGTGATCGACGTCAACCTTTTCGGCGCCATCCATCTGATCGGCCAGTTCGGTCCGGCGATGGCTGAGCGTCGGCAAGGCCGAGTGGTGAATGTTTCGGCCTGTTTGGGGCGCTTTACCGGCCCTGGGTTGGCCGGAGGGTTGGCGCCGTACCGAGTCAGCAAGGCCGCGCTCAACGCCCTGACCCTGAACTTTGCCGCCGAGACCGGATTCGGTCGTCGAGGGATTTTGGTCGACGCGATGTGCCCGGCTCATTGCCGCACCGACATGGGCGGTCCTGACGCACCTCGATCGGCCGAGCAAGGCGCGGACACCATCGTCTGGCTCGCCACCCGCGACGCCGTAGGGGCGCAGACGGGGATGTTGTGGGAGGACCGGCAGCCCATCCCCTGGTGATGTGCTGCCGACGGTCAGCTGGCGGTGCGGAACCCCGATCGGACGTCGGCGAGGGTTCGGCCCCCGGTAGCCCGAAGGCCTTCGAGGACAACGGCGTAGTTGCGGGTCGCACCCAGTCCGGCGTCGGGAGTCACTGTCAAGGTGCTGCCGGCGATGTTGACGGTTCGGGCCAGGGGCAGACCGGTCTCGCCGTCGATGAGCTGAACCGAGCGAGAGTTCACGCTTCCCTGAGCGACCTGTGCACCGAGCATCAGGTCGATCGGTGCGGTGCGCACGGCACCGTATGACTCAGGAATTGGAGTTGCGCCGAGCAGCGCCGGACGCGGCGCACCGCCAGTTTGGACGTTGCCGGCACTGGCTGCAGATGTATCGAGGCCGAGGTTGACCGCCGACGGCCAGCGGGTGTCTTTGAGGTTGCGAACCCTGACGTAGACCGCGCCGTCAACCACGGCACGCACGGTCTCTTTGCGCGAACCTGAGCGTGCGTTGGCCACGTCGAGCCTGCCAAACGAGGCGTCGTAGAGGCTCAACTCGATATCGCCCCGAAGTACACCCTTCTTGGCAGTGCGCGTGGATGCGGAGACCGACACCCGCGTGGGAGCGGCGATGTCGAGTCGAAACCAGCGGTCAGTGCCTTCAGGGCTTGCAGCGGGGACGACGGAGTCGCGGCTCAGCTGGCGCGCTGTGTTGGGGGATGTTCCGGTGATCGGTCCGGTGCTCGACACGGCGCTCTTGGCTGCTCCGCCCACCATGCCGTCCACGTCGAGGACGCCGAGACCGGTGAAGGTGTCGGGTCCGACGGGGCCAGCATCTGCGGCCCCGCGCAGCACTGCTGCTCGGAGTTGTTCGACTGACCACCGGCGGTGCTGGGAGAGCGCCAGGGCAGCTGAACCGGCGACCAACGGCGAGGAGAACGACGTGCCGGCGCCGATGGCGTACCTGTTGCCAGGGACGGTCGAGGCGATGTCAACGCCAGGAGCCACAACGTCGAGCCATGGTCCGTGGTCGGTGAACCATGTCATCTGGTCGTGGATGTCGGTGGCTCCCACGGCGATGACCTGCGGGTAGGCGGCTGGGTACATGGGGCGCGTACCCCCACTGTTCCCGCTGGCAGCGATCACCAAACTTCCCTGATTTGTGGCATAGCGGACGGCGTCCTTGAGCAGGCGTCCGCTGCGACCGCCTCCGAGTGACATGTTGATGATGTCGGCGCCTTCGTTGGCGGCCCAGCGGATGCCGCGCGCGATGTCGGAGTCGCGGCCGAATCCGCGAGAGTTCAGAACGCGTACTGGCATGATCGAGGCCCGGCTGACCCCGGCGATGCCGCGGCCGTTGTTGCGCTGCGCGGCGATGACCCCGGCCACGAACGTTCCATGACCGTTGCCGTCGTCAGCGTTTGCGTCGCCAGAGATGAAGTCGTGTCCGTCGAGCAGTTTGGGAAGGTCCTCATGGCGAGGGTCTACCCCGGTGTCGACGACGGCGACCTTGACACCACGTCCTGAACTGCGTCGCCACGCCTGGTCGACGTCCATGGAGGCGCGCAAGTAGGGCTGGTAGCGCCGGTAGTAGGCGTCGCCGAACGTGTGCCGCACATGATCGACCTGCACGGCACGCACTGCCGAACTGGTGGAGAGTGTCGACCGCGCTGCTGAGACGTCGTCGATGCCGGTCAGCAGATACCAGCCACCACCGAGAGGTTTGGGTTCTGGACCGGAGATGCGCGCTGCTTCGGAGGAGGCGGCAGCCCGCGCGGTAGCACCGGTGGGTGCGAGCTTGATGACCAGGCGGTGGCCAGGTACCTGGCGAGCTGTGGCACTCGGGACCTCGAGGGCATCGAGGCCAGAGTCATCCAACGCGGCCGACGAGGTCGAGGGGAGGACTGCAGGCAACGTAGCGGCGATTGCCACCGTCAGGGCCCCCGTGATCACTGACGATGACTTCATCCGCTTGACTCCATTCCGGTGGTCGTGGGCGACCACCAATCCTGGGGGAGAGGGTAGTTCACGGCCACCCTCCGAAATCGCGACGGTTGGCGGTTCTGGGGCCGATCGGCCACACCAGCGGCGCCCGCAATGACCTGGTTGGCATGATGTCAGGGTGCCTCGCTTCCGAGATCTAGATGCAGCAGTCGGCGTCTTGCCGACCGGACCGACCAACTCGATCCTCGACGTGCCAGGCGTCGGCGTCGGTCATGCCACTGTGTGGCGCGACGAGCCGGCGCCGCCGGACGGACGTGGCGTGGCTCGCACCGGAGTGACGGTCGTCGATCCTGGGGGTGACACGTTCGGGGCGCCGATCCCGTTCGGTGCTGTTGTACTCAATGGTGCCGGCGAAATGACCGGGTTCCTCACGGCCGGTGAATGGGGCCTGCTCGAGTCGCCCATCTTCTTGACCTCGACGATGCAGCTGGGCCGCGTCTATGACGCTGCGTGCCGGTTGCTGATCGCCGAGAACGCAACGATCGCCGTCGATGACGTCATGATCCCGGTCGTCGCTGAGTGCGACGACTCGTTCCTCAACGAGCCGCGAGCCATGCAGGTCGAGGAGTCCGACGTCGCTGCGGCACTGTCGGCGGCGCGTTCATCGATCGGCTCAACCGAGCCACCGGCCGAGGGTGCAGTCGGTAGCGGCACGGGGATGGCGTGCCTCGGGCACAAGGGGGGCATCGGGACGTCGTCGCGGGTCTTGCCGTCCGGACACACAGTGGCTGTTCTGGTCATGTCGAACTTCGGCGACTTCGGCCGGCTGACCGTTGACGGCATGCCGGTCGGACGTCGGATCCCCAACCCTGCAGACGCCGCCCCCGAGGTCGCGGCCGACCCTGGACCGAAGGGCTCCTGCATCGTGGTCGTTGCCACCGATGCGCCGATCGACCACGCCGGCTGCGAGAGGCTCGCCACCAGGGCCGGGCTCGGGCTCGCGCGAACTGGGTCAACGGCACACCACGGCAGCGGTGAGATCTTCATGGCGTTCGCCACTGGGCTGCGACAGCAGCGCGGCACCGCACCGTCGACCGCACCAGTGTCGGGGCGCAATCTCGACCCATACTTCGAGGCTGTTGTGGATGCCGCCGAAGAGTCGGTGCTGAACTCGATGTTGATGGCGCCAACGGTGGTGGGGCGAAACGGAAACACCCTCTATGGATTGGACGCCGACGTGGTCAGCGCGCTGCTGCGCTGATGGCTGCCCGTTGGTAGCGTGCTGACTCATGAATCAGCCACCGGTAGCGCCGCAGCACCCGCACACCCACAAAGAGCACGGCGTTGAGCGCCCGGACCCTTACGCCTGGCTGAAGGACAAGACGAGCGACGAGACCCTCACCCACCTTCGGGCAGAGCGGGCCTACTACGACCACGAGATGGCGCCACTACGACCTCTGGTTGAACAGCTCCAGCAGGAGATGTCGTCACGGGTGCCCGCTACTGAAGAGTCGGCGCGTTGGCGTGAACATGGCTTCGACTACTTCACTCGTGAACCCCAAGGTCAGGAGCACCCGCAGCTGTGTCGGGTGGACAGCGACGGCAACGAGTTGATCGTCTTGGACCACAACGCGTTGGTTGAACCGGGTCACTACATCGAGGTGGGGGTTCGCTCGGTGAGCCCCGATGGGAACTACCTCGCTTACTCGGTGGACGAGATCGGTGATGAGGTCTACGAACTGCGTTTCCGGGAGATCGCGACCGGGATGGATCTGCCTGACACGGTTACGCATACCTACTACGGCGGTGCCTGGTCCGCCGACAGTTCGACCTTCTTCTACGTCGTGCACGACGAGCTCTACCGCCCCTTCCAGGTGTGGCGCCACACCCTAGGGGCCACTGCTGCCGAGGACGTACTTGTTTACGAAGACCTTGACCCCCAGTACGACGTGGTGGTCTCGGCCGACCGGGCCGGAGACCTGATCGTCATCTCCACCTTCAACCGGAACACCTCTGAGGTGTGGCTCGTCGACGCCCATCGACCCGTGCACCCGGCGTGGGTGGTCGCAACGCGACGCAGGGGAGTGGAGTACACCGTTGCGCACCTGCCGGGCGACGGTCGCGGCCAGCTGCTGATCGTCACCAACGACGGCGCTGAGGAGTTCCGGCTCATGCGTGGCCCGGTAGCCACCTCTTCGGCGGATGTGTGGACCGAAGTCGTTGCCGAGAGTGCAGACACCAGGATCCAAGACGTCGATGTGTTTGCCGACCATGTGGTGCTCTCTTCGGTATCGAACGGTCGGCAACAGCTGCACGTGCTGCCTAGGAAGGATATTGCCGCCGGAGAGTCGGTCGCGCTGGCGGACGCGCTCGCCCTTGAATCGGGGATACCTGGAGGCCTCCTATTTCTCTGGCGCAACGAGGAGCCTGACGTCGACTCCATCCTGATCGAGGTGGAGTCCTACACCGAGCCGGGGCAGTGGCTACGGGTCGACCTCAACTCGGGTGAGCGAACGGGGGTTAGTCAACGCGAGCTCCCGAACTATGACGTCGGCGACTACGTCACGGAGTTGCGGTGGGTCACCGCACGAGACGGGAAGCGGGTGCCGGTCAAACTTGTGCGCCACAAGGACACAGCGCTCAACGGCTCTGCACCGATGTTGCTCTACGCATACGGTGCCTATGAAAGTTCGTTCTGGCCAGGCTTCGACGGCTCGCTCCCCAGTCTTCTCGACCGCGGTGTCGTGTTCGCCCACGCCATGATTCGCGGGGGCGGTGACATGGGGCGTCATTGGTACCTCGACGGTTTCATGATGAACAAGCGCAACACGTTCAACGACTTCATCGACGTCGCCGATGCTCTCGCGGCCGAAGGTGCTGTCGATGGCACGCGAATCGTCTCGCGAGGGCTGTCAGCAGGTGGCTTGCTGCAGGGCGCCGTCTACAGCATGCGGCCGGATCGGTGGCGTGCAGTGGTGGCGGAGGTGCCGTTCGTTGACGTGATCACATCGATGCTCGATCACCACGTCCCACTCACGGCGAACGAAGTCGATGAGTGGGGTGACCCGCGGATCAAAGAGCAGTTCGACTACATGTTGTCCTACTCGCCGTACGAGAACGTGCCGAAGGCACAGCGTCCCGCCTTGTTGGCAACGGGCGCGTTGCACGACCCCCGGGTACTTGTTCGCGAACCGGCCAAGTGGGTTGCGCGGATCAGGGAGACGGCGCAGCCGGGCGACGCGCGAACGCTGTTCCGCGCTGAGCTCGGCGAGGGTGGACACCACGGGCCGGCAGGGCGCTACGCGCACCTGGCTTACGAAGCAGAGGTGGCAGCGTTCATCCTCGACGCCGTGGACAAAGTGACCAGCTGAAGGACGTGCAAAGCCTGACTATTGGGCAGCCTGTGCGCCGTGCCGGGCGAGCGTTGTACTTGTCGAACGTCAACCGCACCCTGGGCTCATGTTTGAAGAAGGACAGTTGTACGCGCCGGTCACCCGGGAGGGTGACGACGTCACCGTGCATCTGGCCGCTGACCACCCTGGAGTGGCCGACCCCCAGTACCGCGAACGTCGCAACGCCATCGCAGCCGCAGCACTTGATTGGCATCTTGGTGACCCGCTTCCACTGATCGACTACACCGGCGACGAGCACCGCGTTTGGCAGGTGGTCTGCCGCGAGCTGAAGGCGAAGCACGAACGCCTGGCGCCGCGGGAGGTCGTGGGCGCCGGTGAGCAGCTTCGGCTGCCTGCAGACCACGTCCCACAGCTCGACGAGGTCAACGACTTGCTCGCACCGCACACCGGATTTCGATACCAGCCTGCCGCGGGTCTGGTGCCGTTGGCTGAGTTCTATGGCTCGCTGGCCGACGGCGCCTTCTGGTCGACGCAGTACATCCGCCACTCGTCGCTGCCGCTGTACACCCCGGAGCCGGACATCATTCACGAAGTGATCGGCCACGCCACGACGCTGGCCAGCCCTCGGCTGGCCGCGCTCTACCGCGCCGCTGGCGGCGCCGCGAGACGCTGCACGACACCGGGGGCACTGGAGTTCGTCAGCAAGGTGTTCTGGTTCTCGCTGGAGTTCGGGGTGCTGCGTGAGCAGGGTGCGCCCAAGGCGTACGGGGCGGGGCTGCTCTCCAGCTATGGTGAGATCGAAGAGTTCGTCAACGCCGACCTCCGGCCGCTCGACATCCCGTCGATGGGCACGCTGACGTACGACATCACTCACTACCAGCCGGTGCTGTTCTGTGGGGACTCGCTCGACCACGTCGAGGACGTCGTCGGTGGGTTCTTCGATGGAGTCGACGATGCACTCGTCGAGCAGCTCACGGCTCTGGTGCCAACCCGCTGATCAGCAGACGAGCCCCGGGCACAGACCAGCCCAGAAGGCAAAGGTGACGGAAGGCCCTTCTGCGCGGGAGAATCGTCGGCGTGAATGCCTCGACTCCAGAAACCTTCGCCGATCTCGGCCTCCATCCCAAGCTGCTTTCGGCGCTGATCGCGCTCGGCTATGAAGAGCCGACCCCCATCCAGCGAGAGGCGATCCCGCTGCTGATGGATGGCCGCGACGTCCTCGGTCAGGCCGCCACGGGAACGGGCAAGACCGCTGCATTCGCGCTGCCGATCCTGCACCAGCTGCCGGATGGTCGTCGTGGCGACCGTCCGTCGGCACTCGTCCTTGTCCCGACGCGCGAGCTCTGCGTCCAAGTCTCTGAGGCTTTGCACCGTTACGGCAAAGGCCGTGATGCCAGGGTGTTGCCGATCTACGGTGGCCAACCCATCTACCGCCAGCTGCGTGAGCTCAAGAATGGTGTCGACGTCGTCGTCGCGACGCCTGGGCGTGCGCTCGACCATGTTCAGCGCGGCACGCTCAAGCTCGACTCGGTAGCCACTGTCGTCCTCGATGAGGCGGACGAGATGCTCGACATGGGCTTCGCCGATGATCTCGAGGGAATCTTGTCGGCAGCACCGAAGCCGCGACAGACCGTTCTCTTCTCAGCGACGATGCCGTCGCGCATCTCCAAGATCGCTCGCACCTACCTCTCCGACCCCGTTCGGGTCGAGATCGAGCGCGAGCAGGTTGCCGCTGGTGAAAGTCCGAAGGTCAAGCAGTCGGCTTACATCGTGTCGCGTTCGCACAAGCCAGCTGCCCTCGGGCGCATCCTCGATGTCGAGTCGCCGACTGCAGCGCTCGTCTTCTGCCGCACGCGCGCAGAGGTCGAGTTCCTCGCCGAGTCACTCAACGGCCGGGGCTACCGTGCCGAGGCGCTGCACGGTGGCATGGACCAGAAGCAGCGCGACCGAGTGATGAGCCGGCTTCGCTCGGAGAAGGCCGACCTCATCGTCGCCACCGACGTTGCGGCGCGCGGCCTCGACGTCGAGCAGCTCACACACGTCGTCAACTACGACGTGCCGTCGGCACCTGAGTCGTATGTGCACCGGATTGGTCGCATCGGACGCGGTGGGCGCGAGGGGGTCGCGATTACGCTCGCCGAGCCTCGCGAGCACCGCCAGCTGAAGACGATCGAGCGGGTCACCAAGAACAAGATCACCGTCCAGAAGGTGCCGACCGTCGCCGACCTGCACGCCCGCCGGCTCGAAGCCACCAGGGCTGCCCTCGAAGACATCCTGATCGCCGGTGACCTCGGTCATGTCGGCGTTGTCGTTGAGTCACTCACTGACGAGTACGACGTCATTGAGGTGGCCATGGCTGCCGTCAAGCTGGCGCACGAGGCGGTGGCCGGGCCGTCCGACGAGGACGAGATCCCGGATGCTCCCGCTTCGCGTGAGAGTGACTCGGGGCGAGGGAAGGACAAGGGCGACAAGGGCAGGGGTGACAAGGGCAGGAGCAAGGGCGCCTCGAGTCCCCGCGGCGAACAGAAGGACCGACCACGATCATCTGCCGCCGGCACCGCACGGGTTTACGTCGGAGCCGGCCGTACCGGCGGCGTCCGACCGCAAGACCTTGTCGGCGCCATCGCAGGGGAGACCCGGCTGACGGGTCGCGACATCGGTGCCATTGAGATCACCGACCGTTTCTCGCTGGTCGAGGTGCCGGCCGACTCGGTCGACGAGGTCGTTGGCGCCCTGCGTGCGACTCGGATCAAGGGCCAGAAAGTGCAGGTCCGCCCTGACCGCGATGCGCCGTCGTCTCGACCGCCGGCGAGGTCGTCGGGAAAGCCGCCGTCCGGCTCGGCCGGCTCGTCCGGCAAGGCCACCGGCAAGTCCGGCAAGGCGGCGCCCCGGCCGCGTGGCGGCCGCTAAGGGGGGTACGGCAGACTCCAGGGTGCGCCGGGAAAGGGCGTATTAACGACTGCATCGGAGGGGTCATGTCTGACAGCCACCGCATTTCGCTTCCTGCGGATGGGATCACCACGGTCCCGATCGCCGGAGAAGCGATAACCGGTACGAGTTCTTCGCAGGTGTCGTCGCCCTTCGACGGTGCCCGCCTCGGAGATGTGCCGCTACTCGGCGATGCAGACGTGGCTCGGGCCGTTTCCGCCGCGAAGGGGGCGCTGCACGATCAGCCGCTCGCCCCCTGGCAGCGCGCAGAGATCCTCGAGAGGGCCGCAACCCTGCTGCGCGAGCGCCAGGAGGAGTTCGCCCAGATCGTGGCGCATGAGGCGGCCAAGCCGATCAAGACCGCCCGCGTCGAGGCTGACCGCGCAGCGGGAACTTTCGCCTTCGCGGCCGTCGAGGCGCGCAAGCTCGCCGGTGAGGTGATCCCGATCGCCGCAGCGCCAGGCGGCGACACCAAGGTGGCCTACACGATGCGGGTGCCGATCGGCGTCGTCGGGGCGATCAGCCCGTTCAACTTCCCGCTCAACCTGGTGGCCCACAAGCTCGCGCCAGCGATCGCTGCCGGTTGCCCCGTTGTCCTCAAGCCAGCTGGCCAGACCCCGTTCAGTGCGATCGCCCTGGCCTGGCTGCTGATCGAGGAGTGCGGTCTTCCGGCGTCCTACCTTTCGGTCGTCACCGGCCCCGGGTCGGTCGTCGGCAACGCGATTGTCGACCACCCGGACATTGCGCTCATTACGTTCACCGGATCGCCCGAGGTCGGGTGGGGGATCAAGTCGCGGGCGCCACGCAAGCACGTCGGGCTCGAGCTTGGCAACAACGCGCCGGTCATCATCGCTGAGGACGGTGACTGGAAGAAGGCAGCCGACAAGATCAAGATTGCTGGTTTCTCGCACGCCGGTCAGTCGTGTATCTCGACCCAGCGGATCCTGGTGCACCAGTCATTCGCCGATGAGTTCACCGAGTACCTCGGGTCGCTTGTCTCGTCGCTCGTTGTAGGCGACCCGATGCGCGACGACACCGATGTGTCGGCGCTGATCTCACGGGGCGAGCGCGACCGCGTCAAGGGCTGGGTCGACGACGCCGTCGCTCAAGGCGGTCGCATCGTGACCGGCGGCGATATCGACGCCAACGGCGTCCTCGTCCCCACCGTGATTGCCGACGCCAAGCCGCAGATGCAGGTCTGCATCAACGAGGTCTTCGGCCCGGTCGTTGCCATCCAGGCAATCGACTCGGTCGACGAGGGCTTGAAGATTGCCAACGACACGGCCTACGGCCTGCAGGCGGCAATATTCACGAACGACATCTCGACGGCGTTCGAGGCCGTGCGTACGCTCGACTTCGGTGGTGTGCTCGTCAATGAGGTGCCTACGTGGCGCGCCGACCAGATGCCCTACGGCGGTGTGCGCGACTCGGGGAACACCCGGGAAGGTCCGGCCTATTCGGTGCAAGAGATGACTGAGACTCGTCTGGTCATCATCGAGACCGCCCGCTAACCCAAGAACGACGCATTCACCCGCGTGGGTGCAACAACCTCCGCATCCATGCCGGGGACAACCGGCGGCTGGGTTTTAGACTGGCTCGACGCCGACTCTGCGGTAAGCCAGTTCGACGGCGCGTGAGCGGGGGCCGAGAACCGCCTGTAGTGATCGGAGCGTCGTCGCGCAGACGGCGGTGTCGACCGCTGCCACTACCGACGGTCTGGGGCTGGTGCCTAGCGCCTCATGCGCCCAGTGCGGGAGCAGGTCCGTCGCTGCTCGGACGAGGACCTCGTACGGACCCCAGCCGCCGACCGGAAGGACGCGGCCGGGGAAGCGCAAGAACCGTGCGACTGCCCTGGCGTCCGGCCCGCCACCGACCTCGTCTCGAAATGAGTCGAACGCTTGAGCCAGCTCGCTGACGGTCGTTGGTGGGTCTTCGACACCAAGTGGTCGGGCAAGCTGGGCCATCTCTGCGACGTACTGGTCGGCATCCACCGTGCCGTGCCCGAACCGCTGGTAGGCGACGAGCATCGAGTCGGTCAGACCGATGTGCACCCACAGCAGCAGCCGCGGATCCTGAGCCGAGTAGGGACGTCCGTCGGGTGCGGTACCTGAGACCCGCTTGTGGACGCCCCGCACCATCGCCGCAGTCTGCTCGGCCTGAGTGCTGGAGCCGAAGGTGGACGTCGTGACGTAGAGGTTGGTGCGCTGCAGACGACCCAACGGGTCGGTGCGGTAGGTGGAGTGCTGCTCGACACCGGCGAGGGCCAGCGGGTGGCAGGCTTGCAGCAAGAGCGCCCTGGGGCCGCCGACGAGCGTGGCCAGCGAACCGTTCACCTGCCAGGCCGCGCTGCCTGGCCCGAACCATCCGGCGTCGCCTGGCGCTCCAATCGCTTTGACCCACGGGGGCTCGCCGTCGGGGTCGCCAGACAGGATAGTCCGGAACGTGCGACGGACGACGTCGCCCGCGGGGGTCAGAAGAGGCAGACTGCTCATCGGTCCAGGATGTCGATCTTTGGGCGATGCTGCAGGTCGAGGAGGGCGATGCACCCGAGCAATGTTCGAGTCCAAGCGGCGTTGCACGCTGCTGGCGTCACCGCCGAGGTCCGCCGGCTGCCGGAGTCGACGCACACCGCGGCAGCAGCTGCCGAGGCACTCGGGTGCGAGATCGGGGCGATTGCGAACAGCCTGGTCTTCATGGCTGACGATTCCCCGATCCTGGTCATGGCCAGTGGTGCAGCGAAGGTTGACACCCACCTGTTGGCCGAGGTCATCAGGGTGACCGAGGTGCGTCGAGCCACTCCCGAGGAGGTACGCGCTGCGACCGGGTTCCCGATTGGTGGAGTGGCCCCCGTTGGGCACCCTGCGCCATTGCCGACGTGGATCGACGTCGAACTGGAGCAGTTTCCCGAGATCTGGGCCGCAGGCGGGACGCCCGACAGCATCGTCGGCCTGACCTACCTGGCCCTGGTGACCGCAACAGGCGGCACCCCTATCAGCGTCAGGTAGACCCGCGTCAGGTGAACCTCCTCAGCGTCCACCCCACCCATTCCCGACGAGTGCACACCTGGTTGACGTTAATCTGCGCCGAGTGTCTGCCTGGGCGCCGATACGGTGTCGGTGTGCCACGACTGATTCACATCAACGGACCACCTGCCGTCGGCAAGTCCACGATCGCCGAGCGCTACACCGCGGACCATCCGGGGGCGCTTCTGCTGGACATCGACCGAGTGCGCATGTTGGTGGGCGGCTGGCAGCAGGACTTCGTCGGTATCGGTGAGGTGGTACGTCCGCTCGCATTGGCGATGGCGCAAGCCCACCTCAACGGAGGGCGTGACGTCGTCATGCCTCAGTACCTCGGCGACCTCCGCGAGATCGAGAGCTTCGAGCACGTTGCGACGGCCGCCGGTGCCGAGTTCGTCGAGGTTGTGCTCATGGATGACGCCGAGAGCATGGTGCAACGGTTCGCGGAGCGGGGATCGGGTTCGGACGACGAGCTGCTTGACGTCATCGCGTCCACCGTCGGGAGCTCGGGGGGACCTGCCTACCTCCGAGCACTGCACGATGAGCTGTCGGACGCCGTCGCCGGCAGGGAGCGGGCCATGGTCGTGCAGAGCACGGCTGGGGACTCGGAGGGGACGTACCAGGAGATGCTGGCGAGGCTCTCCGGCGATCGGTGACGGCCGGCTGGCGAATTTCCTGCGATTTCGGGCCCCATTTCGCGGCGAAAGCGCAGGGAATTCGCCACTCCGGCGTCGTCGGCCTGTGCACTCGATGACGCGACGCGTCAACCTGATGTGCACTCGACGGGATTGGTGCGATTAGCTGCGGAGGGATCCCAGGACGTCGACGCCGACCCTCAAGAAGTTCTTCCAGTTGCGCGGCTCTGGCGGGTAGAAGATGAACTCGGTGAACCCCAGCGGCGCAAACTTCTCGACAAGAGCTGGGACGGCGCCTGGATCACTCCAGGCGTCGAACGCCTCGTCGAGCGCGAGCAGCGACCGCGTCAACGACTCAGGGTCGCGGCCAATCTCGGCCAAGTAGTCGTCCAGCATCACGGTGCGCTCGCTGATCTGGCGGTGGAACTCGTCGACGTCGGTGATGTCGATCCACGCGTTCCACGTGTCGGCCATCCTCGCGGCCATCTTGGTGATTCGTGGGCCGTTGCCGGCTAGTGCGATGGGAAGCCGGGGCTGCTGAATGCACCCGGGAGCCATGGCGGCGTTCTCGTACTTCGTGAACGTGCCGCTGAAGTCACTGACGTCCTGTCGCAGCAGTCGGTCGATCACCGACGTGCCCTCTTCCAGCCGGTCGACCCGTTCTTTGGCCGACATCTCGAAGGTTGGACGCCCAACCATGAGCTGATCGTCGACCTGCCCACAGCCCAGACCCAAGACGAAGCGACCGTTGCTGAGCTGATCGACGGTCATGGCAAAGCGGGCGACCTGCACCGGGTCGCGCCACGCGAGGTTGGTGACCATCATGCCGAGCTCGAGGTTCTCGGTCTCGGTCGCCAGCGCCCCAAGGGTGACCCACGGGTCGAGCAGCGGAGCGCTGCGCTGGCGCCAGTCGCCCAGGGTGTCGCCGATCCAGGCGGTGTCGAACTCGGTGTCCTCCATCCGGAGCGCAAGATCCTGGCCATGCTCAGGGTCGCGGGGGAGTACGTAGACGCCGAACGAGAGGTCTGGCATGTCCGTGATCGTGCCACAGTCAGGGTCGTGGACACTGGTCCCCATGCGTCTTCGAATCTCCGGTGTTGCGGTCGTCGTCATCTCAGCGGTCCTCGTGGGGGTGAGCGGACCCATGACGGTGCCGGCCACCGGATCGGACGTGACAGCCAAGGCTGAACCAAAGGTGTCCCGCCTCGTGGCAGTCGGCGACATCGCCTGCGACCCCAACAGCCCCTACATCAACACCCGTGGGCAGTGTCAGCAGGCCCGGGTCGGTTCGCTGGTCAAGAAGATGGTTCGGCGGGGAGCCGACGAGTTCGTCACGCTCGGCGACGCCCAGTACGAGTACGCGAAGTACCGCGCCTTCATGGCCGAGTTCGATCCAGCGTTCCGTGCTGTGCGCCCGGTGACGTGGGCTGTCGCCGGCAACCACGAGTACTACACCAAAAATGCGCGCGGGCACTTTCGCTACTGGGGCGAGCATGCGGGTACCCGCAAGCACCCGTGGCGAACCTTCACGCCGGTCCCCGGTTGGCGCGTCGTGCTTTTGGACTCCAACTGCGAGCACGTCGGCGGCTGTGGACCGAAGTCGCGCCAGGGCAAGTGGCTGCGTCACCTGCTGGCCAGAAGCAGCCGAACCTGCACAGTGGCGATGTGGCACCACCCGCTGCAGACGTCGGGTGAGTACGCCGGTAACGAGGACACCCGCGCCCGGGCTCTCAAGCTCTGGAAGATGGCCAACGCCGGTGGTGTCGATCTCGTGCTCAACGGCCACGACCACATCTACGAGCGGTTCGCCAAACGCAGCGACATCCAACAGTTCGTCGTCGGCACAGGTGGAAAGAACCACTACGACATCACCACCAAGGCTCCCGGCAGCAAGAAGCGCATCAATGACCGCTACGGCGTCCTGCGCCTCGATCTGTCCAGTGATGGCACCTACCGGCACGCATTTGTCACCGCGTCGGGGAATGCCGTCGACGCCGGTCAGGTCAGCTGCACCAACGAGCCGGCCCCCTAGCTGTCGGTCAGCTTGCGGCAGCGCGCATGGCGCGGTGGGGGCACGCTCTGGCGGCGGCGCGTGCTTGTCGAACCAGTGACGCATCAGCACCCTCGTCGATTACCGGGAATCCCCAGCGATCGAGCGTGACGAGGTCGGGAGCGACGAGCGCGCATATGCCGACACCGTCACACCGCGCGGCATCGAGCGTTAGGGCTGGCTTGTTCATCACGCTGCCTCCTGCCCCGGAACGGGGATGTCGTGTCGCTTGGCACAGCGCCGGTTACGCCGGTGCGCCGGAAGGTCGTCGGCAAACACCTGCAATGCCGATCCGAGCATTCGAATGGCACCGTCGGGGTGGTGGCAGGCTCCGCGTCCGGCCACCTCGGCGGAAATCCTCTCCAGGCGCGCGACGTCACTGCGACGTGCGCGTCCTGACGCCACCCGCTGCATGACCTCGGCGAGTGAGTCGAGCCCAAACAGGCACGGGCCGCATTGACGGGCGCTGGAGTCTGCGAGGTGTTGGACGATCCGCGCGCTGACAGCGATCCCGCAGCTGGAGCGCGGAAGCACCATCACGATGCCGGCGTTGGTCAGCGTTTCTAGCGCGCGCAATGGCTGCGCGGCGACAGCATCCCAGCGGTGCCACGTGCCGCCGTACCCCCCAAGGAGAACAGCTGAGGTGTCGCCCCCGCCAAGGCGTTCCACCAGAGTGCCAAGGAGTTCGTCTGGGTCGGCGTCAACGACGACGCGTCCGGATGGAGTCGTCACCGTCACCAGTCGGCTCTGCGTGGGATCGAACCCCAGCGCCAGTAGGCCGACCCGTGCCAGAGTCTCAATGTTGTGCACCAGAGTCGGGCGACCGTCGACACCCTTGATGGCCGCGGGGACAGTCATCGTGTGGGGCAGTGCCGGCCCACCAGAGAGTGCGCGAACGATTGCGGTCGACTCTCCGCTGAGGTAGCGCGCGGGGCCTTCGACGATCCGGACGGGAACGTCGGTAACTCCCGCCGCACGTCGTTCGACGAGAGCGCGCTCGATCGAAACCCGGCTGTGGTGGGCGCCCTTGTGCAGCCACAGCACCGCCTCGGTGCTGCCGGTGGCGCGCACCGTCGCCTTTAGCCCGTCAAGCACGAGATGCGGTCGTAGCTGCAGCAGGGCGGCGTCCTTGCCGCTGGCCGGCTCGCTCTCCGCGCCGTTCGCCACGACGATGCCACGACCTCCGGCGTCGATGGCCGCCTGCCACTTGCGAGCGACGGGAAAGAACGCCCCGCCGTAGCCCCGCAGTTCTGCATCTGCGGCACGCTGCAGCAGACCGTCGACCTCCAACGGGCCGGGGCGTCGAGCCCGGTGGTCGGCCAAGGTCTGACTGAGGTCGAGGGCCACGCGGCCAGGACCGACGGTGATAGGGGAGTCGAAGATTGTCATGGTCGCGCTCCTCCTACTGAGGACCGAACGGGATCAGTGGTGTAGCGGCTGATGGCGGTGGCGATCACCAGGAAGCCGGATCCGACGTAGAGGAACGTCAGCGAAGCTGAGTCGGTGCCGGCGAGGAGGCCATGGGCCCACACCGCTGCGTAGATCGCGAGGGTGGTGTGGTGCAACGGCCACCAGACTCGGCCGATGCGTCCGGCGAAGCGCGCAGTCAGGCCGGCAACGAGCCCTGCGTAGAGACCCAACCAGCCGAGGGTCACAGGAAGTGGCCGGTACTCGGCGCCCAAGGGAAGAAGGGCGCCCTTCCAGCCGACACCTGCGTAGCTGTCGAGTGCGAGCACGATCACGTGGAGCGCGATAAAGGCCGCGGTGAAAGAGGCGAGGGCAACATGGATGCGCAGCATGGTTGCGCGGGGCAACGACCTCAAGGCCGTGCCTCGGGGGTGCGCCAGCATGAGTCCGAGGAGCACTAGCGCAGTCAGTAGGACCAGTGAGGCGATGCCAGAGACACGCGCGAGCAACCACTTGGGTGCCGCATCGGTGCTCACCTGAATCGCTACCCATCCGGCAGCCCATCCGGCGATCATCGAGCTCACTGTGACGATGAGGGCCGACAACCAGGGATGCCAGGCCGACGTCTGGCCTGATGCAACAACGCGTGAGCGCGTGGTCATGGGTGCTGGCGCCGCCTTCGGGACTGGTGCGGGTGCGTGCTTGGGGACTTGGACGACGTCAGGCATGGTTGCTGCGCTCCCAGATGAGGTGTGGGTCGAGTGCTGCGCTGTGACCGGTTCCGCCGGAGTCGGTGACCCAGTAGGCGGCCAACTTGTGCTTCTGACACAGCTCGTCGACCCGGTCGCGCCCGGCCACGAGCAGCGCCTTGCTCCAGGTCTCCGCAGTGACGGTCGAATCGGCGAGGACTGTTACGGACTGCAGGCCGCCAGCGGCGGGGCGGCCGGTACGTGGGTCGATGAGGTGGTGGCGTTCTTGGTTGCCCTGAATCCACCGCCGCCGTCCGGTCGACGACGTCGCGCAGCTTCCGGTGTGGAGCTGCAGGACCGCGAGGGTGCGCGTTGCGTCCCGTGGCTCTTCGACGGCAACTGTCCATCCATCGCCATCAGGGCCGTCGCCGGCGACTGACAGGTCGCCGCCAGCGTTGACGAGGAACGCCGAGAGCTCAGGCGCAAGCATCGCTGCGGCCGCGTCGACGGTCCAGCCCTTGCCGATTCCACCGAGGTCGATGGGATCGGCGCCGAGAGTGATCGCGTTCTTGTCGGAGTCGATGGTTGGTTGCCACCGACCGCGGAGGTTGACCTCCCCGCTGGGCAGAGGTGCAACGGCGCCAGCCTTTGCGACCTCCGCAAAGGTGCGGTCGTAGCCCACCGCCAGCAGGCGGTCGAGGATGCGAGGATCGAAAAGGCCACCCGTGACCCGGTACGCCTCGCGTGCGGCCCTGACGATTTCGGCACACTCTGGGGCCACCTCGTGCGACGTTGCCGGGTCGGCATTGGCACGCATGAGATCGCTCCCTTGGTCGAACCGCGTACAGGACCGCTCCACCCGCCCAAACAGGGTCTCCACCCTTCCGAGCAGGGTGGTGGGGGGGGGGGGGGCGGGGGGCGCCACCCCCCCCCCCCGGGCCCAGGGGGGGGCGGGGGGGCGGGGGCCGGGCACCCCAACGGCCGGGGCGCG
>JBBQAL010000118.1:0-8257 GCA_038316135.1 Candidatus Nanopelagicales bacterium | reverse complement strand
GGGAACCCGACCTCGAGCAAGGCTCGGATCGCGGAGGGCGATTGCGGGCATTGCGGACCATTACAAAACAGGATCGAGACCCGAGAGGAATCCAACTCTCCGCGGCGCTGGACCACCTGGTCATGGGGCAGGGATTTCGCGTCGGGGAGGGTGAGGCCACCCCGGGAACCCACCACACGGGTATCAATCAGCACGGCTCCTCGCTGAACCATGTCCACGAGTTCAGATTCCCCGACCGTCTGCACACCGGGTGCGCATTGGATTGCCTGAATTGAACCCCAGGTGGTGTCGACGGCCACGACATCGCGCTCACCCGCGACCGCCCACGGGACACTCCGTGGGTCCTGCGATCTCGCCCGCACGCCGCGCTCGAAACGGACGGGTTCAATGTTCACGGGTGCAGTGTCACAATCTGGACGCTAACGAATAAGAAGGGACCGTCGCCCGATTCGCTATCCGACTGGTGGGCACGGGTCGCCTTTGACAGCCTGCCAAGTCCCGCGCCGGGATCTATGTCGACCCGGCGACGTGCCGCAACTCGGCCCGCCAACGCGTTGAGCACGCCTGCCGGCTGGACCTGGGCGCGTGTGAGGCGGTGGATGACCGGGGTCATTCCCCCAGGGTCGAACTCCATCAGTTCCCCTGGCTCAGGGCGGCGAAGGCCGCGCTCAGTCGCTGTTTGGCGTCGGCTGCGACCTTGTGCAGGGCCACGTTGTCCGCGAGCCCCATCATTGCGTCGGGGTCGAACGCCTCGACCACGGTGGTGGCTTCGTCCACAGACCGGACGACAACGTTGCAGGGCAGCACGGCCGCGATCGACGGCTCGGCCTGAATGGCCTCGTAGGCGAGCGGTGGGCGGCAGGCACCCAGGATGACCTGCGGCTCAATATCGACGTCGAGCTTCTTCTTCAAGGTCGCCTTGAGGTCGATCTCGGTGAGGATTCCGAAGCCCTGGGCGTCGAGAGCGGCCCGGACCGCTTGCACGACGACATCAAAGGGCTGGTTCAAGGTGGTGGTGATGGTGTAACTGCTCATCATGCGCTCCTTTGCTGCTGGGTGCCTTTGTTCGCCTGTTCGATGTCGAGTTCGTATACCGCGGTGACGGCCTGCTCCGGGGTATCCGCCAGGCAGCGCGCGGGGCCTGGGAGAAGGCCAGCGACCCGTCGTTGACGGCCATCCACATGGGGATCGGCATGATCCGCGCGGCCGCGGCGAGGGACTTCCTGGCGTCGGTGTCGGCCTTGCTGAAGACCCCGTCTGGGTGGTCCATCGATGTCTGCTCGTAGACGGGCGGGAACGGGCGGCAGCGGCTTACCCCAGGACGCCCAGGAGTCGGCGAGAGCGACAGCGTTCTCGGTGAGAATGCGTTGAAGTCTCTCCGCGCCGAACTCGATGACGGGCATGATCCAGTCTGCTCCTTGTGAGTTTGACGGTACCCTAGATGGTGCCGTGATGGTCGCCGGAATACCCCGGTGGGTATTACCAATGCTAGACGGTATGGGTCCCGAACGAACTCCTGGTGGGTGAGCGGTGAACCCACTTGCTCGTCGGCTGGACCTGGCCTTGGGAGGAGCGGAGCACCCGGTCGGCGACTTCTCCCGGGACCTCATCGGAATCGACCATCCCTTGGCGAGCGTGAGATCATCGATAGCTGGGTGGCGGGTCCGATCGCAGCCGACACGACCGAGCCAGATCTTGACGTACAGGGGACACCGACGTGGCTGACATCGTATTGATGGCGGAGGGTTTCCAGAGTGCGTCGTGTGGTGGGAGCGGATAGGCAACTGATCGCCTGGCAAGTGGCCGGGACAGGAAGGAGCGAGATGACGAACAAGATCTCACTGGACGCGGTCGCGCGTGAGCAGTTGAAGAGCGCAGCGGCGGCATCGAGTGGCCGCAGCGCGGAGACGGTCGTCGGCGGGCATGAGCGTGTCCTGCGGCAGACCGTGATCGCGCTGACCGCGGGGACGGCCATGAGCGAGCACTACAGCCCGGGCGAGGCGACCCTGCTGGTCGTCGTGGGGCGGGTGCGACTGGTTTCGGGAGCCGATGCGTGGGAGGGGCGCAGTGGTGACCTCATCATGATCCCTCCTGCACGCCACTCGCTTGAGGCACTGGAGGATTCCGCGGTACTGCTGACGGTCGCGAAGGTCGGCTGAGCTGAGTCGATCCCAGCACGTGGCGTCAGTGCGCGGCTAGCACGACGCACACCGCCATGACCGGCTCCCATCGAGTAACCCGCGACAATGAGCTTTCCAGTCAGTTGCAGGGCGGTCGCCATCTCGTCGAGTGCGTCCAGGCGTGCGTCCAGGACGTAACCCGCCGGGGACACCGACAGGTAGGAATCCCCGGCACCGAATGCGCAGCGGACCGGTGCCAGTGCCGCACGATCGAGGCCGAGAAGTGTCGTCCCGCTCAGCCAGACGGTAGGAAGATAGCCGTTGCGGTGCTCCGTTGAGGGCCCCCACGAACAGCCGCTGATCGGTATCGCCGTCGGCTGTTGAGCATGGTGGGCGACAGGTCTATCGAACGGAATGGGGTCGGGTCAGCGGATGAATCGTTGCCACCTGCCGTAGCGTTCCCCGACGGGGCCGCGTGGCAAGCTGAGCAGGATCAGGGCAATGCCGGCGGCGACATCGTTCCACGCTGCGCTCGTCGTACCTCCACTCAGCAGCCAGGGGGAGGCGATGATCCAGGCACCGAAGGCGACGTTGAGGAATCGGGCGGCGCGGCCGACGTCGGACAGCGCGATGATCGCCACGGTCACCACTAGTGCCCCGACGATGTTGTCGCTGTCTGCGGCTCGGTCTACGGTTCCGAACACAGCGGGGGAGGCCATCAACCACAGCCCTATCGCCGCGCTGGCGAGCAGGTTCCAGGGTAGGGCCACTCCCCACACCATCGCTTTGACGCTCACCACGTCCGGGCGGACCGTGCCCGGGTTGGGATCGGGGCCGGTTCCGGCGAGGGAGCCACCCATCCAGAACACGCGCCAGAGCGATTGGCCTTCCCGGCGGGCCAGGACGAGAAACAGGCCGGTTGCGACGACCTCATCGAGGGTGAGGGCGATCATGATCAGCATTGCTAGGGCGGCGATCAGGCAGGGGGTGCACCAGTCACCAACCGCTACGGGTTGGAGGATGATGAGCGCGACGCTGGCGATGCCGAGGGGCACCACGAGGATGCCGAAGAACGACACCATCCACGGCATTGTTCGCCACCGCGCTTTGCCGCCCATGAACCCCATCAGTGCTTCGAGCATGTAGGCGACCGCGCCGAGGCCGGCGTCGGAGATCGGGAAGCTTTTCGACAGATCCGAGCCGAGGACGGCCTTGGTGCCGGGATTGAAGAACGGCTCCCAGACCGATCCGGTGTAGCCGAGCTGGTAGGCGGCCATCTGCCGAGAGAGGAAGAACCCGACGAGCGCCAGCGCGATGATCGGCGCCCGTTGCGGCCAGGTCGACGGGTTGTACGACCAGCCGGGTGGGGCGTCCGGGCCGGGCAGCATGCGCATGCCTGGCATCCCCGGCATGAGCAGGACGAACGCGATCGCGAGCGCGCCAGCGATCGTGTCGTTCGCGTAGCCGGCTGCGGTCGGAGCCTTGAAGACCAGCGGAGCGAACAGCAGCCACACCCCGACGAGCGAACCCGCCCACGGCGCCCACGTCGAGCCACGCTTGAGCGTGAGGGTGGCGAACGCGATCAGGAGCAGACCGCTGATGATATCGCTCCAGGTGAGCGCGAGGCTGTCGTATGCGAGAGCGGCGGGGCTGGTGATCAGCCAGAGACCCAAGATGATGGCAGCGAAGAAGAAGGCGTGGGGGGAAGCTTGGCCGTCGGCAGCCATGGTGTCGGAGACTTGCGGTTCCATGTCGGGCATGCCGGTCATCGGATCACTCGCCCGGTCGTGCATGGGGTCGACAGGCCCGCCTGATTGCCCGGCAGCCGTGTGCTGAGGATGGTGCTGGTCTGTCACTGTGTCACCTCGACGTCTGCCGGTGCGCTGTGCTTGGACACAGAACGAGGTGGCTCCAGTTCGTTCTCGCGGTACCAGGCCAGCGGGTCCGCGGTGAGCGACGCGACCATCTTGGGGAGCGTCTCGCGCAGCGAGCGCTTCGGCTCCCAGCCGAGCACGGTGCGGGCACGGGTGATGTCGAGGGCGTAGTGGTCGTTGGCCCGGTCGATCATCCACGGTTTGACGAAACTCGTCTTGCCGGGGATGTGGTCGAGCACCCAGGCGCCCACTTTGGCCATGGGCGCGAGTGCCGTTGGGATGGCGATGGTCTCGGTGCTGGAACCGCGGATGAGGCGGCCGATGGTGTGCTGCAACTCGTCGTAGGTGAGCGGCTCGGGTTCGCCGAGCAGCACGACAAGCTCCGGCGCGAGGTCCGCGCGACGCTCGACGACGCGTTCGATGGCATCGATCAGGTCGTCCATGTGCATGAACGACTGACCGTGCGCGGTCGAGCCGGAGTAGAGGCGACTGGTGAGTTTGCGCTCATTGATGCGCTGGATCTGCTGGGCCAGCGGTATGGAGTGACCGTCGTCGTCGTACACGCCAGCGATCCGCAGCAGCACTACGGGGATGTCGCCGCGCTCGTCACGGATTAGTTGCTCGGTGCGGGCTTTGGACGCTGGGTACGCCCACGTCGGCTCGAGTGGCGAGTCCTCCGTGAGGAACTCGCCGGGCTCACCGGGCCGGTGCACGAGCATCGTGCTGGAGAAGACGAACTGGTCCACGTGGAAGTCGAGCTCCTGCAGCCCGCGCAGGAGGCGACTGGTTCCCTGGACGGTGATCTGGTCATACTTGCGGCTCGGCTTGCCGAAGAAGTCGTAGTACGCGGCCAGATGGATCACCGAGGCGACATCCGTCCCATGGTGCTCACGGATGGTTCGGAGTCCGTCGCGGACGCTGTCATCGGAGGTCATCTCGACCGGCACGTACACGCAATCAGGAGGTGGCGGGGCAGGCGCCTCGCGGTCGAACCCGACGACATCGTCAAAGCGGCCGGCGAACCGGCGCATCACGGCATCACCGATCCGGCCGTTGGAGCCGGACACGATGACGATCCCGGGCTCTGGGCTCATACCTTCTCCTCCAACGCCGCGAGGATCTGGCCGTCGTACGCGTTGATGCCTGGGTGGGTCATGGTCGTGTCATCCGCTCTGCCATCTGTTCCGGGTCCGTGGCGATGCCCTTCGAAGGGGCTTCTGGGGTGTGTGTCTGCGAAAGATCCTGCCCCCGGCACGTGGCCGGATACCTCAACTGCGTTGAGCATCCAGGCCACGTGCCGTCAGCA
Organism: Candidatus Nanopelagicales bacterium; assembly: GCA_038316135.1. Classification (GTDB taxonomy): domain Bacteria; phylum Actinomycetota; class Actinomycetes; order JAHEKZ01; family JAHEKZ01; genus JAHEKZ01. The sequence goes on along the minus strand of JBBQAL010000118.1, from coordinate 2,957 downwards.
TCAGAACGCGGCGTTGATGTCGACGACGTCGATGACCTTCTTGTTGATGAACTCCTGAATTCCTAGGTTGGTCAACTCGTGCACGTATACGGAGTGCTTGATCACACCGAACGGAATATCCGCCTTGACCATCGTCGGATGATTCACGTAGACCATCCCCGTGTCGATTTTCCTCGCCACCTTCTGCCCGCGTTCGGTGTCCTTCGTAAACACCGATCCGCCAAGGCCGAAGGGGGAATCGTTCGCAACCGCAATCGCCTCCGCTTCGTCCTTGACGCGAATGACGATAGAGACTGGTCCGAAGAACTCCTGGTAGTACGACGGGTTCGTCGGCCCCATCCCCGTGAGGATCGTGGGCTGGAAGAAGGCCCCGGTCGACGGCACAGGGTCACCGAGAGTCTCGGCTTTCGCTCCGCCCGCGACCGCGTCTTTCACCTGGGCGGTCAGCTTGTCGGCCGCGCCCTGAGATGACAACGGCGCGAGGGTCGTCTTCGGGTCCATGGGATCGCCCGCCGTCAACGCGGCCACCCCGGCGCGATACTTCTCGAGGAATTCATCGAATACCTCATCGACTACGATCATTCGCTTCGACGACACGCACACCTGCCCGGCGTTCCAGTGACGCCCAAACACCGCCCACTCGACCGTCTTGTCCATGTCTGCGTCTTCGAGGACCACAAACGCGTCGGAGCCACCCAGCTCAAGCGTGCTCTTCTTGACGGCTTTCGCCGCGTACGCGGCGACGATTGAACCCGCTTCCTCACTGCCCGTGAGGGCGACTCCGCGAACACGAGGGTCGTCGATAACGTACTCGGTGAGATCGTGCGGCAGGTACAGATTTTTGAACGCACCGGCGGGAAGTCCCGCCCGCGTGAAGAGGTCGTCGAACACGGCAGCGGACTGCGGCACGTTGCTGGCGTGCTTGAGGAGAATGGTGTTGCCCGCCAGCAGTTGGGGTGCCGCTACGCGCACGACCTGGTAGTAGGGGAAGTTCCACGGCTCGATGGACAAGAGCACTCCCAGAGGTTGGTTCACGATCTCCACCTCACCCTCTGATGCGTAGGCGACCGGGACCTTCTCGGACTTGATCAACGACTCCCCGCGGTCCGCGTAGTACTGCAGGATGTCCGCCGATAGATCAACTTCAGCCTCCGCTTCTGCGATTACCTTGCCCATCTCCAGAGTCAGCAACTCCGCATACCGGCGCTTCTCCGCTCGGAGTAATTCTGCCGCTTTCGCCAGCATCGCCGTTCGGGCGGGAAAGGGGGTGTCCCGCCAGGACAGGAAGGCGTCGTGCGCCGCAGCTAGGGCGGCATCGACCTCCTCCTTCGTCGCGTCCGGGAACGTCGCAACAATTTCATTCGTGTACGGGTTGATCGTCTGGTACGTCATTTCACAAAACCTTCCCTCGGGTTCAGATGGAGGTCAGAGGTATCGACGGGATCGTTGCGTTGACGGATCGCTCTGGCGATCTGACCGGGCAATCCGATCTGCCAGGATCCGGGACGACCGTGGTTCGGCCAGCGGGATGCTGCTACCGATTGTGCTCACGCGGGGATTCTTTCGGGCCTCGGGGCCTCGAAAATCTGATCGTCGCCTGAACCACGACGGGCATGCCAGAACCCGAGAGCGACGAGCAGGAGCATGATCGCGGCGGCTATGAAGGACACGACTGCGGCGACGCCGGCGACAGCCCCGATCGTCCCGAATGCATAGGCATTCAGCAGAAGACCCCGCAACGTCTCGCCCGCGAACAGCGTGGCCTTCTGGGCTTGAAGGGTGGTGTCGGTCGGGTCGGCCTGAGCTGCTGTACTGACCTGGGCGTACGTCTGGCCGCCGGCGACCTCGTTCAAGTGGACCCCGATGAAGTCGTTGGCGTATGTCTTGGCCTGCTCGGGGGTTGTCAGTTGCTGGCCCGCATACTGCTGCATGCCCGCGAACTGCGGCCCATCGATGGCGGGGCTTCCCGCGGGGGGGAAGAAGACCTGCTGAGCGGCCAGTTGGTCGTGGACTTGGTTTCCCACGAAGACCGAGGCCCACAGGAGCAGTCCACCAGCCATGACGAGAACCGCGGCCATCAGAAGACCCGCGAATGAGACAAGCGTGTCGAACGTCCTACGGCGCATGGTGACGCCTCTCTGTGTGTGTCGGGTTCAGTCGGAGGGCCCGAACACGCCGGTGCCCCGCAGCGACGGGACGTGAAGGATTCACCGTGTGGTGGCCCCACGGAGAACTCAGCGCCATCACGACGAAGGCCGGTTGTGTCATGGGGACTCGCTGCCGATAGTCGTTCATGTAACGGCGAGGGGGCACGGGGTCCGGGTGCAACCAGGCGCACTAAGAACCTCCAGTATCGCCGACCAACGAGCAATAGTCAAGACCTCGACGTGCCTCAGCTTCTTTGAGCGGGAGTGTTGGGTTGGTGCCTCAGCTTCTTTGAGCGCGTGGCCCCGTCGTGCGGGGCAGGCTTGCCTGATGGTGGAAGGCAAGATTCCGATGGCCGCGAGGCGACATGTCACAAACAAGCTCAGGACCGCGTACGCGAGAGCATCGAAGCAGGACAAGGCCAAGATCCTTGATGAGGTGATGGCGACCACGGGGATGGGCCGTTCGACGGCGCGGCGGATGCTGACCGGTCCAGTGCTGGCTGACCCGGCCGAGCAGGTCGATAAACGGCGGCTGCGACCGAAGGAATACAGCGACGACTCTCGGGTGCTGCTGGAGCATGTCTGGGCGTTGATGGGCTGCCCGTGCGGGAAGTACCTGGTCGTGATGCTCGGTCTGTGGCTGCCACTGCTTGCGGAGGCCGGGGATCTGGACAAGCCGTTCGCGACGCCGGCGACGGTCGCGGAGCTGCAGGCGATGAGCGCGGCGACCATCGACCGGTATCTGGCGCCAGCGCGCCGGTCGATGCTGCTGCGGGGCATCAGTACCACCAAGCCGTCACCGCTGCTGCG
>JBBQAL010000041.1:0-23555 GCA_038316135.1 Candidatus Nanopelagicales bacterium | reverse complement strand
AGCACCTCAAAGCGCGCGTAGCAGTCTCCCTGCGTACGTGTCACCACTCGAAGTACGTCCTGAAGCTCCCCGTAGGCGAGATACGGCTCATCGCGTCGGAGGTCGATGTCGACGCCGGACGCCCGTGCGATGGGCCCAGAGAGCCCGTATTGCAGCACCTGTTCTTGCGTCAGCACTCCGACACCTTGCGTTCGGGCAGCAAAGATCTCGTTGCCGAAGACGAGGTTCTCCAGCTGAGGCAGTCGATCGCGCACACTGGCGACTGCGGTCCGCACCCGTGCGAGCCAACCGTTTGGGAGGTCTTCCTTGAGCCCGCCGACGCGGTTGAACATGAAGTGCATCCGGCCACCGGAGATCTCCTCCATGACCTCCTGGATCGCCTCGCGCTCACGGAACGCGTAGAACACCGGCGTGATCGCACCGATCTCGAGCGGGTACGAACCCAGGAACATCAGGTGGTTCAACACCCGGTTCAGCTCGGCCAGCAGCGTCCGCGCCCACACTGCCCGCTCTGGCACCTCCATGCCGAGCATCCGCTCGACTGCCAGCACCACACCGAGCTCGTTCGAGAATGCCGAGAGCCAGTCATGCCGGTTGGCCAGCATGATGATCTGCCGGTAGTCACGCACCTCGAAGAGCTTCTCGGCGCCCCGGTGCATGTAGCCGATGATCGGTTCGGCCGAGACGATTCTTTCCCCGTCAAGGACGAGCCGCAGGCGCAAGACGCCGTGGGTCGCCGGGTGCTGCGGGCCGATGTTGAGCACCATGTCGGTGGCGACGATGCCGCCCCCGGTGCTCATCACTCGCTCCTCGGTCACGGGGTGATCCTTCCATGTCGGGTTCGGGGCGGCTGGAAGGTAGGTTGCCCAGCATGAGTGCTGATCCATTTGTTGCCGATGCACGGGGCTGGACCCCTGTTAACTTGCGCCTGGCCACGGTACGTCGACTGGTGGCGCTGAGCCTGACTGCTTTGGTCACGTTCGTCGCTGTCGTTGCGCTTACCGTTGGCGGCTCCCCTGAGCTCGGCTTCGCCGCCCTGCTTGTCGGCCTTGGCGTCGCAGGCTGGCTGTGGTGGCTGATTGGCCGTCAGGTTCGTGCGATCGGGTACTCCGAACGCGCCGATGACCTGCTCGTTGTATCAGGCATCTTGTTTCGGCGTCTCGTGCTCGTCCCGTACGGCCGCATGCAACTAGTCGACGTTCGACGAGGCCCACTGGAGCGGTACTTCGGTCTTGCCACCGTCCAGCTGCACACAGCGGCGGCGACCACCGATGCCACCATCCCCGGCCTCCCGCCGGACGAGGCGGGCCGGCTTCGCGATCAGCTCGCTGCTCTCGGCGAACAGCGGAGCGCCGGTCTGTGACCGAGCCCCGCCACACCCATCCGGTAACGCCATTGGTCACCATGGTGCGAGCTGCCCCTGTCTTGATCATCGGCATCTTCGTGACCGGCGGAGGTGAGGCCACTCAGTTTCTTGGCGGTCTGGGCACTGGCGGGTTGATCATCCTGATCTTGGTCGGCGTCGGCACCTATGCCTTCTTCTCGTGGACGCGCCTCACTTTCTTCTACGACGACGATGGCGACCTACGGATCAACTCGGGCGTATTCGTTCGCAACGAGCGACGCGTTCAGCTGTCGCGGCTCCAGTCGGTGGATGTGACGCAGCCGATTCTCGCCCGGCTCTTCGGGTTGGCCGAGCTGCGCCCCGAAGTTGCCGGTGCTTCCTCCGAAGGCACCAAGTTGCAGTACCTGTCTCTCGAGGACGCCCAGCAGTTGCGCGCTGAACTGCTTGCAAGAGCGTCCGGACTGCGCCAGGAAGAAGGTGCTCCGGTCGCCACAGAGCCTGAGCAGATACTGGTTCAGGTGCCATCGCCGCATCTGCTCGCATCCGTCGTGCTGCAGCCGTCGACGGTCTTCCTGCTGCTGTTGATTCCCACCGTGGTGGCGGTCGCCGGGGCCTCGGGAGTGTGGGAGCTGGGGCTCACCGGAATCTTCTTGATCTTCGCACCCGTCACTGCCGTCGGCGGGCAGTTCCTGAAGTACTTTGGCTTCACCGTCGCGCGGTCCCCGGATGGGCTGCGGCTGCGCTTTGGGCTCACTTCGCACCGATCCCAGACGGTGCCGCCCGGACGCGTCCAGGCGGTGCGCATCGAACGGCCCCTCATGTGGAAGCCATGGGGCTGGGTGCGGGTCATCGTCAATGTGGCCGGCGCTACTGGCGGCGAGGAGGGTGAAGATCGTCCGTCAGTCATCCTTCCCGTCGCACCTCTGCCGGTGGCGCGCGCGTTACTGCAACAGGTCCTGCCCGGCATTGATCCCTTCAGTGTTGCGCTTACGTCGGCACCTGCGGCGTCACGGTGGCGCGCACCGTTGCAGCACAAGCAGCTCGCGGTCGGAGCGACCTCGACGGTCTTCGTCACTCGCCGCGGATGGCTGGTTCCGAAGTGGGACGTGGTTCCGCATGCGCGCACGCAAAGCGTCCGGCTACAGCAAGGACCGTGGCAGCGCCGGCTCGGCCTTGCCTCCGTCTTTGTCGACTCGACTCCTGGGCCGGTGTCCATCGCTGCTCTGCACCAGGACGCCGGTGCCGCACGCGTCCTGGCGCAGGAGCAGGCCGACCGAGCGGGGCTGGCTCGTCGCCAAGCCGGTCCCGGGCAGCCGGAGAGTTATCCGGTCGCGCCGCCGATAGCCCCGTACTCAGGAAACGGTGCCGACATTCCGTAGCGGCGAAGGCGCCATGCCTTGTCTGCTGCGTCGACCAGGAGAAGAACGACGGGGGCAATAGCAGCCACGGCCCAGCCAACCGCCGATGGGGAGGCCTGCCCGAGAACGCTGGCCAACGGCGGGACGAAGACCATTCCCAGTGCGATACTGAGCGCGATCAAAACCGACCAGATCAGCATCGGGTTGGTGAACAGCCCCAAGTGACCAATGGTCAGGGTGCTGCTGCGACAGGCCAAGGAGTTGCCCATCTGGCCAGCTACGACGGTGATGAAGTAGGCGCCGGATGCTTGAGCGAGCAGCCCGGCATCCGGAGTGGTTCCCCACTGCCAGCCGCCAGCCACAAGGACAGCCAGGAAGGCGACCATCGCCATGATGGCCTCGGTGGGACCGAGCACTGCGAACGAGCGCCACGCGACCGTGCGGCTCAGCAGGCGCCCGGACACCGGGGGTCTTTTCATGACGCGGCCGTGTGGCTTCTCGCCACCGAGTGCTACGGCGGTCAGAGTGTCGGTCGCGAGGTCGAGGGCGAGGATCTGCAGGACGCCGAGCGCTAGTGGGAATGCGCCACCGGACAGCGCCCACACGACCAACGGGAAGAGCTCAGCCACGTTGTCAGTCAGGTGATAAGTGAGGAAACGGCGGACGTTGAGAAAGGTGCCGCGCCCCTGCTCAACAGTGGCGACGATGGTTGTGAAGTCATCGTTGAGCAGTACCAGGTCGGAGGCTTCGCGCGCGACGTCGCTGCCACTTTCACCCATCGCGATGCCGATGTCGGCCTCCTGAAGGGCCGGCCCATCGTTGACGCCGTCGCCCGTCATCGCCACCACATGCCCACGGGCTTGAAGCACCCTGGCGATCGCCAGCTTCTGTTCTGGCGCCACGCGCGCGATGACGACACCGTCGTGGTCGATCAGCGCCCCGAGTTGTTGGTCATCATTGGGAAGGTCGGCTCCGGTGATGACGCGGTCCTCGCCGATCGACAGGCCGACATGCCCTGCGATGGCGGCTGCTGTCGCGGGGTGGTCGCCGGTCACCATGGCGACCTTGATCCCGGCATCGCGACAGGCCTGGAGTGCGCCGCGGGCGCTGGGGCGGGCGGGATCGGACAAGCCGAGCAGCCCGAGGAAGGTGAGGTCCTGTTCGGCATCTGCTGCGCTGGTTGGTTCGTCCCTGCCGACGCGGCGCGACGCCACCGCAAGTACACGTAACCCGGCTGACGCCATGGTGTGCGCGACGCGGTCGACTTCATCGAAGTCGGCACCCACACAGAGTGGGAGCACGGTGTCAGATGCACCTTTGACGAAGATGTCGTCGGCCTGGAGCACCGACATCCGACGGCGCCGTGGGTCGAACGGGAACACCCGCGTGGGTGCGCCAGGAGTCTCGAGTTCGAGGCGATGGCTCAGTGCATCGATCGCGGCTTCCATTGGATCGCCCTGGGGAACCCACCTGCCGTCTGTCTCGACTGCGCGACCACCGGAGCACGCGTACGCAGCAAAGGCGACCGGTAGTGCGGCATCGCGGGTCGCCTCGGTGCCAGAGATTGTTGCCGTTGGTTCGTAGCCGTCCCCCTCGATCTTTAGGGTTCCGGCTGGCGTCCACACCTCAACCACTTGCATTTGGTTACGCGTGAGAGTTCCGGTTTTGTCAGTGCAGATGAACGTGACCGATCCGAGCGTCTCGACAGACTCGAGGTGCCTCACCACCGCATGACGTTTGGCGATTCGTTGGGCGCCCAAGGCCAACGACAGCGTCACCGTTGGAAGGAGGGCCTCAGGAACCAGCGCCACTGTCACGCCAATCGCAAAGGTGACGGCGTTCTGCAGATCTGATTGAGCAACCAGGGCGACGATCAGGAAGGCGAGGCCCGTCGAGATGGCGATGGTCGAGATCGTCCGCACGACACGCTTCATCTCCAACGCGAGGGGGCTCGTCGGGCGCACCACAGAGCGAGTGAGGTCGGCAAGCCCGGCTAGCCGTGTGTGCACGCCGACGGCAGTGACCCTGATCATCGCCTCGCCTTGCACGACGAAGGTGCCGCCGGTGACATCGGCGCCGACATCGAGGGTGACGGGAACGCTCTCACCGGTGATCAGGGAAGTGTTCACTTCCAGTGCCTGGGCATCGACCACGATGCCATCTGCAGGGATTCGGTCTCCAGCCGTAAGCACGGCGATGTCATCGACGACGAGCTCGCTGGCGTCCAGCTGGCGCTGCTCGCGATCCCGTCGAACTAGTACGGTTCGCGGAACCATGTCTTGCATGGAGGCTGCCGCGTGCTCGGCCTTGCGTTCCTGGGCAAAGGCGAAGACGGCGTTGATCACAACGACGAGGGCGATCGCCACTGCGAGCTCAGGCATACCGGCGAGGAGTGCTAGGAGTGCAGCCCCCCAAAGGAGAGCTGCGAAGAAGTGCGTGAGTTCGCCAACTAGCCGTCGCCAGGCGGGCGTTGGCTTCGCCGGATGTAGGCGATTGTCGCCGAACTGGGTACGCCGCTCTACGACCTCTTGTTCGGTCAGGCCTCGCAGCGACTCGTCGTGGACTAAGGGCACGCTGTCACTCTGCGCCGCTTACGGCCGAGGAGACAGGGGCTTCGCTCCTTGACTTAGGACCAATCGATCCCATGAATCGCCGGGCGAAACCCCTTTACCTGCAACAACCACCAGAACGAGCCGAGAGATGCGGGATCCAGCAGCTCGGTCGCGTGAGAGGCGCGCGAGAGACCCTCGACATATGCTGGCGCGTCGCTGTGCGCGAGCTCGATCGGTGGACGTCGAGCGTCGAGCCCTAGAGCACGGAGTGCAACAGCTTGGCGAAGTAGAGCAGATGACGTGGCGCCCGCGTCGAGACCGGCTTGCTGGCAGGCGTCCATGGCCACGTGGGCAGTGATGTCACACGTGCCGTCGGGTCTCGGTGCGACCTGGCGGCCGTCTCGATACCCGGCGAGGCTGCCCGCCGGGTATGCGCCTGCGGTCCGCTCGACGCGCAGGTGGCCGTAGTCGATGGCAACGGCGAGTCCGCGGGTGAGGCTTCCCACGAGCTGCGCCCAGGCGTGGTCGCGAGTCGAACCGATCTCGGCCCGTTCTCCTGGCTCGATGACTGGCCACCAACGCTCGACCCAGTCACGCTGGTTGGCGTCGAGGGGTGGCCCGAGGCTCTGGTCCCCCGTCGTCGGGTTCACCAGCATCTGCCGCAGGGAGCCGTCGTCAGCGACCTCGACGACGTCGCATGGGACGTTGTCGAGGTATTCGCTGGCGATGACCAGACCTGTCAAGGAATTCGGGGGAGCCTGGGTCCAGTCCACCTCCGCCGGTAGCCGACTTGGGCGTGGCCGGAGCTCAACGGCGATAGGATTGACTCGGCGGGCAAGGTCGGAGGGGAGCGCCCTCTGCAATGCGAGCAAGAGGCTGCCGTCGCCTGCCCCCATGTCGACGATGTCGAGACGCCTAGGGCTGTCGAGAGCCAGATCAACGGCCACGACCAATGGCACGATCGACGAGGCCAGCAGCGGAGATGCGCTGACGCTGGTGCGGAAGTGCGCTTCGGGGGAGTTAGTCAGGTAGAACCCGCCGGGGCCGTACAAGGCTGCGGCCATGGCGTCCGACCAGGTCTGCATAGGACGACGGTAGCGACGACCCACTACGCTGGTGTCACCCTCGTCCGGTACCCCGCAAGGACTGGAACGCATCGTGACCTCAGAACCGCAGCCAGCCGTCACCCCGACCCGACCGGGCCGGCTCAGTGTCGGTGTGATCGGTACGGGCCGGGTTGGGGCGGTGCTGGGGGCAGCACTCGCTCGAGTTGGACACCAGCCGGTGGCAGTTTCGGCTGTCTCGGATCTCTCACGCTCGCGCGCTGAGACCCTGCTGCCGGGTACTGCTGTGGTGTCCCCACCTGAGGTTTGTGCTGCGGCTGACCTGGTGCTGGTCACCGTTCCTGACGACCAGCTGCCCGGGCTCATCGAAGGCTTGGCCGCCGTCGAGGCCTGGCGTCCCGGACAGATCGTCGTGCACACCAGCGGCCGTTACGGGATCGGCGTCCTTGAGCCGGCGCGGCGCGCTGGCGCTGTTCCACTTGCGCTGCATCCGGTGATGACCTTCACGGGGACGTCGATCGACATCGACCGACTCGTCGGCGCTTCGTTTGGTGTCACGGCGCCAAACGTCTTCTTGCCGGTGGCCGATGCCCTGGTCCTGGAGATGGAGGCCGAGCCGGTTCACGTCGACGAGGATGCTCGCCCGCTCTACCACGCAGCGCTGGCACACGCGTCCAACCACCTAGTGACCTTGGTGGCATCCAGCGCCGACCTTCTGGAATCCGCCGGCGTTAACGATCCGCGCCGGGTGCTGCACCCACTGGTCAGCGCGGCACTCGACAACGTGCTGCGGCTGGGTGACCAAGCGCTCACCGGGCCGGTGATGCGAGGCGACGCTGCCACGGTGGCGCGCCACATCGATGAGATCGGCAATGTCTCCCCCCAGACGGCGGACCTCTACGTCGCGCTGGCGCGTGCTACCGCGCAGCGGGCGGTCGACGCTGGGTTACTGAGCGAGGGCGACGCAGACGCGGTACTCGATGCGATCGAGGGCGCGGAGGATGAGCGATGACAGCAGTGGCCCGAACGCGAGCCGATCTTGCGTCGGCACGTATGGAGTGGGCGTCTTCTGGAGATTCGGTGGCGGTCGTCATGACCATGGGCGCGCTGCACGCGGGCCACGCCGAGCTCATCAGACGTGCACGGGAGCGCAACGATCAGGTGATTGTGACCGACTTTCTCAACCCGCTGCAGTTCGCGCCGGGCGAAGACCTCGACAAGTACCCGCGGACGTTCGCCGCCGACCTCGAACTGTGCCGGGCCGAGGGTGTCGACCTGCTCTTCGCACCAGGACCGTCCGACGTCTACCCCGTAGGGGACCCGGTGGTTCGAGTAGCCGCTGGCCCGATCGGCAACGTGCTGGAGGGTGAGTCACGGCCCGGTCACTTCGACGGCGTGCTGACCGTAGTCGTCAAGCTGCTGAACCTTACGACGCCCCACCGCGCCTACTTCGGCCAGAAAGACGCCCAACAGCTGTGGCTGATCTCGCAGATGGTGCGTGACCTCGACCTTGGTGTCGAAATCGTGGAGGTTCCGACCGTGCGTGATCCTGACGGTCTAGCGCTATCCAGCCGCAACATCTATCTGGTCGACGCCGACCGCATGCAAGCACTGGCACTGCACGCGGCACTGGAGGCAGGCGCGGCCGCGGCATCTAGCGGCGTTGAGTTGGCTGCCGAGGCCACCAGGGCACATCTCGCGGAGTCGGGTGTGAAGGTCGACTACGTCTCACTCGTCGACCCGCGGAGCTTCGACGTGATGCAAGGCAGCGGTCCGGCGATTCTGGTCGTTGCTGCCTACGTCGGATCCACTCGGCTGATCGACAACGTCCGGTTGCATGTCGGTATGGATCAGAGGGGCTGAAGTCATGCTGTTGACGATTGATATCGGTAATACGCAGACGGTTCTCGGTCTCTTCCAAGACGACAACCTCGACCACACCTGGCGGATTGCCACCTATGACACGCGAACGGCCGACGAGCTCGCTGTGCTGATCACCTCGCTGCTTGCGCAGCATGGTGGGGGAACCACAGTCACGGGTATCTCACTCTGTTCGACGGTCCCGGTGGCGCTGCACGAGATGCGACAGATGTGCACGCGCTTCTACGGGGAAATCCCGGTGGTCGTGGTGGAACCAGGAGTGCGAACCGGCGTCCCGATTCTGACCGACAATCCGAAGGAGGTCGGTAGCGACCGCATCGTCAACTCGTTGGCAGCAGCCACCATCTATGGCGGACCGGCGATCGTGGTCGACTTCGGCACTGCCACGACGTTCGACGCGGTCTCGGCCAAGGGCGAGTACCTCGGCGGGGCAATCGCTCCCGGCGTCGAGATCTCAGTTGAAGCACTCGGCGCTCGCGGTGCCCAGTTGCGCAAGGTCGAGCTGGCGCGTCCGCGGTCGGTGATCGGACGCAATACCGTTGAGGCGCTGCAGTCCGGCATCCTGTACGGCTTCGCGGGTCAAGTGGACGGGATCGTGCACCGGATGGCTGCCGAGCTGGCCAGCGACCCTGACTCCGTGACTGTGATCGCGACCGGGGGATTGGCGCCAATGGTGATCGACGAGTCGGACGCTATCGACGAGCACGACCCCTGGCTCACGTTGCGCGGCCTCAAGCTGGTATTCGAGCGCAACACCGAGTAGTCCGCCGAGTGTGCTCTTGATCAGAGGCGAATCACGCCGGCGTCGGTGGGTGTGAACCCACACGCGGCCCAGTAGAAGTCACGTAGTTGCGGCCCGAAGTCAACATGGAGCCACTCACACTCCGCAGCTCGCGCAGCGTTGACAGCGTGCCCCACGAGTTGCACGGCAATACCCCGCCGCCGATGGCTGCTCGCCACCAGGGTGTCAAGGAGGAACGCGTGGACGCCGCCGTCCCACGCCACATTGACCCAGCCGACCAGGGCAGCGTTCTGGCGGGCGCACACCCAGCCAAGACTGTGTCTGTCGACCTGACCAAGCCAGTCCCAAGTGAAGGACCGCTCGCGCATGAACCCTTCGGCGTGCAGCACCTCTACCTCGTGGCTGTGGAACGTCCCGCGCCATTCGTACCGGACCATGGCCGGACGGTAGCCGAATGCGGAGCTCACTCGAGACTGATTTTCGACAACCAGGTGTGCACTCGGGCGGCATGGGGCTGGTCGATACCCTGACCGGATGACCTCCGACCCCTTGGACGCTGCTGCCCGCTCTGAGCAAGAGCAGGTCCGCCGCCAGAAGCTGGTGCGCATGCGCGCCGAGGGCAAGGACCCCTATGCCTTCGGCTACCCGCGCACCACCGACGCCACGACGCTACGGGCTCGTTTCGCCGACCTAGACCCGGATACCTTCACCGGCGAGACGGTCGGCGTCGCCGGACGCGTCGTGCTCAACCGGGTCAGCGGCAAGATCATCTTTGCCTCCCTCAGGGACGCTGCTGCCGACCTGCAGGTAATGCTCACCCTCGATGGCAGTGGCCAAGACCTGCTCGACCGCTGGAAGAACGATGTCGACCTTGGCGACCACGTCGGCGTCACCGGCGAGGTCATCACCTCCAAGCGCGGCGAGTTGAGCGTCCTCGCATCCGACTTCCAGGTCACCAGCAAGTGTCTCCACCCCTTGCCGGAGAAGCACGCAGGCCTGACCGATCCGGAGTCTCGGGTGCGCCAGCGCTACGTCGATCTCATCGTGCGCCAGGAAGCCCGCGACATGGTCTACCTGCGTTCGGGAGTGGTCCGATCACTGCGCGAGACGCTGCAGGGCAATGGGTACATCGAGGCGGAGACGCCGATGCTGCAAGTTATGCACGGTGGTGCCAACGCGCGTCCGTTCGTTACGCACATCAATGCGTACGACATGCCGCTTTACCTACGTATCGCCCCTGAGCTCTACCTCAAGCGCCTGCTGGTTGGCGGTGTCGACCGAGTGTTCGAGATCAATCGCAACTTCCGCAACGAGGGTGCCGACTCTTCGCACAACCCCGAGTTCACCATGCTTGAGATGTACGAGGCGTACGGCGACTACGACACCATGCGCTTGCTCACGCAGCAGCTCGTGCAGAACGCGGCCATCGACGTCTTCGGTGAGGCTGTGGCAAGACGAGCCCAGCAGGACGGCTCCATCGAAGAGTTCGACCTCTCCGGCGACTGGCCGGTCAAGACGATGATCGGCGCCCTCTCGGACGCACTTGGCGAAGAAGTGGGACTCGACACAGCGATAGAGGAGCTGCGCACCTACTGCGAGCGGTTCGAGATCGAAGAGCCGCAGGACGCCTCCGTCGGCATGCTGCTCGAAGAGCTCTACGTCGAGCTCGTCGAGAGCAAAACAACCACGCCGGTCTTCTACAAGGACTTCCCCAAAGAGAACGCACCGCTCACCCGGGTTCACCGCGACGATCCGCGCCTCACCGAGAAGTGGGACCTCGTCGGGTGGGGGGCCGAAATGGGAACGGGCTACTCCGAGTTGATCGATCCGATCGACCAACGCGAGCGTTTCGTCGCCCAAGCCGCTCGGGCCGAGCGTGGTGATGACGAGGCGATGCAGCTCGATGAGGACTTTCTGCGGGCGCTCGAACACGGCATGCCACCCGCCGGCGGTCAAGGGATGGGCATCGATCGTCTGGTCATGACCCTGACCGGCCTGGGCGTCCGAGACACCATCCTCTTCCCCCTGGTGAAGCCAGAGTGAGCGCAGCAGCCGTCGAGATCCGCGAGGCCCGCACGGGTGATGTCCGGATGATCCGGCACCTCGTCGACACCTATGCCGCCGACCGCATCCTGCTGTCGAAGGCGACAGTGACACTCTTCGAAGACGTGCAGGAGTTCTACGTCGCCGAGGTCGACGGCGTTGTCGTCGGCTGCGGCGCCCTGCACGTGCTCTGGGAGGACCTCGCTGAGGTCCGCACCCTCGCTGTTGACCAGAGCCATCGCGGACGCGGAATCGGCGACCTGTTGCTCCGTCGGCTCTTGCAGCAGGCGCGTCACCTGGGGGTGGCCCGAGTCTTCTGCCTCACTTTTGAGCGCGAGTTCTTCAGCCGGCATGGATTCGCCGAGATAGACGGAGCTCCGGTCTCCCACGATGTGTTCGAGCAGCTGTTGGAATCGTATGACGAAGGTGTCGCTGAGTTCCTCGGTCTGGAGCGGGTCAAGCCGAACACCCTCGGCAACGCTCGAATGCTGCTCGTCCTTTGAGTTGCTAGTCCTCTTCGAGGGCCACTGGGACCAGCTGCTTTTGGTACGCCCGCAGATCCGGTGGTGACTCTTCGAACGGCTGGACGTGCACGTAGCCACTCGTCTCAAAGAGCAGGATGGCCTGGGAGAGGGCGTCGTAGACCTCAAGGCGGATGAAGTCGAACCCTGCCACGGCACCGGCACCCTCAAGGGCCGAGAGCAGGCGGCGTCCGATGCTTCGGCCGCGCATCACCGGGTTCACCCATAGGCGACGAATCTGCCCAATCTTGGGCCCAACCTGACGCAGCGAGCCGCAGCCGACGACGTTGTCGCGGTCGTCGAGGGCGACAACGAAGAAGCTTCGCCCTGAGTCATCACGGGCCTCCTGAGCGACGTCGATCTCGAGGACGTCAGCTCCGACGAGCTCGACCATTTCGTTGAGGAACTGGTTGATCGCCGCCTGGCTGCGCGGGTCGGTGGGATCAAGCGCCTCGACGCGAACCGATGTCATGGGGAAACCCTATTCCCTGTCTGCGGCGCAAGGTGGCGGGGGCGCGCCAACGCGGACTCGGGTTGCGGGAGCGACACTGCCTTCCTAGACAAGGCGATCGAGCCAAACTCGGTCCTGTAGCTCGATGCCGTCTATGTAGATGGGCCCCGGGTATCCGGTGGTGGCGGTGAATGCGTCGCGCTCAACGGCAGATATCCGAAAGCCTTGACGCTGGTAGAACCGAAGGTTGCCGACGTCGGCAGCTGCAGTTGCCACGACCACGCGCACCATGCCCGTCTCGTGCGCGTGGTTAATGGCCACTTCGACGAGAGCCCGACCCAACCCCCGCCCCTGCCATGCTTCGCTGACGGCCATGTTCTTGATCTCGGTCTCCTGCTCGCTGAGAGGCGTCAGCTGAAGGTGTCCGACGGCCAGGCCTCCGATCTCGGCGACCAGGACGAGCCCTGCGTCGATCGAGGCGTCGATGGCTGCCGAAGAGTCCTCCGCGAGCTCGAAAAGTGGCCGCAGGTCACCTCTTGGTCCGTCGTGCCAGCGAATGGCGACGGTGCGGGCAGGTCGCCCCGATTTCTCTTCCACCTGTGCATTCTTTCAGGAGTTTTCCGGGACTTGTGCGAGATTTCACGGCGCCACCCAACCGGACCGAGTAAAGGCTGAACCCTCCAGGTGTGAAATGATAAACAATCGTCGGCTGGGAACTCTTTGGATTGTTCCCGACAAATACCGAGAAATTCAGCGGAATAGGAGCCACAAATGGCGCAGAAAATCCAGGTCGTTTTGATCGATGACATCGACGGTGGGCCTGCCGATGAGACGATCACCTTCGCCGTCGATGGCACGTCGTATGTGATCGACCTGTCGGCGGCCAATGCCGCCAGGCTGCGGAACGCTGTGGCTCCGTTTGTTGGGCATGCTCGCAAAGCGGCAGGGCGCACCGGCGCGCGGCGTCCTCGCAGCGCCGGAGGTGGAAAGAGCGCCGAGATCAGGGCGTGGGCCAGGGAGCAGGGGTTACCGGTCAACGAGCGGGGCCGGATTCCCGCTGACCTGACCGCGAAGTTCGAGGCGGCCCGGTGAGGGAACAAGTCTCCAACGCGTGACCTGAGCGTGAATCGTTCGCTGATGGCGTAGGAAGACCCCTTCGCCCTACGGAACGCCAGGTCAGCAGCCGACGTTCAAGGGAGAACACTGTTGTGAGTGGGTCTGCTGGCGGTGGAGAACGAGAAGGGTTCGCTCTCCCGGGTTAGCATGCGAGCAGGCCTAAGCACTGCAGTAGCGGGCAACGTCCCGCGCCGTACGCGGATCACCCAGAAGGAGACGCGAAGATGTTCGAGAGGTTCACTGACCGCGCCCGCCGGGTGGTTGTGCTGGCTCAAGAAGAGGCCCGCATGCTCAACCACAACTACATCGGCACTGAGCACATCCTGCTCGGGCTGATCCACGAGGGCGAGGGTGTGGCGGCCAAGGCGTTGGAGTCGTTGGGCATCTCGTTGGAGGCAGTACGTCAGCAGGTCGAAGAGATCATCGGCCAGGGTCAGCAAGCCCCGTCCGGGCACATCCCGTTCACGCCGCGGGCCAAGAAGGTTCTCGAACTCTCGCTACGCGAGGCTCTGCAGCTCGGTCACAACTACATCGGCACTGAGCACATCCTGCTCGGACTGATCCGCGAGGGCGAGGGCGTGGCAGCCCAGGTGCTCGTCAAGCTCGGAGCCGATCTCAACCGCGTCCGCCAGCAGGTCATCCAGCTGCTCTCCGGCTACCAGGGCAAAGAGCCGGCGACGGCCGGCGGCCCCCAGGGTGAGAATGCTCCGTCATCGTCACTCGTTCTCGACCAGTTCGGTCGCAACCTCACCCAAGCCGCGCGCGAAAGCAAGCTCGATCCAGTCATCGGACGTGAGAAAGAGATCGAGCGCGTCATGCAAGTGCTGTCGCGTCGCACCAAGAACAACCCGGTCCTCATCGGTGAGCCAGGCGTTGGCAAGACCGCAGTTGTTGAAGGTCTGGCACAGGCCATCGTCAAGGGCGAGGTACCTGACACTCTGGAGAACAAGCAGCTGTACACGCTTGACCTCGGAGCGTTGGTTGCTGGAAGCCGTTACCGCGGTGACTTCGAAGAGCGCCTGAAGAAGGTTCTCAAGGAGATCCGCACTCGCGGCGACATCATCTTGTTCATCGATGAGATGCACACGCTGGTCGGTGCTGGTGCGGCCGAGGGCGCGATTGACGCAGCGAGCATCCTCAAGCCGATGCTCGCTCGCGGCGAGTTGCAAACCATCGGCGCCACCACGCTCGACGAATACCGTAAGTACGTCGAGAAGGACGCCGCGCTCGAGCGCCGTTTTGCACCCATTCAGGTTCAGGCACCCGACGTCGAAATGACGGTCGAGATCTTGAAGGGGCTTCGCGACCGCTACGCAGCGCACCACCGCGTCAATATCACCGACGAGGCCATCAAGGCTGCGGCGCGACTCTCTGACCGCTACATCTCCGACCGGCAGCTTCCTGACAAGGCCATCGACCTGATCGACGAGGCCGGTTCTCGGCTGCGGATCCGCCGGATGACTGCTCCGCCGGACCTTCGTGAGTACGACGACCGTATTGGCGATGTTCGTCGCGACAAGGAATCCGCGATCGACGCCCAAGACTTCGAGAAGGCAGCTTCGCTGCGCGATCAAGAGAAGCAACTACTTGGCGAGCGCGCGCAGCGTGAACGTGAGTGGCGCAGCGGCGGGATGGACACCCTTCCCGACGTTGACGAGAAGCTCATCGCCGAGGTCGTTGGCCTGATGACCGGTATCCCGGTATCGGACCTTTCCGAGGACGACGCCAAGCGCCTAATGCGGATGGAAGATGAGCTGCACAAGCGGGTCGTCGGCCAAGAGCAGGCCATCAAGGCGCTCTCCAAGGCGATCCGCCGCACCCGCGCTGGGCTCAAAGACCCCAAGCGTCCGGCCGGCTCATTCATCTTCGCCGGCCCGTCCGGCGTTGGGAAGACCGAGCTCTCCAAGGCGCTCACCGAGTTCCTGTTCGGCGACGAAGATGCGCTCATCGCGCTCGACATGAGCGAGTTCAGCGAGAAGCACACCGCGTCCCGGCTCTTCGGCTCGCCTCCTGGGTACGTTGGTTACGAAGAGGGTGGCCAGCTCACCGAGAAGGTTCGGCGCAAGCCATTCTCAGTTGTCCTCTTCGACGAGGTCGAGAAGGCCCACCCGGACATCTTCAACTCGTTGCTGCAGGTGCTTGAGGAGGGACGCCTGACCGACGCTCAGGGTCGGACGGTCGACTTCAAGAACACCGTCATCATCATGACGACCAACCTGGGTAGTCGTGACGTGTCCAAGGGCGTCAACCTTGGGTTCGCCGCTGACAACGACAAGACCACCGCATACGAAGCGATGAAGTCGAAGGTTCAGCAAGAACTCAAGCAGAACTTCCGTCCTGAGTTCCTCAACCGCATCGACGACATCATTGTCTTCCACCAGCTGAGCGAGGATGAGATCGTCAGCATTGTCGATCTCATGGCCGCCAAGCTCGAGGACCGTCTCAAGGACAAGGACATGGCGATCGAGTTGACGACGCCGGCGAAGCTGTTGCTCGCGAAGAAGGGTTACGACCCGGTCCTTGGGGCGCGACCCTTGCGAAGGGCGATGCAGCGTGAGCTCGAAGACCAGCTCTCCGAGCAGATCCTCTTCGGCGAGCTCAAGCCTGGGTCGATCGTGGTCGTCGAGGTCGAAGGTGAGGGCGAGGACGCCACGTTCACGTTCAAGAGTGAACCCATGGCGAAGTTGCCCGACCTTCCCGATCACCCTGACTTGCCTCCCGTCGAGACGGTCGACTCCGGCGATGTCGGTGACGCTGGCCCCGCCGTATCCGCTGACGAGTAGCCGCTAGGCGGGCAGTCGAAACGTTCCGTGCGGGCCGGTTTCGACCAGCCCGTCGGCGAGCAGGCTGAGTAGCGCGCGTTCACGCTGGTCGGGCTCGGGCCACGCAGCGTCGAGCGTGTGCTTCGGCACTGGGTTGTCGACCTCGCGTAGTGCTGCGAGTAGGCGCCCACGGCATTGGCGGTCAGTGCCGGCGTAGGGCTGTCCGCGTCGAGCCGGTCCATCCCAAGCTGCGTAGCCGTTCGCCCGCCAGGTGCAGCACTTGGCGATAGGGCACGCATCGCACTTAGGCGAGCGCGCCGTGCAGATGAGCGCGCCGAGTTCCATGATCGCGATCGATGCTCGCGCTGCCATGGCCGGTCCCTGGGGCAGCAGTTCGATTGCACGTTGTCGCTCGTTGGAGCTCACCGCACTGGAGGCCGGGAACTCGAACCCGTCCAGCCATCTGGCGTGGACCCGGCGGACGTTGGTGTCGAGTACCGCCTGCCGCTGTCCGAAGGCGAATGCGGCGACGGCGGCTGCGGTGTATTCGCCGACGCCGGGGAGCAAACGAAGATCGGCGATGTCAGAGGGCACAGATCCACTAAACGAGTCTCGACACATGACTGCGGCTGCATGTAGGCGCAGAGCGCGTCTTGGGTAACCGAGTCGCCCCCATGTCCTGATTGCATCCCCTGGTGCGTCCGAAGCGAGATCGGTTGGAGTCGGCCAGCGTTGCATCCACGCGGCGTAGACCGGAAGCACTCGAGCCACCGGCGTCTGCTGCAGCATGACTTCGCTGACCAGAACGCCCCACGGGTCGGGGTCAGAGCGCCAGGGCAGGGTCCGAGCAGCTGAGTCGAACCAGCTGGCAATCGCTTCCACAGCTCCGAGATCGGTCATCGATGCCATCGTGGCATGGCCAAACGTCCTCGCATCCGGAGCGGTTCTCACTAGGGTGGGCCCGTGGTTCTTCAACCTGTCGGCGACCAGCCGCCCGGCGTCTACTGGATACGTCGTGGGCTTTTGCTCGTGGCGCTACTCGTCGTGGTGGCCATCGTGTGGTGGATTTGGCCCAGCGGAGGCGACGACACCGAGCAGTTGAACGCCAATCCGACGCCGAGCCCCACGGTGTCCGTCACTCCCAGCGACACGGGGTCGGCCACCCCGAAGCCGTCGAAGACGAAGCCGACGAAGGCTGAGCTTCTGCCTCCGTGCGAAGACTCGGCCATCGACGTCACCGTTAGCACCGATGCCGAGACCTATGCTGCCGACCGGCAGCCCTCGTTCACCTTCACCCTTGAGAACGTGTCCAAGGATGGGTGCAGCCGTGACGTCGGTCAGGCTGCCAACGAGCTTCGGGTCACCTCCGGTGGGACCCAGGTGTGGTCGTCAGACGACTGCAGCCCTGGGGGCGATGTCGATCCTAAGAATCTCGACCCTGGCGACCGATTTGTGCAAACCGTCAACTGGCCCAAAGTTCAGTCGGCCCCCGGCTGCCCGACCCCCCAGGAGGCGGCATCGGCCGGGGCTTACCAGGTCGTTGCTCGAAACCTCGAGAAGTTCAGCGAGCCAGCCGTCTTCACGCTGGAGTAGTGGGGTTGGCATCCCCGGCGCTGGCTCAAGGTTGGGCGGTTTTCGGACGACACTCCTGACTACGAGACGGTGCTGACACCAGAAGCGCGCCGTGGCAGGAGGACCGGTGCCGGCGTCGCACGAGACCCACGATCGGGGACCCGTGAGCGCGCCCAGAGGCGCCCCGGTCCTGGTGGCGATCGTCGCTGGCACCAAGACGCGGATCAAGGTTCTCGAGAAGCTACTCAACCAGCCGGGCCTGATCGTCTGTGGAGGCGCCCAAGAGCCGGTAGCCGCCGAAGAGCTAGTGGTTGCGGCCCGGCCGGCAGCGGTCCTTCTTGACCTCGACCTCTGGTCAGGTGGGCTCGAAGCCATCGAGCGCATCATGGCCAACAGGGCCACCCCCATTGTCGTGATTGGACCGGCCGCCGAGCATCCGGAGGCTGCCATCGCGGCCGGTGCCGTCGACGTGGTTGGCCCGCTCGACGTTGCGCCAGGATCAGCCGAGTACGCGCACGTGGTGATGCGACACCTCAAGATCGCCAGCAGGGTTCGCGTGATCACCCACCCGCGCGGCCGGTTGCGTGGAAGGGGTGTGCGCGGCCCGGCATCCCAATCGCCCCTACCCCCGGTCGATCGACGCGAAGAAATGGCTGCGGCCGATGAGGCAGCAGCCCACACTGACGATCGGGTCGGCGGTGGATCAGTCCCCGGTCTCGCGCAGGAACGGATTCGCCGTCAGGTAGCCAAGCGGCCGCGTCCTATGCCACCACGCCATGGCCCTCTGGTCGTGGCGATTGGTGCGTCGACCGGTGGTCCTCCAGCGCTCGCCACGATCCTCGCTGAACTCCCAGCTGACCTGCCCGCGGCCGTGCTGGTGATCCAGCACATGGCCGAAGGCTTTGTCGAAGGACTCGGACGTTGGCTTGATGGCGTCTGCGCCATTCCGGTCGTGGTCGCTGTTGATGGTGAGCGGCTGCAGCCGGGCCAGGTCTACCTGGCGCCCGCGAACCAAAACTTGGTCGTGCGTCCCGGGTTTCGAGTGGGCCTCACCGATCCGCCACCCGGGCAGTACCACGTCCCGGGCGTCGACGTCACGTTCCGATCGGTTGCCCAGGTCTCGGGTCAGTACGCCGTCGCCGCCATCCTCACCGGCATGGGACGCGATGGTGCTGCCGGGCTGAAGGTCCTTCGCGACATCGGCGCGTTCACCATTGGTCAGGACGAGTCGACCAGCGTTGTCTGGGGCATGCCCGCAGCGGCGCAGGAGGTGGACGCCGTGGACCTCGAGCTTCCACTACCGGCTATCGGCCAGGCCATCGTGACGGCTGTGCAGTACGCGGTTGACGAGATCCTGGAGGTGGGGTCATGACGTCCCATTCCCTCTCCGATGCCGAATATGACGTCGTCACCGAATCGTTGGTTCGGATGGCCGGGCTGGTCTTCGACATCAGCAGGCGCGGCGCGATCAGCGCGATCCTGCACGAGCGGATGAGCAAGACGGGACAGGCGTCGACCGGGTCCTATCTGGCGTTTGTCGAGTCGCTCAGCGGAGCCGGGGAGCGACAACAGCTGCTTGACGCTGTCACCATCCAGGAGACGCACTTCTTTCGGAACTTGCCGCAGATCGATGCGCTCCGGCGCGACGTTCTGCCTGACCTGTTGCGGCGCAGCCGCAGCACAGGGCGTCCACTGACCATTTGGTCGGCCGGTTGCTCAACGGGTGAGGAGCCTTACACGCTCGCGATGCTGCTGGTGCAGCTGTTCGAGGAGACCGGTCCATTTCCGGTTCGCATCATCGGGACCGACGTGTCTGCGGCTGCGCTCGACGTTGCCCGCGCAGGCGTGTATTCGGGGCGAACTATTCAGCTTGCTGAACCGGGGGCCGTCGAGCGCTGGTTCGACGCCCACTCGGACGGAAGCTACTCGGTCGCTCAGCCGGTGCGGGATCTCGTGGAGTTTCGGCTGCAGAACTTAGTCACCGATGAGCCGCCCTTCGGCACCGGCGAGGTCGACCTGGTTGTCTGCCGGAACGTCACCATCTACTTCGGGCGGGAGACGACTGCCCGATTGGTCAGGAGTTTCCATCGGTTGTTGACCGTTGGCGGTTACCTCCTTCTGGGACACGCAGAGACGTTGTGGCAGATTTCCGAAGACTTCAGTCTGCTGCCAGTCGGTGAGGCGTTCGTCTACCGGAAGGATGTGATCCCGCAGAACGGACGTCGCCCATCCGTGGGTCGACCAGCTGCGGCGCCTCCCGCTCCACCGCAGCCGCGGCGGGTGATGCGTGACGTCCTTCGTGTCCCCAGTCTGCGCCCCAGGAGAGTCCCAACCCCGGCGTCTCCGGTTCCTTCCGCAGTGACGCCGGTTGCGTCCCCGCTCGAAGACCTGATCAAGGCTCGGGCCGCGCTCAGTGCAGGAAACTACGCCGAGGCGGCTTCGTTGGCCGAACGAGCAACGGCGGCTCACCCACTTCTCGTCGAGGGATACATCGTCGAGGGAAGGGCGCTCAGCAACCAAGGCGACGACGATGGAGCGATCGCGGCGCTCCGCAAGGCCGTTTTCCTCGATCCAGCAGCTGCTCATGCGCACTTTCTGCTTGCCACGACCCTTTCCCGCGTCGGTGATCCAGGTGGAGCCGCCCTTTCGTTTGCCTCTGCGGCTGACACCCTGCCCAAAGCATCTTCTGAGACTCTTTTGGAACTGCTTGATGGTCGGGCGGTCTCGGATTTGGTAGACCTATGTCGTCAGTTGGCCGTTTCGCTGCAATCCGACCCTGAACCAGCGGTTGGTGCAGGCGCGGCCTTTCACGACGATGGACGGAGACGCTAGTGAGCGGCTACATCACGTTCCGCATGAACGGCCGTGACCTTGCGTGCGAGCTTGAGGAAGTGCGCGAGGTGGTCAGGGCTGTCGGTATTGAGCCACTGCCGGGTACGCGGGCTCCAGTGAGCGGCATGATCGAGTTGCGGAATGACCCCCTGCCCGTGATCGACCTTCGCTCAGATGCCTATCCCGGCGAAGAGGGCGATGTTTTGGTGCTCAACCCGTTGGACGGTGGTAGCTATGGCGTCGCTGTCGACCGGGTGATCGCCGTCGTTAGCGACGACGAGCTTGTTGTGGAGGAGGGCGCGGCCCCCCCCGGACTTCCGGCGTATGTGACCCGAGTGTTGCGGCGCCCTGAGGACCGGGCGCCGGTCATGTTGGTGACGCTACGCGCCCTCGCTGGGCTGGAGACGTCGGGCACTGCTTGAGACTGGTACGCACGTCAGACGTAGCGTTCCAGGATGCTTGACTCGGCCAACCGTGAGAGGCCTTCACGGACGGTTCTCGCGCGCGCTTCGCCAACGCCTTCAACGGTCTGAAGGTCGTCGATGCTGGCGGCGAGCAGCCGTTGCAGGCCACCAAAGTTCTCCACAAGTCGATCAACGACGGTTGCGGGAAGTCGTGGAACCCGTGCCAACAGGCGGTATCCGCGGGGGCTGAGCGTCAGATCCAGGTCGTCAGCTGTCCCGGGGTACCCGAGGGCCTTGGCGACGAGGGCGAGATCGAGTAGCTCAACATCGCTCAGTGCGTCTAGATCGGCGAGGGCGCGTTCGGCCGTTCGCGAGCGACGCCCTGATGGCAGGTAGTCGCGAACGACCAACTCACGATCGACGTCGACCCCGCCGATGAGCTCGACGAGTTGCAGGGAGAGCAGCCGACCATCGGAGCCGAGCTCGACCACGTATCCGTCAATCTCCCGCGCGATCCGCAGCACCATTTCGAGTCGCTGGGCGACGACCGCGACGTCGCGCACGGAGACGAGGTCTTCGATCTCAAGGTCGGACAAGGTGCCGGAGACCTCGTCGAGCCGCATCTTGTAGCGCTCCAGCGTCGCAAGCGCCTGGTTTGCGCGCGAGAGGATCGCGGCGGAGTCTTCGAGTACGTAGCGCCGCCCGGCCACGTACAGGGCGATGATGTTCATCGACTGGCTCACCGAGATCACCGGGTTACCGGTCTGCTTGGCCACGCGCTCAGCCGTCCGGTGGCGGGTGCCCATCTCGTCGGAGTTGATGCTGGGGTCGGGCATCAGGTGAACGGCGGCGCGCTGGATCGTGGTGGCATCTGACCCCAAGATGATGGCGCCATCCATCTTCGCGAGCTCGCGGAGGCGGGTCGCTGAGAACTCAACGTCCAGGGTGAAGCCTCCGCTACACAGGGCCTCGACGTCCTTGTCGTACCCGAGGACGAAGAGCCCACCGGTACGTCCGCGCAGGATTCGCTCGAGCCCGTCCCGAAGCTGCGTGCCCGGAGCCACCGTTGCGAGGGTGACGAGCAGCTGGGTGTCGGCGTCGCTCGCCGCCGCCTTGTCGCTCGTCGCCACGGGCACGCTCTCAAACTCGGTGGAACACCACGGGTCACTGGCACGCAGGAGGCGGCCTGAATGGCGCCGAGTCTAGCCGTGCGTGACCTCTTGCAGCGCGATCGCAAGCGCATCGTGGATGTCGGCCACCGGCGAGATGGTGATGCCGTCCGGTACCGGGCCGTCGTATCGGGGGGTAATTGCTCGGCGGAACCCGAGCCTGCTGGCCTCGGTGAGCCGGCGCTCGATGCCGGAGACCGTGCGTACCTCACCGGCCAATCCGATCTCGCCGAAGGCGACCAGATCGGGGGCAAGGGGGCGGTCCATGCAGGCACTCGCCAGCGCCATCGTCAGGGCGAGGTCGGATGCAGGTTCACGTAGTTGCACCCCGCCAACGGTGGCCGCGTATATCTCCGATGCTGCCAGGGGAACTCGTCCCCTCCGGGTCAGAACAGCCACCACCATCGCGAGCCGAGAGGAGTCGATACCCGCGCTGGTGCGGCGAGGGTTGTTCGCAGTGGTCGGGGAGACGAGCGCCTGGACCTCAGCAACGAGCGGCCGTCGTCCTTCGAGCGTCACCGTGACGCAGGTGCCAGCAACCGGCGATGTATGCCGACCGATGAACAGGCCACTGGGATCGGCGACTCCGTCGATCCCGTGGTCACTCATCACGAAGCAGCCCACTTCGTCAGTGGGGCCAAATCTGTTCTTGGTGGCTCGACCAAGGCGGAGCGTGCTGTGCTGGTCGCCCTCGAACGTCAATACGACGTCGACCAAATGCTCGAGGAGCCTTGGCCCTGCGACCGAGCCATCTTTGGTGACATGTCCGACGAGAACCGTCGCGATGGCCCGTTCCTTGGCGAGTCGGATGAGAGTGGTCGCCACCTCTCGTACCTGAGTGACCCCGCCCGGCGTGCCGTCGATCTCCGGCGTCGAAACGGTTTGAACCGAGTCGAGCACGAGCAGCCCTGGGCCAACCGCATCGATCTGCGTCAGTACCGCGGCCAAGTCAGTTTCTGCGGCGAGCCAAAGGTTGGCATGAACGGCGTTGATGCGGTCGGCGCGAAGCCGCACCTGAGCGGCCGACTCCTCACCTGTGACGTAGAGCGTCGTGACGCCGGCGCGAGCTGACCTGGCAGCGACGTCG
This sequence comes from Candidatus Nanopelagicales bacterium, assembly GCA_038316135.1. Classification (GTDB taxonomy): domain Bacteria; phylum Actinomycetota; class Actinomycetes; order JAHEKZ01; family JAHEKZ01; genus JAHEKZ01. The sequence continues at coordinate 656 of JBBQAL010000041.1, read as the reverse complement.
AGAAGCAGAGTGGACTTACCGACGCCGGGCTCGCCGGCCAACAGAACGACAGCCCCGGCGATCAGCCCGCCCCCTAGAACACGGTCGAGCTCGTCGACGCCGGTGCTTCGGCTACGAGCGGCATCCACGTCCACTTCGAGAATGGGGCGAGCCGGTGAACTGACCGGTCCGGCAGTCACTCCGCGCGCTTTGGGGCCGGTTTCATCGACAGTGCCCCAGGCCTGGCACTCGCCGCAGCGGCCGACCCACTTGGTGGTCGTCCAGCCACATTCGGCGCACGCGTAGTCGGGGCGGGTCTTCTTGGCTGTGGGCCGGGGGCTTCCGGTCACGTTCTACCTCCTCGGTATGGAACGAACGCTAGGGCAGACCTCCGACACTGAACGCTTTCAGAGCGTGAGGTGTTCGGTGCCGGTGGTCGTTACGTCTCGGGTGGTGGGTCGGGGTCGGTGTAGGTCCAGGGGTGGGTGTCGAAGTGGCGTCCGGTGGGGGTGGTCCAGGTCATGACTCCGTTGGGGTCGAGGGTGACGGTCCATCCTGCGGTGTGTTTGAGGCGGTGGTGGCGTCGGCAGAGGACGGCGAGGTTGGCCGCTTCGGTGGGGCCGACTGGATAGGGCACGGTGTGGTCGAGGTCGGTGCCGGCGGAGTTGCCTGAGCTG
>JBBQAL010000086.1:0-12669 GCA_038316135.1 Candidatus Nanopelagicales bacterium | reverse complement strand
CTTCATCCACTGCTCGCCCGGTGATCTGTCGTTGATCTGGGCCCGCACGGCTCAAGGTCGGTCGTTGGACCCCCGACAGGTAATGGGGGAGGGGACAGCATCGAGACCAGAGAGATTCGGGGATCTGACGCGCCGTCGGCGTCGTCGGTCGTCCGCACACGTTTCAAGGGCCTTGCTGATGTCGCCAGAGTGGCAACAACCACCGCAGGTGAGGATCTGCTGCGCCGAGTCGCCATGGCCGCCATGGCTGCCCTCGACGGCGTTTCGGTCTCGCTGAGCATTTGGGAGCCAGAGCACACCCGACTGCGCTGCGTCCTCAACGACGGCGACCTCGGCCCTGGAGAGGTTCTCGAACCAGAGGGTGAGTACTACGTGGTGTCGGAGTACGCGCCGGTCATCCCACTGCTTGAACAGCAACAGGCTTTCACGTCGGACTTCAGAGACGCCGGGTCGTACGGTGACCTTGTGCGTCGGCTCGGCAAGGGCAGCGCGGTTGTGGCACCGATTCCACTTGATGGACGCGTGTGGGGCGAGCTCTTCGTGACCCGCTCGGTTGACCAGCCTTCGTTCGGGCCAGAAGACGTCGACTTCGCCGTAGCCGTTGCTGCGCAAGTGGGCGCAGCGATTGCCACCTCTGAACACCTGGGCCGGGCTGAGGCCCTTGCCCATACCGACCCGCTGACCGGCCTGGCGAACCGGCTTGCGGTAGATGAGTGGTTCGAGCCAGCGATGCAGGCTCACCGTTCCCAAGGCACCGCGGTCGGTCTCATCGTCTGCGACATCAACGGGTTGAAGGATGTCAACGACCAGCACGGCCATGAAGCCGGTGATCGCGTGCTGCGGGACATGGCCTCGATCCTCTTCGAAGTCGCGCACCAACTGCTACCCGAAGCGATAGTGGCGCGGCTGGGCGGTGATGAGTTCGCCGTCGTCATCGCTGGCCGCAAACCCGATGAGCTTGTGGTCTTTGCCGAAGAACTGTCTGCCCGGGTCTGGCGTGAACTGCCCCACGGCGCGGCGGTGGGGGTGGCGAGCACTGGCGATGCTATTGGGTCGATTGACCACGACAAGCGGCTCTTCCGGCTCGCAGATGCAGCCCAGTACCGGGCCAAGCGCACCGGGTCGCGACGGCCGGTCGTGGCCGGCCGACCACTGCCGGTTGAGGCCTCAACGTCCCTCGCCGCTGAGGCGTCAGTGCCGTCTCAGGAGCGACGTGTGCGCCGAGGCATGCAGCATCCTGAGCCCCTCCAGCTCCTGGATGCCGCGCTGCGCGCCCTGGACGACGCCCTTGAACAACCGGCGCGAACTCGGCTCGGCCTGGTCGCCGACCTGGTCTGCCATCACCTGGACGCTGTTGGCTGGTGGCTCTCACACATGCCGGCCGGTGGGGACGAAGTCGTGACGTTGGAGTACGCGATTTACCGCGCGCTTCCTGGTCTGACCCAAGAAGAACTCGCCACTGAGATTGGCTCCCGCTACGTGATCGCGGACTACCCCTCGACCGAGCAGGCGCTCCGTGGCGGCGCGTTCACCGTTCGTGCCGACGAGCCGGGCGCCGATGCCGCAGAGCTGGCGATCCTCGATGACCTCGCAGCTGTCGCCGTGGTGGGGGCTGGTGGCAAGGACGAGTACGGTGACCGATGGCTCGTCGAGGTCTACACCGACGCCCTGAGTGGCCCTGAGCGCGATCTCGTCACCCTGCTGCGCGTGCTGGTCGCTGCTGCTCTCAGCCGCCCTTAGCCGAGCCGAAATGATCAACTTGAGCTCCAAACCGCCTCAAGGGTGGCGGCCGCTGGCGCCGATAGATCCATGGAGGAGGGATTGATGACGGTCGGCCATGAGCCACGCCTGGAGTCGGCGCGTCGCGAGAACGTCGCGACGCGTCTCGGCGCGCTGGCCGAAATCGCCAGAGCGGCCTGGGCTGGCAGCGAGATCGACCTGCTCAGACAGGCGGCCGGGTCAGCCCGCGAAGCCCTCGGCGCCGCTTCCGTCTCTATCTCTCGCTGGGACGCCGACCTCGGGCAGGTTCGCGTTCTGCTCAATGCTGGGATGCTCGGACCCAACGAGGTGCCCGAGCCCGACGACGAGATCTACTCCGCTGATACGTACCTTCACCTGAGGGTGCTCGCCGACCAGCTGACCGGTTGGGCTTCGAACCTCGATGACGGCGACCCCGACGATGCGGACATCGGGCTTCTCCGCGAGCTCGGCAAGCATTGCAGCGTCGGTGCGCCCATCCCGATGGACGGGCGCATCTGGGGAGAGCTATTCCTGTCACGAACCGCTGACCAGCCGTGCTACGACGATGCCGACATTGACCTCGCACTCGTGGTGGCCGCGCAGATCGGTGCAGCGCTCGCGACAGCTGACCACCTTGATCACGTCGACCAAATGGCACACACCGACCCGCTGACGGGCATCGGTAACCGTCGGGCAGTCGACGAGGCCCTCGACATCGTGCTCAGTCGGCACCGTGCGGAGCAGACGCCCGTGAGCCTGGTCGTGTGCGACCTCAACGGTCTCAAGAGGATCAACGACGAGCAGGGCCATGACGCCGGAGACCGGGCGCTGATCCGGTTTGCCGGCATGCTCAGCGCAGCCGCCTCCGCCCTCCCCGGCGCTCTTGCGGCTCGACTCGGTGGTGATGAGTTCTGCATCGTTGCGCCAGACGTCTCGGCTGACCAGGTGGTCGAGGCGGCCCATGAGCTTTGCCGACTCGTCCTGCGATCGCCGCTCGAGGGTGTGTCGTGCGGCGTGGCGTCGACCGATGATGACGTTGGCGAGATCGAGACTGCAGGAAGGCTCTTCCGTCTGGCTGACGCCGCGCAGTACCGCGCCAAGCGCAGCCGGGCGACGGTGCCCATCATCGCCGGCCGTGGATTGCCGGCAGGTGTGGCGGCCCACCAGGCTGCCCAGACACCGATCGCAGCTGGTGAGCGTCGGATGTTCCGCGGTCGCGACCTTTCGGACACAGCACGAATGCTGCGAGGCGGAATGTCGGCTCTCGACGACGCTCGTGATCGCGGAGTTGAGGATCGATTGATCTTGGTGGCCGAGGAAGTTGCCGAGCAGTGTCATCCGTTGGGCTGGTGGATCTCGCGCGCCGACCACGACCAAGGCGTGGTTCGCACGGTGCGGCACGCCATCCACCGGGACCCTTCGCGCCCCGGCGAAGAGTTGACCTCTGATGTCGGCAATGAGTATCGACTGGTCGATTACCCACAAACGGCGTACGCGCTCGCCGGCCATGTCGTTGCCCTTCACGCCGGAGACCCTGACACCGACCCGGCCGAGCTCGCGATGCTCGACGGCATCGGGGCGACCACCTTGTTGATGGCCGGAGTCACAGACCTCAATGGTGATGGGTGGTTGCTGGAGATCATCGGGGACGCGATGAGTGCGCCGATGGCTGACTACGAACTGTCGCTACGCGCCCTGATGGCATTGGCGGCTCTGGAGTCCGGTCAACCGCACTGATCGGACCTTCGTCATGCCCCGCTCGCGCTCAGCAGCGGCGCCAGGGTCAGTACGGTGTCCGGGTGTCCGACCACAAAGCGCCGCACCATGCCGAGCGGACCGCCCTTGATGGAGCCGAGCTGCAACGGCAGGTGGTCAGTCCTGGACGGTTGTGGACCTCGTTGGAGGTCGCCGACGCGCTGGAGTCGAGCAACGTCACCCTCGCTCAGTCGGCCAGGACTGGGGCAGCGAGCGGGGTCGTGCTCGTTGTTGAGGAGCAGACGGCCGGTCGCGGCCGGCGCGACCGCCGGTGGTCAGCGCCGCAGTACTCGTCGGTCATGCTCAGCGTCCTCGTCCGGCCAACTGCCGAGCCTGCCCGTTGGGGATGGGTCCCGTTGCTCACCGCCTTGGCGGTCGTCGATGCACTCGAGAAGTTCGGGGTGTCGGCAACCGTCAAATGGCCTAATGATGTTTTGGTGGGCCAGCGCAAGATCGCCGGCGTGCTGTGCGAGGTGGTCCCGACCCCTGTTGGCAACACGGTGGTCGCTGGTTGGGGAATCAACGTTGATCAGGAGGCGGACGAGCTACCGGTTGACACCGCGACCTCGCTCCGGCTGGAAGGCGGCCGGGTGGACCGCGCTGCCCTGGTGGTCGACGTTCTTACGGCGTGGGAATACTGGTACGGCCGCTGGGAGGCCGACGATCGCCGCCTTGCCTCCACGTACACCCGGTACTCCAGCACGTTGGGTCAGGACGTGCAGCTGAATCTGCCGGACGGCAGTCAGCTGCTCGGCAGGGCAACGCGGATCGATACCAGGGGTGGTCTCGTTGTCGTGGCGGAAGGGCGCGAGCACGTTGTCGCTGCCGCCGACGTTGTTCATCTGCGCCAAGCAGCCGACTGACCCGGCGGGGGTGATGTCGCCCCAACTTGCTGTCTTCACCGCCCGGCTCTGCCACCATGGCCCCATGGCATATCCCGCGAAGTTGTTGACCGCCGGTGAGACTGTGGTCTACGACATGCGTCCCCACTGGCGCATCCTGTTCTTTCCCGCTGTGGCGCTGGTCCTGCTGGTGTTCGCCACCTCTTTCCTCGCTGCCAATGTCCCGAACGGATGGGACTGGGCATGGTGGGTCCTGTTGGGTGCTGCTCTGGTGGCCCTCGTGGTGTGGGTCGTCAAACCGGTGATCCAGTGGGCAACGTCGCAGTACGTCATCACCAATCGGCGGGTGATCATCCGTTCGGGAATCATCGCGCGGCAAGGGCGCGACATGCCGCTTGCTCGCGTTAACGACGTCCACTTCAGCTATGGGGTGATCGATCGGATGCTCGGGTGCGGCGACCTCATCGTCGAGTCCGCCGGTGAAACAGGACGCCTGCTCATCGCTGCGGTCCCCGACGTTGAGTTGATCCAGCGTGAGATCTTTCGGCTGCACGAGGAGGACGACCTGCGGCGTCGACAGGAAGGCGACTAGCAGCCATGGACCTGGACCACTCAACGCCTACGGTTTCCCCGTGACTGTCGTCCTGCTGGCCGAAGACGATGCCGCGATCAGCGTGCCCCTCTCTCGGGCGCTGAGGCGGCAGGGCTACGACGTCCAGGTCGCGGCGAACGGCGTTGACGCGCTTCGCGGCGCCAGGGGCAGCGACCTGCTCCTTCTGGACCTCGGACTGCCCGGCATGGACGGCCTCGACGTCTGTAGGACCCTGCGGGCCGAAGGTTCGCCGGTGCCGGTCTTGGTCCTCACTGCCCGAGCGTCAGAAATCGATGCCGTCGTCGGGTTGGATGCGGGAGCCGACGACTACGTCGCCAAACCGTTCCGCACTGCAGAGCTGATGGCTCGGATCCGCGCGCTGCTGCGCCGTGGGCAGGCGACGTCCGAAACGCTCCTTGGACAGGATCTGGTCGTCGACCTCGGGGCAAGGCGGGTTTGGCAGGGAGACCGTGAGGTGCAGCTCGCGCAGCGCCAGTTCGATCTGTTGGTGTTCCTGATGCGGCGTAGGGGTGATGTCGTAAGCCGCGATGAGCTCATGCGTCAGGTGTGGCAAACCTCCTGGATTGGCTCGACAAAGACTGTTGACATGCATGTGTCCTGGCTGCGCCGGGCCCTCGGCGATGGCGTGTCGTCGGCTCGGTACATCGCCACCATCCGCGGTGTCGGTTTTCGCTTCGAGGACCAGTGACCGTGCGCCGCAGGATCCTGCAGACGACAGCCGGGGTCAGCATCACGATGATCGCGCTGATGACCGCAGCGATGTTCTGGGGCGATTGGGTCGGGACGGCTGCGAGTTCTCAGCGACAGGTGGATACACGGGCCGATGACGTGGCGATGGAACTCCACGCGCAGTTTCACGACGGTCAGGTGCTGACATCTGAGGACCTTGAAGCTGTGTTGCCCGCTGGACATCGGATTGAGCTCGTGACGGTCGCCGGCACCGAGATGGTGGTCGGGAGCGACGAGACCAGCGGCCCTACTGCGCAAGAAGGCATTGACGGCGTAGGAATGCTGCGACTCATCGACGCCACCGGCACGCTTCAGAACAACCACCTGAATGCCAGCGTCACCATTGTGGGGATCGGTCTGGTCTTGTCGGTGACCGCGACGGTCCTTGCCCTACGTACCTCACGAAGGCTCACCGCACCGATTGAAGAGCTGGCAGCGCACGCTGAGCGGCTGGGCTCGGGTGACCTCCGGCCCTCCGACAAGCGTTACGGCATCGTCGAGCTCGACCGGCTGGCTGACTCGATGGACGCATCTGTCTTACGTATAGCGGCGCTGCTGGCCGAGGAACGAAGGATGACGATGGACGCGTCGCACCAGCTCAAGACCCCTCTCACGGCGTTGTCGCTGCGCCTGGAGGAGCTCGCTGCCTGGCCCGACGACGACGAGGTCAGGGCGGAGGCGCAGTCGGCCCTCGACCAGGTCGAGCGGTTGGCTGGTGTCGTCGACGAGCTGCTGCTGGACCGGAGATCGCCAGTGGCGAAGCGACCCAAGGAGCCGCTTCGTCACGTCATCGATCAGCAGCTGCAGGAGTGGAGGCCGGCATTCGATGCAGCTGCGCGCAGCATCCGGACACGGATCGACGTGCCCGGAGCCACCGATGTGGATCCAGGACCGGTTGGTCAGGTGCTGGCAGCGTTGATCGAGAACAGCCTCCTGCACGGCAGCGGGGCGACGACAGTTGAAGCGCGCCGGCCCAACGGCACCACCTGGATCGACGTTGTGGATGAAGGTCCAGGCATCCCCGACGCCATTGCTGCTGATGTGTTCGAGCGAGACGTCAGCGGTGTCGGTGGTACTGGGCTAGGTCTTGCTGCTGCGCAGGACGCGGCAGTGTCAGTCGGTGGAAGACTCGCCTTGGTGAGTCGTCGACCCGCCCACTTTCGGTTCTTCATCAATGGCAGGGAAAACCCATCGGCGATAGGACCAAAAGCGGAAGATCGTCCCAAGGCCGACTCCAATCAGGTTGGCCGAGATGTTGTCCGAGATGGCTGAGTCGAGGCCAAGGATGTAGCGCGACGCAGCGAGGGGCAGCAATGTGATGACCAGACCTATGGCGTTGAGCAGGAAGTAGAGCGAGTACTCGCGCCAGAAGCCTCGACGCTCTCGGTCCTTCCACGTCCACTCTCGGTTGATCTGATACGCGAAAATGGTCGCCACCACGGTTGAGACCGTCTTGGCAGTGAGCGGCTTGTCGGCCAAAGGGCCGGGGTCTCCGACGTGCACCAGCAAGTTGAAGAGCCCGACATCGATGACGAAGGCGCCGATGCCGACGACACCGAACCGCGAGAGCTCACCAGCCCCTCTGCGCAGCCGCCGCGCGAGAGCGCGCGCATAGTCGCTCGCTCCCACCCCTGAGGTCGTCATCACCCGGAGAGAGTACGGGGTAGTTCGGGGGGGCGGAGCACAGCGAACTGGTCGGTTACCTCGATGTGTCGCTTCCGGAAGCGGTACTCGGCCGCGGGGCGTCCGCCCGAGCGACCGGGAGAGACGTGTGTACCGGTTTCGGCGATCTGCTCGCGGCGCACCAGGATTCGTTTGAGATTGGTGGCTGAAACCTCGTGTCCCAGAGCGGCTTGGTAGACCGCCTGAAGCTCGGAGGCGGTGAAGACAGTCGGCGCCAGAGCGAACCCCAAGTTTGTGTAGCTGAGCTTGGCTCTAAGGCGGCGTATGCCGCTGGAGGTGATCGAGGCGTGGTCGAACGCCATTTCAGGTAGTGCATGGATCTGGTGCCAACGCGTGTCTGCCGGCAGGATCGATCGCTGGTCGGCCGGTACGAGCCCGAGGTAAGCCGTTGCGAGCACTCGACCGCGCGGGTCCCGCTCCAGGTCGCTGCGAGTCTCCAACTGCTCCAGGTGCGCCAGGTGCCGGACATCGACCTTCTGGGCCAGCTGCCGGGCGACCGACTGACCCAGAGTCTCGTCGGACATCAGCGGGCCGCCAGGTAGTGCCCAGGATCCGGCAGCTGGCCCGCGGTCGTGCTGCCAGAGCAGAACGTGCAGTGCGGCGTCTGCCACCTGCAGAACGACTGCGAGGACTTCGTGGTCGACCGGCTGGGGTTTGGTCGCCCCCTGGCGAATGTCGTCGTGCGGGCGGCGTGTGCTGGTCGACAATGCCGGACCTCCATGGCGCGTGGTAGCGTGGTTTCTCAAGGTTATGGACTAACAGTCAATAACCTAGTTCAGTGCCACGGTACCAGGGCCCGGACCGAGACTGGGGCCTCGTGACGGTCCTGACAAGACCGTCCCAACGCGACGGAGGTGTGGCTGGCATGTTCGTGGTCGACCCTGCCTACGCCGAAGAGGTGCGCCGTCTTGCTTTCGAGCGGGACGCACTCATCCTGGCCCACAATTACCAAGTTCCGGAGATCCAGGAAGTCGCCCATCACGTGGGCGATTCGCTGCAGTTGGCCCGCCTCGCGGCTGCCAGTACTGCGTCGACGATCGTGCTTTGCGGCGTTCACTTCATGGCTGAGTCGGCGAAGTTGCTCGCGCCTGACCGGACTGTGTTGATTCCCGACGCCAACGCCGGCTGTTCGCTCGCCGACACCATCACTGCTGATCAACTTCGTGAATGGAAGTCCGAACACCCTGGCGCTGCAGTCGTTTCGTACGTGAACACCTCAGCTGCGGTGAAGGCCGAGACCGACATCTGCTGCACGTCCTCGAATGCGGTCGACGTGGTGAACTCCATCCCTGCCGACCGCGAGATTCTCTTCCTTCCCGATCAGTTCCTCGGCGCACACGTGCAGCGTGAGACCGGCCGCGCAAACATGCACATCTGGATGGGCGAGTGCCACGTGCATGCTGCGATCAGTGGCGATGACCTCGCGCGACGCATCCATGAGCAACCAGATGCTGAGCTGCTGATTCACCCCGAGTGTGGGTGCGCGACCTCAGCGCTCTACCTGGCCGGTGAGGGAGTAGTTCCAGCAGACCGCACCCACATCCTGTCGACGGGGGGCATGCTCACCAAGGCCAAACAACTGGGCTCGAGCACCGTGCTGGTGGCAACCGAGACCGGAATGCTGCACCAACTGCGAAAGGCCAACCCCGTGGCCGACTTCCAAGCGGTCAATCCCGACGCCGCCTGTCGTTACATGAAGATGATTACCCCGGAGAAGCTGTTGCGGTCACTACGCGAGAACGTCTTCGAGGTCACCGTTGACCCCGACATCGCAGTGCGCGCCCGCCGTGCTGTTGAGCGAATGGTCGAGCTCGGCGGAGCGCCGGTTCCGGCGTGAATCAGCAGCACGTGGCGGCCGCGCCCTTCCCGCGCCTCCCCGCCAGCCCCACCCTCGAGTCGAGCGCTGAGGTCGTCGTGATCGGTTCTGGCGCGGCTGGTGCCACGGCAGCCCTGGGCGCGGCTCGGGCTGGACGCGGGGTCCTGGTGATCACCAAGTCTGGTCTTGGCGCTGGCTCGACGACGTGGGCCCAGGGTGGCCTGGCTGCGGTGCTCGATGCCACCGACGACTCGTGGGAAGAGCACATCGCCGACACCCTGACGGCCGGAGCCGGGCTTTCTGACCGTTCAGTGGTCGAACAGTTGGTGAGGCAGGCGCCAGAGGCGGTTCAGGCCTTGATCGACCTCGGTGCCGAGTTCGACCGCGACCTCGGCGGTCGCCTTGCTCTCGCGCGCGAAGGCGGCCATCACCGAAGCCGGATCGTGCACGCCGGAGGCGACGCCACCGGCGCCGAAGTCCAACGCACCTTGGACGGCTCGTTGCTGGCTGCCGGCGTAACGGTGCGGGAACGCAGCATCGCCCTCGACGTACTGCACGACGAGCGGGGGTGCGTTGCGGGTGTGCTGGTCGCGCACGTCGACGACGCCGGCAGAATCGAAGACGTCGCTCTGGTCCATTCCTCCGCGGTCGTTGTCGCGACGGGCGGTCTCGGCCAGGCCTATGCGGTCACCACCAATCCGGCCGAGTCGACGGGTGACGGGCTCGCGCTGGCTTGGCGGGCTGGAGCGGCCGTGGCCGACGTTGAGTTCGTGCAGTTTCACCCGACTGCTTTCTGGCAGCCGCAGTCGCGTGGGCAGCAGCTGTTGGTCTCCGAAGCTGTGCGTGGCGAGGGCGCAACCTTGGTAGACGGCGCTGGCCGCTCGGTGATGAGCGGGGTCCACCCGCTCGGAGATCTCGCTCCGCGTGATGTCGTCGCCACCGCCATTGCGCTCCGGCTTCGTGAGGCTCCGGGGGGAATCGGCGACCATGTATTCCTCGATGCCACGTCGATCGGTTCGGCGATGGTCGATCGCTTCCCGACCATCGTGGCGCGCTGCCGGGCAGCAGGGATCGACCCGGTCACCGAGCCGATCCCAGTCGCCCCGGCCGCGCACTTCGCCTGCGGTGGCGTGCGCGCTCGGCTCGACGGTGTTACGTCGGTGCCTGGTCTCTTCGCAGTCGGCGAGGTGGCCGCCACCGGGGTGCATGGTGCGAACCGGCTCGCTTCCAACGGTGTGACCGAGGGCTTGGTGGCCGGCCATATGGTGGCCGAGTCGCTGGCCAAGAACCTCCCCGAAGGTGGGCAGCCAGTTTTGGGGGCGGCCACGCTTGCGGTTGTCGATGCAGATGTCCGTACCGATGTGGCGTTGGCTATGAGTCGATGGGTAGGTCCATTGCGCGACGGTGCCGGTCTGAAAGCAGCGTCTGATCATGTGCGTGCGCAGGGCTCGTCGACCCCGCTCAGTTCCCTTGCTGAGGTCGAAGCCACCAACCTCTTGGCCGTCTCAGAGTTGATCGTGCACGCTGCACAACATCGCGAGGAGAGTCGAGGTAGCCATCGGAGGCTCGATTTCTCCGAGCCGCGCGATGAATGGCGCAAGCGCATCGTGCAGCGTTGGGATGGCTCAGCGGTGACCACTTCGTATGAGCCGGTGGGCGGTGAGGGACGGTGAGCTACCAAGAGCTGAGCCCAGCGACGGTTGAGTTGATCGAGAGTGCCGGCTTGGGGGTCGGTGACGTGGTCAACTGGGTGACCGCTGCGTTGAACGAGGACCTCGCCTACGGCCCGGACGTCACGACGATGGCAACCGTTCCGGTCGACCAGCGCGTGGTGGCTGCTATAGCTGCTCGCAGGGGCGGAGTCCTCGCGGGGCTTCCTCTAGCGCTCGTCGCTTTTGATCTCGTTATGGGTGCAGAGCAGTGGCACCTTCTTCAGCACCGGAACGATGGCAGCGTCCTGAAGGTTGGTGACGTCGCCCTTGAGCTGGATGCGCCGACCCGTGGCCTGCTGACCGCCGAACGCACTGCGTTGAATTTTCTGGGTCACCTGTCTGGGGTGGCAACGGTCACTGCGGCATGGTCGGCCAAGGTCGCACCGGCCCACGTCCGTGACACTCGCAAGACCATCCCTGGCCTCAGGGTGCTCGACAAGTACGCGGTGCGCTGTGGTGGCGGAGTCAACCATCGAATGGGACTCGGGGATGCTGCACTCATCAAGGACAACCACGTGGCAGCAGCCGGCAGCGTGAGTGCTGCCATCGCAGCGGTGCGGGGCTACGCGCCGGCAGTCGCGCTCGAGGTGGAGTGTGACCAAGCCGATCAGGTCAGTGAGGCCATCGCGGCGGGCGCCGACCTGATCCTTCTCGACAACATGACGATCGACCAGATGCGTGAGTGTGTCGCCCTTGGCCGCGCGTCAGCCCGATCTGTGCAGTTCGAGGCTTCCGGCGGGCTGACGCTGGAGAATGCATCTGCAGTCGCGGGTACCGGAGTCGACTTCTTAGCTGTAGGGGCGTTGACTCACTCAGCTCCGGTGCTCGACCTCGGCCTCGACGTGCTGCGTGTCGTCGACCCATCGGTAGGGTCGTCAGGTGACTGACGCCACGCTTGCAGCCTCGCCAGCTGACACTTCAGAGTCGGCTGGCCCGGCTGACTTCCCTGTCGTCGGGGTGGTGGGCGGAGGTCAGCTCGCCCGGATGATGCAGCAGCCGGCTGTTGCTCTGGGCGTGCGGCTACGCCTGCTGGCTGACTCGCCATCGGACAGCGCGGCCCAGGTGATCCCCGACACGGTGATCGGCGACTACCGCGACCTCGGCACGCTGCGCAATTTTGCCGGCGGCTGCGCTGTCATCACCTTCGACCACGAGCATGTCCCGACCGACCACCTGAAGGCGCTGGCTGCCGACGGTGTGCCTGTGCGACCCGGCCCGGAGGCGCTGGTCTTCGCCCAGGACAAGGGTTTGATGCGCGAGCGGCTGGCACTGATGGGGACGCCGCTTCCCTTGTGGCGTCGGGTGTCCTCAACCGAAGATGTCCGCTCCTTCGCCGAACTCGTCTCCTTTCCACTCGTGCTCAAAGCCACTCGTGGTGGGTACGACGGCAAGGGCGTCTGGGTGGTCAACAACGAGCACGAAGCAGCCGAGGTGCTGTCGCACGACCAGGTGCCGGGATTCATCGCCGAAGAGCTCGTGCCCTACACCCGGGAACTCTCAGCGATGGTGGCCAGGAGCCCGAGTGGTCAGGCGGTGGCTTATCCCGTGGTCGAAACCGTGCAACGCGACGGGATCTGTCATGAGGTGTACGCCCCAGCACCAGGGCTGGAAGACGCTCACGCGGTTGCCGCCCAGGAAGCTGCGTTGCGGATTGCCGGCGAGCTTGATGTCGTCGGGGTCATGGCCGTTGAGCTCTTCGACACCCCCGACGGAGTGCTCGTCAACGAGCTCGCGATGCGGCCGCACAACTCCGGTCACTGGGGGATCGATGGCGCGGTG
>JBBQAL010000181.1:0-3328 GCA_038316135.1 Candidatus Nanopelagicales bacterium | reverse complement strand
AGCGCCCCGGCAGCGCGAGCAGACAGGTTCCCGCCGACGCTCATTGCCCCGGTCACACGGTTGAGCGTCGTCTGCAACGCGGGGATCTCGTTCTCGAGCCCGGTGCGCAGACCGTCCATGATCCAACCAGCGTTAGGCTGCAACAGGGCCAGGTCGTAAGCCTTCGGGCCCTTGTGGTCAGCGATCCACGATCCGATGCCGCCCACGAAGTCCTTGACGTTGTCGAACCCCTCGACGAGACCAGCGAGGAACCCGGCGAGGATGTCCTTGCCGGCGCCGAGCAGCATCGACCCAAGGTCCCCGAGCGCGGAGACGATGCGACCAGGAAACCCGCCGACGAAGTCGACGACCGCGTTGAACCCGGTGACCGCGCCGTCCTTGATCGAGTCCCAGTGCTTAATGATGATGCCGGCGAGCGTCCAGTTCAGGAAGATGTCGAGGACCCGTTGCGCTGCGCCCTTGATCCAGTCGACGACCGCGTTCCATCCGGCAGCAGCGCCCGAAGAGATCGAGTCCCACACTCCGGCGAGCCACCCGACGATCGAACCCCACACATCCTTGAGCCACGCGACGACTGTGTCCCAGTTCGAGATCAGCAGGACCAGGCCGGCTATCAGGGCAATGATGCCCAGGACGATCCAGGTGATCGGGTTTGCGAGCATCGCCGCGGTCGCCGTCCACACGGAAGCGGCGAGCATGTAGAACCCGGCCACGAGCGCGACACCGATGATCCCGACGACGACACCGAGCGCCCACTGGTTGTCCGTCAGCCATCCGGCAAAGCTCGCCAAGTACGGCATCGACGACTTGAGAGCATCGCCGATGCCGGCGAACACGGCGGAGCCCAGCGGCTCGAGCGCGGCGCTCGCGTTGTTCTTGACGATCTGCCACGTCTCGGCGAAGTCCTGCGTGTCCTGGCCGACACCAAGGATCGTGTCCGACGTGGCGCCCGTCGCGCCTACGAGGTCGTCGAGCGCCAGCGTGCCGCCCTGGACCGCGCCGACGAACTGTGACGCCCCGCGCGTCCCGAAGATCCCCGCCGACAGGTCGATCGCACCGGCGATGTCACCAGACTTGATCATGTCGTCGATCTCGCCAGTGACTCGCGCGAACGCGGCCTGTGGCTCCTCGCCGTCCTTCGCGAGCGTGACCATGCCCTTGGACATCGCAGCGAACGTCTGCGTCGAGTTGAGCCCGGCCTTGTCCAGCGTGCCAGCCAGCGACGCAGTCTCCTCGAACGTGAACCCAAGGTTCTGCATCGCGGGCGCGTTCGCCTGCACCGTCGCCGCCAGGTCGTTCATCCCGACGCCGGTGGCCTGCGACACCTGGAACAGGGAGTCCATGGCGCCGATGACGTTGTCGCCCTCGATGCCGAACGCTGAGAACGCGGCCGTCGTCTTGGCGATGTCGACGTCCTCGCCGAGGATGCGCCCCGCCTCAAGATACTGCGACGCGACTGTCTCCAACGTGGGGCCGGTCAGCCCGAGGCGTGTGTTCAGGTCCGCGACGGTCGTCCCGATGTTCCCGAACTCTGCCGGGACCTTGACGCCGACGTTCTTGACCGACTGCACGAGCCCGTCGAGCGCCTCGCCTTGCGCTCCCGTGCCGGTTCGGATCGTGTCGGTGACGGCGTCCCACGTCTCGCCGATCCCGTACAGCCCCTTGGCGGCCAGGGCCACCCCGGCGAACAGTGCGGCCGGGCCGAGGTACTTCAACAGCCCGGCCTTCATTGCGATGCCGGACGCCATTCCAGCCTCGGCACCGGCCGACGTCGCGCCAGGAACGAGCGCGGATGCGATCGACGCCTGCGCGCCCTGCATTGACGGGACCAGCGAGATGTACGCGGTGGCCAACTCCACAGCTGCCAACCCGGCCACCGCCCTCTATGTCGTTGTAACCCCGGAGTCCCACCAGGCGTCGAAGTCCTTGATGGGTATGGGTGCCGAGCCGAACGCGCGACCCTGCGGTTGTGACCCAGGGCGCTTGATCGGCTTCGGTCTCTGCGGCGGCGACTTGCGGCCAACCGACGCGCGCTGCCAGTTGCCCACCTCAGTCGCGTCGATGAGGATCGCGAGCAGGTGCTCAGTCAGGCCCCACTCGATGTCCTCGCCGGCTATCGACCGGCTCAGCGCAGACGTGCGCGGTGACCGGTGGACGATGACCCACAGGTCGCGCCACGTCAGGCGGTCCGTGCCGAGGTCGTCGAGCCGGAGACCGAGCGCGATGAGGTCGTACTCGATGGCCTCCCCGTGCTCGTCTAGGAGGTCGAGGAGGCCGAAGATTCCCCCGGCGACACCTTCGCGTCCTCCTGCCACGCGCCGACCATCACGTTGAGCTCAGCGGAGTCGAGCAGGTCGATCGCGTCGAGCGTCTTCGCGTCGCACACGCCCTCGAGAATCGAGAACATCTGCTCGACCGGCGACTCCTTGCGGACCTTGCGGATCAGCCCGGACGGGACCTGACCGAACCGGGGCAGCGCGATGCTCGCGCCGGACTCGGCCTTGTAGTGGAACTTCTCGGTAGCCATGTGCGGGGACCTTCCAGTGGCGTGCGGGACCTAGGACGAACAGCGGACGGGGGCCGGTCTCCGCACGAGGAACCCCCGCCCGCTGAACCGTCAGGCGGAGAACACGCCATCGTCGGTGTAGATGTAGACGTTCTTCCCGGTCGCGTCGGGGTACGTCGTCAGCACCACGGGCCACGTGATCGCGCCCGACTTGGTGAACGACACCTCGCCCTGCTCGGTGACCTGGCCGTTGGGCACGACGATGAGGATCTTCGCCAGGCCGTCCTTGAGCTTGAACGCCCACGACTTGACCGGCAGGTCGAAGGCCCCGAGGGTGGCGGTCATCTTCTTGCCGGTCGAAATAGTCGCCGCGGTCACGGACACGTTGGCGTCACCGAAGTACGTCTTGAGCGACTCCTCGCTGGTCTCCAGGTGAGCCCACGCGAGCGTCCCGTCGAACGACTCGAGGATGCGGCGCACGGTCGCACCCGACCAGTCCTTGATGTCGACCGTCGAGCGGTCCGGGGTCAGCGTGAGGCCATCCTCGGAGATGTAGCCACCAGGGACGAATGCGGCGTTGAGCGCCGTCCCGACCGCGGTGGGAAGTGCGGTGCCCAATGGAGCTGACGCGATGGCTCCGGTGGTTGCCTGGTCGGGTGCGCCGACCAGGACATTGTTGGCGGTGACGGCGGCCATGGGGTGCCCCTCTCAGGCTTTGCGGAGACCGTGAGGGTTGGTGGTGCTACGCGACGGAGCCGCGCACCGCGACCGAGTAGGTCGCGGAGTATCGGGTGTGCAGTGGTGCGTCAGGGTCCGAAGATG
>JBBQAL010000127.1:0-7297 GCA_038316135.1 Candidatus Nanopelagicales bacterium | reverse complement strand
ACGCTGTCCTCGCGCTCGGTGATCGCGGCGGCGCCGCCGGGCTCGAGGCGGCCGATGAGCTCGGCCTGGCCGCGCAGCTGGCCCTGGGCCGCGTAGAGCTCGAGCTTCTGGCGCGAGTCGGCGATGTCGAGGTTGCGCATGGTGAGCTGGCCGATGCGGTCGAGGGGGCCGAAGGCGGCGTCGCCCACACTGCACGCGAGGGCGTTGCCGCCTCGATCGGGGCTCCGCCAAAGGCGGGGCCTAGTCTGCGGTGCGAGGGTTGGCCAGGTTCCCATGCTGACCTTCCCTCGCTCACTCAAGACTGTAGTAGGA
Organism: Candidatus Nanopelagicales bacterium; assembly: GCA_038316135.1. Taxonomy (GTDB): domain Bacteria; phylum Actinomycetota; class Actinomycetes; order JAHEKZ01; family JAHEKZ01; genus JAHEKZ01. The sequence goes on along the minus strand of JBBQAL010000127.1, from coordinate 6,985 downwards.
GGTTGTCGGGCTTCGACACAAGTGCTTCGCCACCTGGCAGGTACCAGATAAGCGCGACAGCCTCGGAGCCATCCATCCCTTCGCTCTTGGATACGGTGAAGAACGACAGCCGAAGGTCGCTCTTGTTCTTTGAGCGAATTGGTGAATCGGAGCGCAAAGTCACTGTTGTGTACATGGTCGCCCAAGTTGCAAACCCGTCTCCCGTACCCCAGTACTTCCCGGGCGGCGTGGCAGGCACGCTCCGGCACGTACGGTCACCGAACTTCACGAGGAAGGAGCGTTGACTCGTCCCGGGGGGCTGCTCATAGCCATCGTTAGCGCCACACCAGACGAGCCATGGGCCGATGATGTCGCCGGACGTCGATGGCGCCGGGAGCTTAACCGGCTTATGACCCTGCTTGAGCCACGCCTGCACGCGGACCGAAAGCTGGATGCGGCCACCAGGCGTGTTCCAGAACCACCACCCCACTGGGGTGGGGGCGACTGAGGCAATAGTGCCGACGACCTTAGGGTTTCCCGGCACCTTGAAGCCCAAGACATCAGATACGCGAAGGCTGGTGCCCGTCGGAGATGTGCGTGGCGTAGGGCTGGTTCCGCCTGGCGTTGCAGTCGTGATGGGGATCGCCGTAGTCGAGATATCTGGGCGGGTCGCACCGCAGGCGCCCACCATACAGACGCACGCCGATGCTGCAAGAAGCATGCCAATTGGCGCCATGCGACGTCGAGACGACGCACCTGATCGGCAGCCGGGGCCTCCGTTCGAGGACCGTTCCACTGGCCGGCCGTAGGGCTGCCGCTGGCGCCAATTCACCCCGATCACGTCCCGTCCTCTCCCGCTGAGTATTGGCCCCAGGTACCCGCCGAGTACTCGCTCGAAAGCAGACAGTGCTCAGAGTCTAGGTACCAAATGACTCGGTAGTTGACGCTCGACGGCCACGTCTGAGAACCGGCAACGAACTTGTTGAACGACGCCGCCGAGATGGGCAACCAGAAGGCAAGCCATCCGTCGTCAGATGGAAGGACCTCGCCGAGCGCAACATTGACCGGCCAACTAGTCGTTGCAGAACCCGACGAGGTCGGTCCAACGAGAGCGGGCCGTCCGACGTTCAGTGCGTCCGTGCGTGGCGCTGGCGAGACGCCTGGGGGTGCGGCAGGAATCAAGTGGCACCACCCCTCCTTGGTTGGGATGGGCACCGAGAACGCTGTTCCGTTGGGTGCCTCATAAGTCTCGAAGGGACCGCACCAGATGAGTGCTGGGCCGCGGGAATCAGACCACTCCTCGGGACGCGCCAAACTGGCCTGTACTTGGCGGTTGAGTGCGGTTGAGCCGACATCGACGGCGTAGACGGCGTTCCCACCAGGGGTAGTGGTGGTGTCCATCCCGTCGAGCGTCAAAGTGCCGACTACTTCTGGGTTCCCCGGGGGAGCGAAACCGACTAACTCGCTCGCCAAGGGTGCGACAACGTTTGACTTGAGCGCTGCCAGACGTACTGGATTCTGGTCAGGCAGGAAGGCGAAGTTGCCCGCGAACACAGCCAGTGCAATGACGCCCAAAGCTCCTATGGCGAGACTTGCAACGACTTTGTGGCTTCGCCCACCGGTGGCCCGGTCTCCGGAACTCGCGTGGCTCGAACCCTTGACACCAGCAACGTCGACTTTGGGCGTTGCCGTCTTCGATGCAGGAGGGACACCTAGCCGCTGCCGGCGCCCCGCCTCGATCGCCTGGGCAGCCAACACTGATGCGCGATTTCGAACGGTGAGCTCGTCATCCCGGTCCTGAGAGGCTGCGCGGACCCCGGGGCTTTCCGCCAGCAGTTCGATCGCGCGCTGGGTTGCCAGCGCCTGCAGCCTGTCGATGCTCGGTTGCTCGCTCGACTTCTCATCCCGTCTTTGATCACGCACCTGCTTGAGCAGGTCATCAATCTCAGACACGACGGCCTCTCGGGTGGAGACCTCGGACTCCGAGAGCGCGGCTTCGAGCGCCTCCAATTGTCGTGCACCCTTGTACGGCCCGACCTTTCCGCTACGCCGGCCTGTCCCCGTGTACGTCACCGTGATCGCGGCTGGTCCCCCTTCGACGGCGACGAAGTCCTCCATGAAGCGGACGGCCGTTTGGAAGTCCCGTTGCTTGCCTTCGGGGGCGCAGAGAATGGCCAAGAGCTCGCGCAGCGGTTGGAGGTTGCCGTGCGGTCCCCCGTCCTGAAGCGTCGGTGGGACCACCCAAGTGTCGGTGAATGCCGCCTCCATGGCCTCGCACATGTGCCGGAAGTTGGCGGCCCCGTGGCTTTGGGCCGTCTGTGGGAACAAGGAGGAGAACGTCGCGACGGTGAAGAGCAGTTGTCCGAACTGATGTGCTTCCGTCTCCGCCGACACCCGATAGGGCTCTGAGTCCTCCAGCAGCGCTCGCCAGAACTCAAGGGGAGCGTAGTCCGGGGTGATTCCCAGCGACTCCCCTGCGAAGGTCCTCGACTGCTCGGCGAGCGTGGCAGACCCGAGGTCTGCGATCCGCAACCGTCCCGACGGGTCAACGAGGAGGTTGTTCGCTCCAAAGTCCCGGACGAAGACCGCCGGGCCATCGGTTCGGCTGTACAAGCGGCGAAGAGTCTTGGCCGGTTCGAGCATCAGCGGTATAGCCGCGAGCCCATATCCATCAGGCGGAACATTTGTTACCCAGTGCCGGTCGGCCGCTTGCGCTGAAGCAGCGGAGCGTCCGCTGAAGGTGACCTGCTGCCCGGCTCCGGCGCGGAGACCGCCGAGTGTGAACGGGCAAAGTGGCATCACTTGGCCAACGCATTGTTGGTTCCTTGCGTCGTTCCCTACACCGAAAGCAAGGGTCTCGACTGCTCCCAACTGCTTGGGGATGGACTGGAGCGCGTCGATGCTCTCTCGTAGCGCCTCCAGGTTCCTGATGTGGGGTGTCCGGATGCGTTCGGACTGCGAAGGATACGAATTGGGGTGAACCGTGAAGCGCGCAGCGTAGAGTCCGGCCTGTTCCCTGCCGTCGCTGGTCATCCCGACAATCCAAGTTGACGCGGAAGCGCCGTGGGCGAATTCTTCGACCAGACTTAGCCCGATTCGCTCTCCATCTTGGGCCGTCAGGGTGAAGGTGGAGCCAGCGCTCAATACCGGTCGAGGGGTGTTCACCTCGTTGCCCCACTCATGGGAGATGGAGCCGCTGGCGGTAGATCTCCGGGTAAGTGCTGCAGAGGGTCTCTAGCCCGACAACCCGAAGGCGTATGGCCGCGTCGACGACACCCCTCTTGCTCCCATGATCTCCCGTTGCGGATCGCGGCAGGTCCAGGAACTCGGCGGCGGTCTTCAGCCACTTGGCAGTGGTCGAGGGAGTGGGGCGGGGCCGTGATCCTGTCGGGCCGCCGTACCACGCCCATGCAAGATCGTCGCTGACCGACGACGTCGTTGCGAGCCCGCGATGCTTCAGAACCAAGGTATCGGCGCACAAGGCGACCAACCACAGCCACCACTTCTCCTCGCCCTGCGCGGACATCCACGGTTGAGTCCCCGGCCTGTAGCGGACCGGGTGTGCGTGGCCCGGCCGCCATTCAACGCGACCGAGCACGATCCTCAGTCCCCCAATGAGGTTCATGGACAACAGCGCGTGCGTGTAGGGCAGGAGGACGCCTTCGGCGGGAAACACGTGGAAGGTGTATCCACCTTCGATGCGTAGGAGCCCAGTTGATGCAGGACGCGCGGCAGCGGCGTCGCGTGGGACGAAGACGTCCAACCTGGCGTCCTGGGCTTGTGTCCATTGCAATGACTGCAGATTCCGAACGGCCCAATAGTCAGCATGCAAGGTCAGCTCGAGGGCACGTCGGGATACGTGCACCTCGGCATCGTGAACGAGAGTCCGTGACGACCCCGGCAGTCTCCCGGCCAGCTGCCGTAGAGGGAGATCCGGCTCGCTGACTCCGTCGTCAGGGCCGGGGTGCGCGCCGCCGACGACGGCGACGAGTCTGTCCTTGGAAAGCTGAAGCGCCTTCGGGGTCGACGGGGGAAGATCCTCGGGCGCCTGAGGCGTGAAGAGCAGGACGCCGACGGACCGACCGCTCATCGCGCGCCGCCCGGCTCGTTGGCTCGTGACACAGTCCCCGCCCCCCATGCTGCGTCCGCCCCTTGCGCCGCCCACTCAGGATCCCACGATACGCAAACCGCAGAGATGTCATCCGAGGAACCGGCATCCTGAGCTGCCTGAACGAGGTCACCTACAGACCAGTTCCCGTTCCTGGCCCTGGACCGCGCCAGGGCTGGCAATAGACCATCGCTCGCGACGACCAGGCGGCCGCCTTCCCGATGACCGGGCATGTAGGTCGAACTTGGAGCAAACGCTCCCGAGGGCGTCAAGAAGGCTGAGCCCTCGGTGAGGCTTGTCCATGTGCCTCCCTCTACCAACCACGCCAGGGAGTCGCCCGCCGAGCACACCAGTAGCCCGTCATCGTTTGCTATGGCGATGACCATCGTTGTGGCGCAGTCTGGCGCGCATCGCCCAAGCGCCGCGAGTGAGTGCAGAAGAGCGTGCGCTGATTGCATCGAGGCGATCGCGTCGTTGAGGCGCAGGCGAGTGCCGATGAGGGATCGAGCAGCCGCCTCCGAAGTGACCTGGGCAGCGAGGCGTGCGTCCCGCCTCCCACCCGCTCCATCGCTCAAGACGACGAAGACACCAGCCTCGCTGGAGTAGGCATGCATGCAGTCCTGTCCCGCTAGGGGGCGCGCTGCCATGCTGATGACTGCATTCCTTGGCACCACGACTCACCCGACTCGACTGATGGCGACCTTGATGGTCGTGTCGCCCATGGCCGGCTCGTCGCCGTCCTGGACTGGGGCCAAACGGTCCACCGGACTCCCGTTCAGCAGTGTCCCGAAGCGGGACAGGTTCTCGACGAGCCACGTGTCGCCGTCGCGGTGCAACTGTGCGTGTGTACGGGAGACCCGCTTGTCAAGGATCACGATCTCGCACCGGCCGTCGCGACCCAGCTGCCCGCCATGTGGGGGCATGTAGAGCGGTCGCGGGTCGGACGCGAGGAAGAGTGCCAGAGTTGGAAGCGTGATGGTCTTCTCGCCATCAAGGGCAATACTCGGCCAGCTGGGGCCAACGGTGGCCCGGGCGCCCGTCAGGGGCTGCTGGCCTGGAGGGCACGTCCCCTCGCGCATGCCATTGTCGGGAACGGTGGCGGTCCATGTGTCGGTCGACGATGTCGATCCCCAGCTACTGCGGCGATCCTTCATGGCGTCCTTCGTCGTTCGAGCAGCCAGCTGCGACAACCGCACAACTCGTCCGTCCGCGGAAACCATCGCCCGACAAGTGCTGGCGAGGGTGGCCTTGTGCTCGTGTCCGTCGAGCTGCTCCAGGAGCTTGCCTGTGGCTGACGTGTCGATACTGAACCGCCCAGCGCCGAGATCGTCTGCATGGCCGACATACAGCGTGAGGGTGTCCTCGATGCTCAACCACTTCTGGCGCCGAGCCGCCAAGTCATAGTTCTCGAGTAGGTCCTGCGCGATGAAGCCTCCCGGCAGCAGCGACTCGAGGCGGCTCCAGTCGTGGGTCGAGAAGCGCACGATGACGAACGGAGCCTCGACGACCTTTCCTCGCGGCCAGCGAAGCGGCCGCGACTCAAGTGCGCGAGATGCCGCGCGCAGCGTTCCCTCGGGACGACGCCAGAAGGCTGGAATCGACCGAGAGAGGCGAGCAAAGGTGCCCTGGTATTCACTGATGGTCGTCCCATCCCTGTTGGCCTTGTCGCCGTCCGCGTGGAACTCCATGCGCACGCCGATCAGGATGGTGACGCTCACGAGAGCGGCCACCACGATCAACACGAGGCCGATGATCGCCGTCGCCCTCAGGCGATCCCCTCCGATCGCGATCGTCAGGCACGCAAGGAGGACCACGACAAGTCCGGTTCGCTTCGCCGTCATGATTCGTTCTCCTGACTGCTCTCCCACGGTGGAAGAGCGAACCACCAGCCTGCTTCGTTGCTTCAACCGTGCGTAGCTGGCGCCTGCGAGCAACTTCGCCGCGCATGTGTTGACTGTGACGGCTTTCTGTGCCGCAGCCGGGCTGGCGCAATCGCGGCAGTCATCGAAGGGGTGTCCGAGAATGCCTGGACGTCGAGCCCAGCTTCGCGTCGCCCACCCCAATGGCGATCTTCGGCCGGCCCATCCGCCTCGAACAACGGGATCTACGACCCCGCCGAGGTCCGCATGGTGAGGCCCGGGTTCAGGTCGACAGCCCGCCGAAGGCTCCCCGCCTGGCGCCGCGATCAGCCGGCTCCGCCGCGACGATCAGGGCTCGGTGCTGCCGCTGGTGATCGGCGCCGTCGTCGTCCTGCTGCTGGTCGGCGTCGTGACCGACTCCAGCCTTCTCTGGCTGCAGAGGCGCGCCCTGCAGTCGACGGTCGACGGTGCAGCCCTTGCCGGCGCGCAGGCAGTCGACCTCGCGGCCGTGTACGCCGGAGGAGCGGGCGGCGACCTGACGCTCGCACCTGCGGCTGTGCGTCGTGCCGTACGCCGCTACCTGGCGGCCACGCCGTCCGACGATCGACTGCCGCGCTTCCGCCTCACCTCGACCTCCGTAGCCGGCTCGGTCGTGACGGTGGCCGCGAGCTCGACCGTGACCCTGCCCTTCACGACGCTGCTGACGGGCAGGGGAGTGGTGGTGCGAGCCGACGCGAGCGCAGTTCTGCGCGTCCCTTGACTCAGGACGACGCTCGAAAGCACGGGGCTTCTCGGGCACCTGCGTGCGTGAGGTGCTAGTCGGCGCCGAACTCCATGGCGGCGTCGTCGAGGCTCGCTACCTCGGCGTCCTCGCGGACGCTGTCCTCGCGCTCGGTGATCGCGGCGGCGCCGCCCGGCTCGAGACGGCCGATGAGCTCGGCCTGGCCCCGCGGCTGGCCCTGCGGCGCGTACAGCTCGAGCTTCTGGCGCGAGTCGGCGATGTCGAGGTTGCGCTCGGACAGCGAATACGACGACTGGC
>JBBQAL010000172.1:0-3846 GCA_038316135.1 Candidatus Nanopelagicales bacterium | reverse complement strand
AGCCGAATGACACTGCGGCAAGCCCTGTCGACGATGGAAGCTCAGGGAACCGTTGTCCGCAAGCCAGGACGGTCGGGGGGCACCTACGTCAGCGAGCCACGCATCGAGTGTGACCTCACCGGGCTGGCTGGCTTCACCGAGCAGATGCGCCGAGCGAACATCCGAGCAGGGGCCCGCGTGGTTTCGGCACTCACCATCAACGCCACTGCCGCGGTTGCGGGCGCACTCTCAATACCCCGCGGTGGTGGCGTCCACGAAATTGTTCGGGTGCGCACGGCACGTCGTGAGCCACTTGCACTCGAGCACTCCTACTTCCCAGCCGAGGTCTTTCCCGACCTCCTGTCCCACCGCCTGACTGGGTCGCTCTACGAGCTGCTGCGCCGGCACTATGGCCAGACCCCCTATGTCGCCTCCGAAAACCTCGAACCCGTTATCGCTGCGACCGCCGCAGCCGACCTGCTCGGTGTCGACGCCGGTAGCGCGCTCATGCTCATTGAACGCACTGCCTCCACCGCGGCTGGTCTTCCTGTCGAGTATGCGCGCGACCTCTTCCGACCCGACAAGGTGCGCATCTCGTTCCGCACTGGGCTCGGCGTTGACGTACGACCAGCAGACTGATCTCACCGTCCTGTTCCGTCTAGACCTTTTCAGGGCTACGCTCCTCGCCATCACTCCGTCGACGGGGAGCCCTTGATGACCCAGGAACTGCCCGCCCGGGCTCGCGTGGTCATCATCGGCGGTGGGATCGTTGGCACCAGCGTCGCGTACCACTTGGCCGAACTGGGTTGGACCGACGTCGTGCTCCTTGAGCAGGGACGCCTCTCGGGCGGTACGACCTGGCACGCCGCCGGACTCGTCGGCCAACTGCGCGCCACCGAGAGTGGCACGCGTTTGGTGCAGTACTCCGCCTCACTCTACGAACGGCTCGAACAGGAGACCGGCCTCGGCACCGGCCTCAAGAGATGTGGTGGCGTTACGGTCGCTCGCACACCAGACCGCATGGTGCAGTTGCAACGCACTGCGGCAGCAGCGGAGGCTTTCGACTTGGAGTGCGAGCTCATTACGCCGAGTCACGCCAAGGAGCTCTATCCCATCCTTGCGACGGACGATCTGCTGGGCGCGATCTGGCTGCCCGGTGACTGCACAGCCAACCCAACCGACGTCACTCAGTCACTGGCCAAGGGTGCCCGAAACCGCGGAGTCAGGATCGCCGAAGGCGTTCGAGCCGTCGGAGTGCTGACAACTGACGGGGCGGTTTCCGGAGTTCAGACTGATCGCGGCGAGATTGAGGCAGAGGTTGTCGTTAACTGCGGTGGCCAATGGGCGAATGTAATCGCCGCCCAAGCGGGTGTGACCGTCCCTCTGCACTCCGCCGAACACTTCTACGTGGTCACCGAACAGATCGACGGCGTGCATCGCGACTTGCCGATCCTGCGAGACCCGGACGGCTACACCTACATGAAGGAGGAGGTAGGCGGTCTGGTCGTGGGCGGTTTCGAGCCGGAGGCCAAGCCGTGGGTTGCACCCGACCAGATCCCTTACCCGTTCGAGTTTCAGCTGCTCGAGGAGGACTGGGAGCACTTCGAGATCTTGATGGAGAACGCCCTGCTGAGGATTCCCGCCTTGCGTGAGACTGGCATCAAGAAGTTCTACAACGGCCCGGAGAGCTTCACCCCTGACAACCAGTTCATCCTGGGTGAGGCACCCGAGCTGAGGAACTTCTATGTCGGCGCAGGCTTCAACTCGGTCGGCATCGCATCGGCGGGTGGAGCGGGTCGGGCCTTGGCTGAGTGGATTGTCAACGGCGAGCCGACCTCTGACCTGACCGCAGTCGACATCCGGCGCTTCGCCCGGTTCAACGGCAATCGGCAGTGGCTGCACGACCGCGTCGCCGAAGTGCTTGGACTGCACTACGCGATCCCGTGGCCCAACCGTGAGCTCACGACAGCGCGACCCTTCCGCCGATCACCAGTGCACCACTTGCTCGAGGAACAGGGCGTAGTCTTCGGCTCGAAGATGGGGTGGGAGCGGGCGAACGTGTTCGCCCCAACGGGCACCGAACCTGTCTTGGACTACACCTGGGGCAAACCGAGTTGGATCGAGTGGTCAGCGGTCGAGCAGCGCGCAGCGCGCCAGAACGTTGCCCTCTTTGATCAGTCGTCCTTCGGCAAGGTGCTGGTCACCGGACGCGGTGCCCAGTCGCTCCTGCAACGAGTCTGCACGGCGGACGTGGCAGTCGCGGTGGGTCGGGCGGTGTACACCGGGATGCTCAACAGCCGTGCCGGATACGAAGCTGATGTTACGGTCACGCGGATTGCGCACGATGAGTACCTGCTCGTGACGGGGGCAGCGTCAGTTGTCCGCGACATCGACTGGCTCCGTCGCCATGTCGATCCCGCAGAGCAAGTAGCCGTGATTGACGTCACCACGATGTATGCGGTTTTCGCCGTCATGGGCCCGCGGTCGCGGGAGCTGCTCCAGACGCTTACCCGGTCAGACTTTTCTGACGAGAGCTTCCCGTTCGCGTCCAGCCAGGAGGTCGACCTCGGCCAGGCGACGGTGCGTGCCACGCGCATCACCTACGTAGGAGAACTCGGCTGGGAGCTCTACGTCCCCGTCGAGTTCGCGGTTGGCGTCTACGAGCTGTTGATCACTGCTGGAGCTGGTTTCGGCCTCGTTCCTGCCGGCTACTACTCGATCAACTCCCTCCGACTGGAGAAGGGATACCGCGCCTTTGGCGCCGACCTGACGCCGGACTACACCCCTCTGGACGCGGGCCTCACCTTCGCCTGCAAGCTCAAAACCGACATCGAGTTCGTCGGGAGGGACTCGCTCGTGGAGGCTGTCCAGACCGGCCCCCGCCGGAAGCTGGTCTCGATCGTCCTCGACGACCCGGACGTCATGATGTGGGGCGGAGAACTCATCCTTCGCGGCGGGGTAGCCGTCGGACAGGTCACCTCAGCGGGATGGGGCGAAACCCTGGGCGCCTGTGTGGCACTTGCCTACGTATGGCGGCGCGATGGAGGCATCGTTACCGCTGACTACCTCGACTCCGAGACGTACGAGGTCAACGTGGGAGGAACGGTCTGCCCGGCGACGTTGCACCGACGAGCGCCGTACGACCCAGGAGGCTTGCAGATCAGGATGTAGGACGCGGCGGCGATGCCTCATCCTCAAAGGCGCTGCGCATGCGGAGGTCTTGCCGAGGGTCAGCGACACTGCAGCAACTGCGTGACTTGACCCGGCCGGTGAGCGCTCCGAGGATCAGCAGGACGAGAAAGGCGATGACTACTCCGCCTACCAGGTACTCAAGCATCACGCCTCCACTTCGCTGATCGTGTGCCAGAGTACGCCGGTTTTCGGCCACTGGCACCACAAGTGTGGGCTGGTCACCTAGGCTGCCCCCGTGCAGCCGGTCCGTGTTTCGGGAACGCCATTCCAGCGCGGTGCCTTGATGGGCCAGGCTTTTGCGGAGGCCACGGAACGGTCTGTGGCCTTCAATCGCCGTTACCTCAGTAGCCGCGCGGTCGGTCGAGGCAACGTCGAGCAGCTCCTTGCTCCCTACGTGGCCGCTGCGAGCGCAACCGTGCCGCATCTGGTCGAGCAGGTGCGTGGGATGGCCGAGGGGGCCGACCAACCGTTCATCGACCTCTTCCTCGCAAACGCCTTTGAAGAGGTGTACGGGATCATCGAGCAGCGAACGCCTTCGGGCGTCCCATTGGATCGATGCACCGATGTCGTGCTTCGCACGACGGGGAGCACGCTTCTAGGACACAACGAGCAGTGGTACGCCGGTGACGACGGTGCGGTTGGGGTCGTTCTCGACGTGTCCGACGATGGTCCCGC
>JBBQAL010000174.1:0-3695 GCA_038316135.1 Candidatus Nanopelagicales bacterium | reverse complement strand
ACGCAGTCCATGAGGTGATCACAGTCGCTCGAGCGTCAGGCACCCCAGAATCGTCTTGTCACTGACTGACATCAGCGATAGCCATTGCTCAGCCTCCGGAGACAGGACCTGGTTCGAGTCTCGGCAGTGGGCCGAGTTTATGTCTCGCTGGGTGTGCGACCCGGGGCGATCGAGCGCACACATGCGACGAGCTAGGGGTGCCATCTCAGACCAGCTTCACCTCAGGTTGACGGCCACCCTCCGCAGCAGTTCGGCGGTGTCATCACCAACACCGCCGTCGGGGTCCATCGTCTCGATCTGAGCTCGAAGCCTGTCGGACAGCCGGGCGATCTCCAGGGAGTCGCCTCGGGCGGCGGCCGCACGGATGGCGTCGCAGTGGAGCAGCTCTGAGCCAGGCTCGACCAGAAGGCCCCGCGCAGCCGCATCCTGTGCCGCACGGGCGTCGCCCTGCTCCAACCGCGTCGTGGACAGGACATGGGCTACGTCGACGATGGCGCCGATCATCTCTTGCGCGTCGGCCTCTGCCCAGACATACGTTGTGGGGTCGATACCGAGGAAGGGGCGGCCACGGACGAGTACAAGTGCTTGCTCGAGGGACTCGGCGCCGTCGTAATCGCTGGCGAGCCCGTCGCGAGCGAGTCTGAGGAAGTCCTGCCAGTCGCAACTGATCGTGGGGCTCATTCGGTAGTCGCCGTGATCACCGACGAGTGGCAAGTACGGCTCGCCGGTCGGAGTGGTCCCGAGCCATTGACGGACGCGGGAAACGAACGAGTTGCGCGTCTGCTTCGTCACGCGCCGCCCTGGCCAGATGGCCTCGTCGACCTCGTGCGCGCTGCCGCCGGAGTGGAGCGCGAGGTAGGCCACGAACTCCGTCGCTCGGGCCCGGCGACCGCTCGTTGCGCCGTCCATCATCCCTTCGATCTCGACACGACCGAGGACCAGGACCCGTGGCGGAGCAGGCGCCTCTAGGGATTCGATCCGGTCATCGAGCAAGCTCTCCGATGGGCAGGGCAATGCCGCCAGAACGACCTGTTGCACGTCCTCGGATGACCGCGATGTGGTGGCGCCGAGAGCCGGCTCATCAACTGCCTGCGGCCTCGGTTGCTGCGAATGCCCGTCGGCTGAACCTAGGATGTTGATCACGGAGGCGTAGTCGGCGGCGGTCAACCGCTGAACGTCGAGGTCGATGCCCAGCGGGTCGAGCCGCCCACGTCCGTCAGCTTCGAGCGTCAAGGTCCAACCCGAGCCGGCCTCCGCGCCAGTCGTGATCACCGCTGTCCCCGACCATGGCACCGCGTCGATCGAGTGGCTGGTGACGAATACAACCGGGGTCCAAGCATCAGCGGCGACGCCCTGAGACCGGGCCTCGTGCAGGTCAGATACTCCGGACTCGGCGATGAGGGCCGCGACGGTAGTCGCGTGCGCGTCAGCTCGGCGCAGTGCGTCGTCAGGTTCTGCTCGCTCCACGCGACTGATGTCGCTGACCTCCACCAACTCGGACAGCGCATCCGGGAGCACAAGGACGGCCCCACCTGCAGTTGGACTGGTGGCCAGCTCCAAAGCGAGCGCTCGAACCACATCCTCGACGAGGGGGTCCTCTCCCAACACCGTCAGCGTCCCGGCGGCCTCGAGGTTGAGCAGCACCAGGGAGTCTCCGGCAACCCCAACGGTCACCAACACCGGGCAGGGGTCGAGCTGATCGCTCGCATCCGACGGGCCGGTCAGCGATGACCGTTCCAGTCGCCAGACCCCAGGTCCCACGACGCCAAAGGGCTCGACCGCTTCACCTTCGTCGTCAGTCAGGACGTCCAGACGATCCGGCGACATCAGGATCGCCAACACACGCGGTAGGTCCCTGCCCATCGTCCGGCAGTTCGTCGCCAACGATGCGAGAGCAACCCTCAAGGTGCCAAGAGAAACCGGGTCTTGCACCGAGCGCAGTGTCTGCTCGACCCTGGCCGCCTCACCCTCGGGTAGCGAGATACGTTCGCCGGGCTGCCGTAGCCGCTGCTGCCGGCGGCGGCGGCGGGCCACCTCGCCCAGGAGCCCCGCCGAGGCGAGGACCGTCAGACCGAGGAACAGCTGGTTCAGTTGGGAGGCCGGTTGGTCGAGCTCGTCGGTGTTCGTCGAAATCCCTGCGGCCCCGCCGTGGTCGCGATCCTCTGCGCCGGGTGGCGGTGTTCCGCTGGGCGGCCGCTCGGCTGGTTCCTCGTCACTGGGCTCTCGGGTCGGGGGGGAATGAGGACTCGTCGATCCGACCTCCGGCTTGTGGGCAGGGACGTGGCCGGGGGAACCGGCGGCCGGCATTCGGAGGACCCATCCCGGGAGGATCACCTCGGGGTCGGCCAGGCGACCGCCGACGTCTTGCGCTCGACCGGCGTTGAGTTGGTAGACCTCGCGGTATCGCTGCCCGTCACCGAGCTGCCGCTCGGCGATCCCCCAAAGGCTGTCGCCTTGCTGCACCGTGTAGTGGCCCTCCACCGCAGCCGCGTGGCTCGTCGGCTCGTCCTTCCCGTTCGGGCTCACCTGTGAAACGCCAGTCGCGTCTGCCGGCATGCGCAGGACCCAGTCGGGGTAGATCCAGTGTGCGTCGGTGAGCGCACGACCATCGGGCTGGGCCACGCCGTAGTTGAGTTCCGCGATCTCTCGGTAGCGACTGCCCGACCCGAGGTGCTGCTCGGCCAGCCTCCACAACGTGTGACCCCGACGAACTTTCACCGTCTGGTGCCTCGCAGCTCGGGCCGTGGAGTCGAGGGAAGTTAGCCGCGAGGTCGCTCCACGGACCGGGTTCGCCTCAGCCATGGCGCTGTCGCCGACTGGAGGGCTCGCGGAATGAGCTTCCGCGTGTAGGCCCACAGCGGTCAAGGGTGCAGTGCTGACCGGGGACGTTGACACGACGTTAGCGGAGACGGGGATCGCCGGAACCGGCTGAACAGTCAGCACAACCGCAGCCGCAGCGACCAAGGCGCCAGCGGTGCGCTGCGGTGTCCCGAGCAGCGGTAACCGCGGGCTGGGGATGCCCCGGATGGCGGCGACTGCTTCGACGACGACGCAGACGGCGAAGGCCGCCCAAGCAAGCCACGCAACGAGCGACAACATCGCCAGGAAGAGGTGACCGTCGTCTGGCTGGGTGAGCGCGTCCGTGATGTCCGACCAGCCCGGGGCACTGATCGATGCCACCGGTGAGACGACCAACAGAACAACCGGAATCCCGACGACAAAGACGGCGAGCACGAGGATCGCCGCCACGCCCTGGACGATGTCCGAGGCCGTACGCCGAGGGAGACCTCGAACTGGACTCGGAGCGTGCGGAGGTCTGCGCCGGAGCGGGCGATCCCGTCTTGCTCCGTGGTTAGTCACGCGCCTGCTCCTGCAACGCCTCGAACGAGGGTGACCGTGGCATGGCCTTGAACGGTCATGGAGTTGATCCCGATCAGCCCCAAGAAGATGGTCTGGGTGCTGCTGACGACCTCGATGTCGAGCGTGCGGCCGGCATCAGTGACGGTGACCGTTCCAGTAACGCCGTTTCGGGTGAGATACGACTGTGCCGCGGCGGACGCCGCACGGGCGTCGACAGTCGGGGCGTCGCCGACGATTGCCGCAGGCACGTTGATGGCTTGCCCTCCGGCTCGACCAGCTTCGGCCGCCAGGGCGTCGGCCCGCTGGACCGCTCGGACCTTGGCGCCGCCATCAAC
>JBBQAL010000094.1:0-11254 GCA_038316135.1 Candidatus Nanopelagicales bacterium | reverse complement strand
GGGTACGACGACGGTTGTCGCCAACCTCATGGACATCACCACGGGTACTCCGGCTGCGGTGACGTCCATGCTCAACAAGCAGCAGCCGTACGGCGCGGACGTCATTGCCCGAATCAGCGCGACGATGCTGGATGCCGACGCGCTCAGCCACCTGCAGCAGCTGGCCCACGAGACCCTCGACACCCTGGCGAAGGAGGCCTGCGCCGAAGCCGGTGTCGAGGCCGGTGAGATCTACGAGGTCGCCCTGGCCGGCAACGCCACGATGGTGCAGCTAGCACTCGGCGTGAATCCTGAGCCGCTCGGCGTCGCGCCGTTCATCCTCGCTGCACGACAGTTTGAGAACGTGATGGCGTCCGACCTCGGCGTGACGGCCCACCCTCGTGCGAGGGCCGTCGTCGTCCCGTCGCTCGGCGCCTATGTGGGCGGCGACATTATCGCGGGGGCATTGGCGTCCGGAATGGACCGCGACAAGCGACTCCGGCTCTTCATCGACATCGGCACGAACTGCGAGATCGTCATCGCTGACGGCGAACGCATCATGGCGACCGCGGCCCCTGCTGGCCCGGCGTTCGAGGCGGCGTCGATCAGGTGTGGAATGCGTGCAGCTCCCGGCGCCATCGAAGTCGTGAAGGTTGTAGACGGGGACCTCGAACTGCAGGTGATCGGTGACGAACCAGCAGTCGGCGTCTGCGGATCGGGGCTCGTTGACGCGGTGGCTGAGCTGGTGCGGGTCGGCGTTATCGACCCGTCCGGTCGGTTCGTGGACCGCGACACGGTGAGCCAGACGCACCCGCAGCTGGCCGAGCGGATGACGCTGATCGGCGAAGAGAAGGTGTTCGTGCTGGCCGAGCCGACCAGCCCCGACGGCGACCCTGTCGTGCTCAGTCAGCGTGACGTCCGCGAGCTACAGTTCGCCAAAGCTGCGATCGCCACGGGTTGGCACCTGCTCTTTGAGGACTTCGGGATCGACGAGAGCGACATTCAGCAGGTGCTGTTGGCTGGGTCGTTTGGCACCTACCTGTCCGCGGCCAGCGCGGTCCGTATCGGGCTGGTGCCGAAGATTCCCGTGCTGCGAATCGTCAGCGCCGGAAACGTCGCCGGCGAGGGCGCCAAGATGGTGCTGCTCTCGGCCGCCGAACGCCATGGTGTGACGACGCTCCTGGGCGAGATCCAATATGTCGAGCTCTCCGACCGCACCGACTTCCAGGACCGCTTCATCGACCAGCTGGCTTTCCCAACGTGAGGACCCCCGGTGCCACGATCGGGGTCATCGCCTGCGG
Source organism: Candidatus Nanopelagicales bacterium (assembly GCA_038316135.1). GTDB lineage: Bacteria > Actinomycetota > Actinomycetes > JAHEKZ01 > JAHEKZ01 > JAHEKZ01. The sequence continues at coordinate 9,974 of JBBQAL010000094.1, read as the reverse complement.
AGCGCTGGCGGCCGACATCGGTGAGATCGTGGCCCGGCGGCAGTGGCCGGTCGACGTTCACTCGCTCCCGCCACTGCTGCACAACCAGCCCAAACGAATCGCGCCAGAGGTGGAGCGGACGTTCGCCGACGTCAGGGAGCGTTACGACCGGGTCGTGATCGCTTATGCCGATTGCGGAACCTACGGCGCACTCGACGAAGTTTGCGAGCGGTACAACATTCCGCGACTCGCTGGGTCAGACTGCTACGAGGTTTACACAGGGGTTGAGAAGTATCGGTCCCTTCTCGCGCAAGAGCCGGGCACTTACCTGCTGACCGACTATCTCGCCGCATCCTTTCAACGCAGTGTCATCGTTGAACTGGGTCTCGACAGATACCCGGACCTCCGTGATGACTACTTCCGGCACTACACGCGGGTCGTGTGGCTGACGCAGCGTCGCACGCCACTGCTGCAGAACGCAGCCGAACAAGCTGCGGCGTCGATTGGCCTACCACTCGAGGTGATCGATGTCGGGGTCAACGGACTCGAGCAGGCGCTGCTGCCGCTGGTAACCGGTGCTTCCAGCGGTCACGTCTCCGCATAGAGAGCGGCGATCGCATCGGCCACCGCGTCGGGTGCGTCGACGGCTGGGGAGTGACCGACGCCGGGAAGCTCGACCAACGTGGCACCGAGCCGCTCGGCCATCACCCGCTGCTCGGCGGGAGGCCACGCGTCGTCCTTGTCGCCGATGATGACGGCCGTCGGAGGGGCAACCGTTGCCAAGGCATCGACCTGGTCAGAGATGCCGCACAAGGTCTCGATCATCGCTTGCAATGAGCCGCCCGAGTTTGAGAGGAAGCGGCGGGTCAGGAAGGCCTCCATGTCAGGCGGCAGCGGTACGACACCAGCCGCCGCGTCCAGGGCGCGTTTACCTTGCAACACAGCCTCGAGCCCCTGTCGGTTCATGACGTCGACGAACATCCGGAGCAGGGCCTGCTGATGGTCTGGCAGAGCTGCCGGACCGGAGGCGATGAGGGCAAGTCCATCGGCGGCCAGCGGATCGGCCAGCACTGCCTCACGGACGACGAGCCCTCCGAAGGAGTGCCCGACGAGCACTAACGGCCGGGGGACGGTCGCTGCGACCGCCCAGACATCGGCGGCGAACCCGGCCAGCGAGTAGTTCTCCGCGCCTTCGGGACCTGGGGTCTCGTACTGCCCGGTCAGGTCGAAGGCCACCGCCCTGACCCGGCGTTGGGCCAGGGGACCGAGCAGAGCGATGAAGTCCTCCTTGCTGCCGGTGAACCCCGGAACGAGGACGGCTGACCCGATTGACCCGTTCGTCAAAGCTGCTTCGTTGTCCAGAGTGGCGAAGGTTCCGCGCCCAGTGGCGATGGGGGAGGCGTCGACGCCGAAGGGGGGCGCGATGAAGGGTGGGATGCTCACGCCCGGCAGAATAGGCTGCGGGCTGACGGGTCGATCACCGACCCGAGCCCGCGCTCCGAAGGAGGCCCCGTGACCAGGACGATCGCGGTGGCCAATCAAAAGGGAGGGGTCGCGAAGACCACCACCGTGGCGTCGGTGGGCATGGCCCTTGCCGAGCTCGGGCAGCGGGTACTTGTGGTCGACCTCGACCCGCAGGCCTGCCTGACCTTCTCCCTTGGGCTCGACCCAGAGGCGCTTGAGCTCTCGATCCACGATGTCTTCCTTGGCAGAGTCGGAGCGGCGATGGCAGTTCGGCCGATCACCAAGAACCTCGATGTGCTCCCGAGCACCATCGACCTCACCGGTACCGAGATCGCGTTGCACGGCCGCCCCGCACGCGAGTACGCGCTTCGTACTGCCCTGGCTGACGTATCCAGTGGCTACGACTTCGTGCTCATCGACTGCTCTCCATCGCTCGGGGTGCTGACCATCAACGCGCTTACGGCAGCCAACGAGGTGCTGATCCCTCTGCAGTGCGAGACGCTCTCGCATCGTGGCGTCGGACAGCTCCTCGACACGATCGCCGACGTACGACGCCTAACCAACGGCGACCTCGTGGTCCTCGGTGTGTTGCCGACCCTCTTCGACGGGCGCACCACGCACGCACGCGCGGTGCTTGCAGACGTCTCTGAACGCTTTGGTGTTCCCGTCCTCGACCCACCCATCAACAGATCGATCCGCTTTGCCGAAGCCCCGGCGTCCGGAGAGTCGATTCTCACCACCGCGTCATCGAGCCCCGGCGCTCAGGCATACCGGGCACACGCTCTACAGCTGTTGGGCGAAGAGGCTGCAGCGTGAGCAAACCCAAGGGGACCGACTTCAGCCGGATCCACCCTGCGGAGGCACCGTCGAAGGGGCCGGAGGTGTCGGCGCCGCACGACCAAGAGGGACGTCGTGCCCTCTTCAGCGCTAGCGACGTGCTGCCAGAAGAAGCCGCGAACGGCATGGTCACCATTAGTTGCGGCCACTGTGGTGAAGACTCGGAGTTGTCACCGACCGAGGCGCTGCGCCTGGCCGTGCCGTCGTTGCATCTGCCGTTCCTCAAGCGCGGGCACGGATCGTGGATGCGTTGCCCTGCCTGCCGACGTCATACCTGGGTGAGCGTGCAGATCCACCTGCCCTGACGCGGCACTCACTCGCTGCGGTCAGGTTGTGGTGGTCGTGCCAGTGGAGCCGCCGCGGCGACGGCGACGGCGCCGACGGGGTGCGTCTGATGCGCCATCGCCTGCGGCGGTGGCGGTAGCCGTTGCGGCCGCAGGTGCCGAGCCATTCTCGGTCGCGGCGCTGCCTGCCGACGATCCGCTCCGGGTGCGCTGGCGGTTTCGCGGCTGACTGCTCTTCTGACTGGTCTTCTGGCCGCTGCCGTCCGATGGCTTCGACCCACCACGCGGGCGTCCGGAGTCAGAGCCGCGCGGCTGACGCCGCGCCTTGCCCGTTTCGCCGAGATCTTCAAGCTCTTCGGCGGCGAGGCCCTCGCGGGTGCGCTGCGCCCTGGGTAGCTCGCCCTTGGTGCCAACCGGGATGTTGAGGTCAGCGAACAGGTGCGGTGACGTTGAGTAGGTCTCTACCGGGTCAGGAAAGGAAAGCCCGAGCGTCTTGTTAATCAGGATCCACCGCGGGAGGTCCTGCCAGTCGACGAGCGTGACGGCAACTCCGGTGGCTCCGGCACGGGCGGTGCGACCGATCCGGTGGACGTACGACTTCTCGTCGTCGGGACAGTTGTAGTTCACAACGTGGGTGATGCCGTCGATGTCGATACCGCGCGCGGCGACGTCAGTGGCGACCAGGACGTCGACCTTGCCGTTGCGGAACGCCCGCATCGCTTGCTCGCGGGCACCCTGTCCGAGGTCGCCATGCACTGAGCCGACGGCGAACCCGCGCGAACTGAGGTCGTCTGCGAGCTTCTGCGCCTGACGCTTGGTGGGGCAGAAGATGATGGTGTGTCCGCGGCCCTCGGACTGCAGGATGCGGGCGACGATCTCTGCCTTGTCGACGGGGTGTGTGCGATACGCGTGCTGCTGCACTCGCTTGACCAGTTGGCTGTTGTCCTCGTCGGGGTCGATCGCCCTGATGTGCGTCGGTTGGTTCATGTAGCGGCGCGCCAGCGCGATGACGTCACCTGGCATGGTGGCCGAGAACAACATCGTCTGGCGGTCACCAGGAGTCAGCGCAACGATGCGCTCGACGTCGGGGAGAAAACCCATGTCGAGCATCTCGTCGGCTTCGTCGAGCACGAGGGTCTTGATGGCGCCGAGGTGCAGGTGGCGCTTCTCGACGAGGTCGAGGAGGCGCCCCGGCGTTCCGACGACGACGTCGACTCCGGCCTCGAGAGCCTCGACCTGGGGTTCGTAGGAGCGCCCGCCATAAACGGTGAGCACGCGGGCGCCGCGGGTCTTGCTGGCGTGCCGGATCTCGTTCGCGACCTGCATCGCCAGCTCACGGGTGGGAACGACGACGAGCGCCTGGGGTGTTGCCGACAGCTCATGGTCGGGATGCACTGGGTCGTTCGGCGCAGTCAACCGCTCGAGCAGCGGGAGCGCGAAGCCGAGGGTCTTTCCGGTGCCGGTCTTGGCCTGGCCGATGACGTCATGGCCGTCGAGCGCCACCGGAAGGGTGAGCTCTTGGATGGGAAACGCCTCGGTAATGCCCAGGTGAGCCAGATCGGCCACCGTTTCGGAACGTATGCCGAGGTCAGTAAATGTAGTCAGGGGGTCCGCCTTGCCGGTCGATGACGGCTCCCAGCCTACCGCCCGCCCGCTCGCTACCCTTCGGCCATGCCTGATGCTGCTTACGACGCTGCCGTGATCGACCTGCTCGGAGTCCTTGCCTACGGCGAGCTCTCGGCCTTCGAGCGGCTCTGCGCTGACGCCACGCTCGCCCCGACCTTGGACGACAAGGCAGAGGTCGCCGCGATGGCCTGTGCTGAGTTCGGGCACTTTCAGCAGCTGCGCAGCAGACTCATCGAGCTCGGCGGCTCGCCGGAAGAATCGATGCGCCCCTTCGTCGCCCCGCTAGACGCGTTCCACGCCTCAACGGCACCGGCCGACTGGCTCGAGGGTCTCGTCAAGGCCTATGTCGGAGACGGGATCGCCGCCGACTTCTACCGCGAGATTTCGGTGCTCCTCGACGATCAGACACGCGATCTGGTGCGGGAGGTCTTCGCAGATACCGGGCACTCCGAGTTCGTCGTGAGCAAGGTGCGCACAGCGATCGAGGTCGATCCACGCGTCGCGGGTCGGCTGGCCCTCTGGGGCCGGCGCCTGATGGGCGAGGCGCTCAGCCAGGCGCAACGGGTGGCAGCCGAACGCGACGCGCTGGCCGGTTTGCTCGCCGGCGGCGTCGGTGGTGGCGGGATGGACCTGGTCGAGCTCGGCCGCATGTTCACCCGGATCGCCGAACAGCACACCAAGCGGATGGCCGCTCTCGGCCTGGCCGCGTGACTGCCTCTCGAGTGCACACCTGATAGACGCAGGACCTCGTCGAGTGCGACGGCTTCGGGTGCCTCAATGAGTGGCGTACATGCACTCGGCACCTGGAATCGTCCATCAGGGACGTACTGGGCGGGCGTTGGCGTCCACCGGGTGTGCACTGGGCGAGCGTGGGGTTACATGGCTCCGAAGCCGACGCGCCGTGTTTCCTGTTCGCCGATCTCGACGTAGGCGAGCTTGTCGGCGGGCACCAGGACGCGGCGACCACGGGAGTCAGTGAGGTCGAAGAGGGCGGCTGGGTCAGTCGCGCAGGTCTTCACCATGGACGAGACATCGTCCGGCGTCAGCTCGGTCTCGACGACCAGCTCTCGGGCCACGCCCTTCACACCGACCTTGACCTCCATGCCGACCTCCGCTCACCGTGAGTGCTGCGAGCCCTTGCCCGCTGCGTCAGGCTAGTCGACGGCCTCTCCGTCGGCGCGAGGGAACCCGCTGATGCCCCGCCAGGCCAGCGACGCGATGAGGGTCTCGGCGCTAGTCCGAGGCAGCGAACCGTCCTGAGTCAGCCACCATCGGGCGGCAACTTGCGCGCTGCCCGTGAGCCCAGCGGCGAGCAGCATGGCAGCCTCATGGTCGAACTGGGTGTCTTCGGCGATCACCTCGGTGACGGCGAGCGTGCACGCGTGCATGACGGCGTCCACTCGTTCGCGCACAGCAGGCTCACCGGTCAGATCCGACTCGAAGACCAGCCGGAAGGTGCTCTCGGGGTCGGACATGAAGGCGAAGTAGGCCCCGATCGTGGCATTGACGCGCTCATGGTTGTCAGTTGTGGAGGCCAAAGCGGCGCGGACTGCTTGCTCAAGCGACTCGGTGCCGGTGTCGAGCAGGGCCAGGTAGAGCTCGAGCTTGCCCGGAAAGTGCTGATAGAGGACCGGCTTGCTGATGCCGGCCTGAGCAGCGATGGCGTCCATGGACGCGGCGTGGAAGCCCGCAACCACAAAAACCTCGCGGGCGGCGTCGAGCAGCTGGCTGCGCCGCTCGGTCCGGCTCAGGCGCCCCCGACTGGTCGTTGGGCCATGGGAACTGCCTCGTGGGGCGTTTCCCTCCTCGGCCATGGCGCCGGAGCCTACTCTCCAGTAACGGCAGTTGAGGTCCAGATCACCCGTGCCGATGCAAAGATGGGGGGCGAGCTGCCCCGCGACTGACGCTGCCCACCGGTGGGTGGCCGACGGAAGGACTTTCGACGTGAGCTCCGAGGCGACGCTGTTGGACGCGCTGCGCGCGGTTCCTGGCGTGGCCGCCGCCGACTTGGAGCCAGATGAGCGTCCAGACGGGGCAGGCACCCTTCGCTTGCAGTTGGCTGCCGGGGCCGACGAGATCGCCGTCGCCACGAGTGTGAACCGCGTCCTGCGCGAGCAGTTCGGGCTTGCGGTTGACGCCGGACGCGTCCAGGTGGTCGAGGAGTCGGTGCCGATGGCGCCAGCCGCAGCGGCCAGGGTGCCTGAAGCACAAACGTCCCCCGGGGCTTCGCCGCCGGAAGCCGTCGCTCCTTCACAGCCGGCACCAGAGGGCGCCGAGCCCTACCGTCCGACGCTGACCGCCGTACCTGAGTACCGCAGCGCCGAGCTGCCCCCCGAGATCGACCGCGACCTGACCCCAGAGCTGATCGAGTCGACCAGGCCGCCGCGCATCCTGATCCAGCGCATGCAGCTGGTCTCGGCCGGCCTCGGCGTCACTACCTCGGTCTCGCTCAGTTGGCTGGGCGAGGCCTACCTCGGTGAGTCGTCCGCGGCGGCGACGCCTTCGAGTGTTCACCGGTCGGTGGCGACCGCGACGCTCCGCGCCCTGGAAGAGGTCGTCGGCACCGCAGCCCGGTTCGAGCTCGAGCAGCTCGAGATCAACCAACTCGGTCCTGACCGCGCCGTTGTTGTCGTCGTGTCCATGTTGACCAAGCTCGGGTCGGAGCGGCTCACAGGTGTGTCGGTCGTTCGCGAGGACGTTCGTCAGGCGGTCATCCGCGCCACGCTGGATGCACTCAACCGCAGGCTCGAGTCTCTGCTTCACCCGGCGTGAGCGCCCCGCACTGGCCAGGAGCTGAGCGGTCGGTGGCCGGTCGGAAGCTCTTCGTGCGTTCCTCGGCTGCTGCAGACCCCGATCAGCGGCGCCCTCGGGCGCTGATGATCCACGGGCTGGGGGGTCAGGCCACCAACTGGACCGACCTGATGGCCGAGATGGTCGCCGATGTCGAGGGGTGGGCGCCCGACCTTCCGGGGTTCGGCTGGTCGGCGCCACCGCAGGACGCCGACTACTCGCTCACCGCCGATGCGGAGATCCTGTCGACGTTGCTCGAAGACCTTTACGCCGAGCGTGCCGAGCCGATCCATTTGTTCGGTAACTCGATGGGTGGGGCGATTGCGGTGTTGGTCGCAGCTGCTCGTCCCGACTTGGTGGCAACACTGACGCTGATCTCGCCGGCGCTCCCCGACCTTCGCCCGCGGCGCGACACCATGGGGGTCCCCGTCGTTGCCGTCCCTGGGCTCGGGCGTCGGCTGCTCGCTCGGATGGGCCAGGTGCCGGCCAACCGCCAAGTGCAGGGCATGGTCGCCCTCAACTACGGGGACGCCGCCGCCTTCACCCCCGAGCGCAGGGCCGAGGCCGTTGCCGAGGTGGAACGGAGGCTGGCGCTTCCGCATGCCGGCGAGGCACTGTCGGGAGCCGCTCGTGGCCTGTTGCGCGCGTTCATCGATCCGGGGCCGGGCGGGCTCTGGGCCACCGCATCTGCGGTCACCTGTCCGACGCTGGTGATCTACGGCGGCCGTGATCGACTCGTCGACCCGCGCCGCAGCCGACGAGCGGCGCGGCACATGCCGCACGCCCAGATCGTCACGCTTCCCAGGGCGGGACACGTGGCGCAGATGGAAGACCCGGCCCTGGTGGCGCGCTTCGTGCGCCCCTTGCTCGCCGAGTCGCGGCGGACCGCGCCGCGGTGACGGATGCGCCGGTCCCTGACGAAGTCGCGGCGGCGATCCCCGGCGCTGCCGGCTCGACCTGGTCGCGGCTCACTGGTCTCACCGGTGGCGCCTGGCTGATGAGTCCGGTCCATGGACCGGCTCTCGTAGTGCGTGAGGCATCCGATCGTGAAACTCAATCTGCACGAGCAGCCGGCGCGATCGACATTGGGCCCGTGGTGGTCGCCGCACCGGACGGGTGGCTGGCCGTCGAGCACCTGCAAGGACGACATGTCAGCGCGGTAGAGCTGAGTCGTCCGACCGTCCTCGATGAGCTGGCCGACCTGCTCCGTCGGTGGCACCAGAGCGATGTGACGTTGACTGAGGCACCACTTGGAGCCGCTCGCACGGCTTACCTCGTCGGCATCGCCGCAGATGCGCTGCCGACCGCTCTGAAGGTCGACGCGGCGCGGGCGAATGCTTGCGAGAATGAGTTAGAGAACGGGTCCGGCCAGCGCGTGCCAGCACACCTCGACGTGGTGGCCAACGTCCTTGCGACGCCACGCGGGCTACGGCTCATCGACTTTGAGTACGCCGCCGCGGCTGACCCCGCCCGTGAGTTGGGCCAGGTGGCCTGGGAGGCCGAGCTCGACCCCCGAGGTCTCGAGCGCCTGGTAGGCGCCTACGGAGCCGATACCGGCGTCGCCGTGGATGCAGTCGCGGCGTGGGCCTGGGTCACCGGCGTGACGTGGACACTGTGGGCGATGGCGCGCCAGAGCGATCCGGTGTTCGAACGTTACGCGCGTCGCTCGTGGGAGCGAGTGCAGCGACATTGGGCTCGTCCGGGCGGCTGACCCGCCGAGATCTGAATCTGCGCTGGAAAGTTGTGTCAAAGGTGCCCCGAGCGGTGGTGATCTCTGGTTGTCTGCCATCTGGGTGAATTTCCCCCCAAAGACGGCCCCCCTGCTCTGCGTCCCCCCTCGGAGCAGGGGGGTCCTCCGCACCCCTCGCGTTGCCGAGCCGGTGGCCAGGGGCCAAGTTGCTCGTGAATGATGGGCCGATGATCCGCACGAGGCTTGTCACAGATGATGACGCTGACGCCCTCGCGCATCTGGTGCAGAGCAATCGCGGCTTCCTGGCCCCTTGGGATCCGCTTCGCGACGAGAGCTTCTTTACCGTGGCTGGTCAATGTGACCTTGTGCGGGAGGTGCTCTCCCACTACGAACGTGGTGCCGTTCTGCCGCACGTGATCCTTGACGAACGGGGCCAAGTCGTAGGGCGCATCACCCTCAACGGCATCGTGCGCGGACCGTTCCTCTCGTGCAGCGTCGGTTACTGGGTGGACGAAGGCCACTGCGGACGCGGACTGGCAACCCGTGCTGTCGAGGCAATCAAGTCCGTTGCCTTTCTTGAGCTGGGACTACACCGGCTCCAGGCAGAGACTCTGGCCAACAACGCCGCGTCACAACGCGTACTGGAACGGAATGGCTTTGAGCGCTTTGGGCTCGCGCCGAAGTTCCTCCAGATTGCCGGCAGTTGGCAAGACCACGTGATGTACCAAGTGCTGAACCCAGAAGCTTGATAATCGGCTGACCTGTGGTCGCCCCACTCCAGCCGCTCTTGAACTAAAGGGTTGCGTCGCCCGGGGTCCATCCGCATGGCGTTGACTCGCCGGACTGCAACGCGTTGAGCACCCGCAGCACCTCGTCGACATTGCGGCCAACGTCTCCGGATGTGACCATCGCGAACTGCACGACGTTGTCTGGGTCGACAATGAACGTCGCCCGGTTGGCCGTGCCATCCTCAGCGAGGACGCCGCAGGCCAGGCTCAGTTCGCGCTTGGTGTCGGCCAGCATGGGGAAGGGCAGGTCGCGCAGGTCCTTGTGATCCTTGCGCCACGCCAGGTGCACGAACTGGGTGTCGGTGGAGAACCCCAGGACCTGCGCGTCGCGGTCGACGAAGTTCTTGTTGTGCTTCCCGAACTCGGCGATCTCGGTGGGGCAGACGAAGGTGAAGTCCATGGGCCACGCGAACAGCACCAGCCACTTGCCGGGGTTCGACCGGTCGGTGAGCTCCTTGAACTCCTTGCCCTTGTCGAGGCTCACGACGGACTCCAGCTTGAACTCGGGCAGTGTGT
>JBBQAL010000129.1:0-7097 GCA_038316135.1 Candidatus Nanopelagicales bacterium | reverse complement strand
CACGAATCGCAGACGGCGCACATGGAGGATCTGGAAAAGATGATGCGCGGTTGGGGCGTGATGATGGCTGAGCGTTTCGGCCTGGCAGAGGGTCGGCTCGCCGAAGCCTTCCAGATCGTCAAGACCGCCTGAACAGAGCCGCGTGTGACGCCGCGGAGTAGCGCTCAGCGGCGACCTGGCGAGCGGGGCTAGCTCCAGAAGACGGCCACCACGATGTTGGCGATCGTCAGCCCGCCGATCAACGCCCACGCTCCGGTGCTGAGCACATCGCGCTTGCGGTTGGCGAAGACCAGCACGGCCACGATCACGGCCACGGCCAACTTCACGCCGATCTTCGCGTGATCGACAGGATCATCGCCAGACTCAGTGATTCCGACGAGAAGAACGCCAGTGACGAGCTGGGTGATGATTCCGTGCACCATCGCGTTGTTGACGACCCGCGGAGTCGTCTTGATCTGCACCAGGAAGCCACCCAAAAGGCTGGCCAATCCGATGAAGTGCAGAACCAGAAGGGTGTGCTCAGCGAATTCCATACCGCCACTTTAGGGCGTCAGGTAAGCCGACGATCAGACGCCCACCGCGCCAGCTCGTTGCGGTTCGACAGCTGAAGCTTGCGCAGAACACTCGACACGTGGGTCTCGATGGTCTTGATCGATAGGAAGAGTTCCGACGCTGCCTCGCGATATGTGTACCCCCTGGCAATCAAACGCATGACGTCGCGCTCGCGAGGCGTGAGCCGATCCAACTCCTCATCGATCTCGGCCACTTCTACGGAGCCGGCAAAGGCGTCCAGGACGAAACCAGCCAGCCGCGGCGAGAAGACAGCATCACCTGCCGCCACCTGCCGGACGGCGTCTGCCAACTCAGCGCCGCTGATGGACTTGGTGACGTATCCACGCGCGCCCGCTCGGATGGTGGCGATGACGTCCTCTGCTGCGTCCGACACCGAGAGCGCAAGGAACCGAGTGTCCGGAGCGCCCTCTCCCACTTTCCTGATCACCTCAGGGCCGTTTCCTCCCGGGAGGTGGACGTCGAGAAGTACCACCTGGGGCTGGGTCGCCAGGATCACAGCAACAGCTGAGTCGACGTCCTCCGCTTCGCCCAGGATGTGCACCTGATCCCCCAGCTCAGTACGGACGCCAGTTCGGAACATCCGGTGGTCGTCAACGAGTACGACAGAAGGTGGGTTCGTCACCTGGCTCATCATCGTGTTCCCATCACCAGTTCTACTCGAGTGCCAGCACCGGGTTCTGTCGTGACCGAGGCACGTCCCCCGTGCCGCTCGATGCGTCCGAGGATCGACTCACGGACACCCATACGGTCATCGGGAACGTCGTCGAGGGAGAACCCCGCTCCCCTGTCACGCACGTGGACCATGACCTCAGCTGACGTCATCTCGGCATACACCGAAACGGTGTCGACCCCCGAGTGGCGTCCCGCATTCGACACCGCCTCTCTCGTGGCCTGGAGCATCGCCGTCAATGGCTCAGTCAGCACAGCATCGCCGACGCACACCACCTCAACCCGCACGCCGTAAGTGTCTTCGACCTCAGCGGCCAGTTCCTCGAGCGCTGCCCGGAAGGACGACGTCAGCAGCGATGGCGCAGGATAAAGCCAGCGACGTAGGTCGCGTTCCTGCGCTCTGGCTATCCGGGCCACCTCAGCCGGGTCGGTTGCGTTCCGTTGGATCAAGGTGAGCGACTGCAGCACCGAGTCATGGACCTGAGCGGCCACCTCGGCTCGCTCCTCGCTGCGGATTCGCGCCCGGCGTTCGGCGTCCCGCTCCCGCCACAGTCGCAGCGCGAATGGGCTTGCCACCAACGCGATCCCCACGACCACTACGACCACAGCAGCCAACAGGGTGCCTGCCTGCCCCAAGCCGACGCCGCCAACTCCGAACGAGATGAGGCCGACAAGAACGAGTAGGACCCCCAGCGCGAACTGCAACACGCCCGTGCGTCGCCCTGGTGTCACCCGACCAACGCCACTGCGGAGGCGGTCTCGTTGTCCCTCGTCGGCCCGCAGCCAGATCAGCGCGGCCCCCAGCCCAGCGATGCCGAGCGGCAGCACACCGCGAACGCTGACGCCGGCCATGGACGCAAGCAGGAGAGCTCCGACGACGACGCCCGTAGCACCAAGAACAAGAAGTAGCGACGTCTCGGCTCCGCGCCCGTCAACAGTGGCAGCAGGGCTGCCCCTCTCCTGTTGCCCATCGGTGTCGATCGGAACGAGTGCCCACAGGATGGCGTAGGCCAAGAAGCCCGCTCCACCGATGAACGCGAGGAGGACGAAGGCACCGCGCACCCACCAAACGTCAACGCCTAGGTGCCCAGCAACGCCACGTGCGACTCCGCCGACCATCCGCCCCGATGAAGCGCGGGTAAGCCGCGGAGCCACCGGCGCTGGCGAGCTCTGGGTCGATGGGGTGGTCACCCCTCTATGGTGACGGGTTCCAGGCACGTACGTCCTCAGGGAGCCACCGCAAAGTGCGGTCGGATGGATCAGGGTGCGGGTTCAGGGGCACCTCAGGGCCTTCGCCCGATGCGCTAAGGCGCCGGGAAGAGTTGCATGGAGCCATGAGCGAGAATGAGACCGCATACGCCCCCCCGCCACCTGGCTTTACGCCCCCTACACCGCCTCCTCCCACCCCACCGCGTCCGGCACTTCGGCGCACGAGTGGCGATGACAAAGTCATCGGCGGCGTTGCAGCTGGGATAGCGCGCAGCTTGGGGATCGATCCGATCCTGGTTCGAGTGGCCTTCGTGGTCTTGGCCATCTTCGGCGGCAGCGGTGTGCTGCTCTACTTGGCCGGCTGGCTCTTCATCCCCGAGGACGGCCGCACCGACTCGATGGGTGAGCGCTTCTTCCGCAACCACGGTGCCCTCGGCATAGCTGCCGCCGTCGTCCTCGGTGTTCTCGTTGCCGGCCCCTTGCTCGCTTGGGGTCTCTGGGGTGACGGCCCCGGCTTTGGTGGTGTCGTCTTGCTCTTCCTGGTCGTCGCTGCCGTCGTGGCACTGTCGCGACGGGGCGATGGAACGTCGGGGGCAAGTACTTCTTCGCCGGTGCCTCAAGGGCTCCCCTCCGCGCTGCCAGAGGCAACCAGCCAGGCGCCGACCGTCGCGCTCCCCCTGGCTTCGCCTGGCGAGCCGGGGTCGCCAACGTTGGCGCTGCCCACGGCCCCCACACCACCACCCCCGATACCTAAACCTCCTCGCGAGAAGTCCGTACTCGGGCGTCTCACCATCGGCGTCCTGCTCCTCCTTACCGGAATTTTGATCGCTCTCGACGTCGCCGACGTCATCAACGTAGACGCGGTGACGGTGGTCGCTGCGGCGCTGGCCGTCGTCGCGACAGGGTTGCTCGTCGGGACATTCGTTGGTCGCTCTCGTGGACTGATCGCCCTCGGCGTCGCCCTCGTACTCGTCCTCATTCCGCTGGCTGCGCTCCCGAATGGCGTGCGCTGGAATACAGGGGCTGGTGCTGGGGAACGCGTGTATCGCGTGACCGCGCCGGAGGACCTGCAGACAACGTACGAACTTGGCGTTGGCCAGATCACACTTGACCTGCGGAAGCTCGACCCGTCTGTGCCCCTTCAGATCGACGCATCTGTCGGTATCGGCGAGCTCAAGGTGCTGCTCCCCAAGGGTGTGGACGTCACCGCCACTGCCAACGTCGCAGTCGGGACGATCAACATGCCCGGCGAGAGGCCGCTCGACGGGGTCGATGTCACCCGCACCTGGGAGAGCGCCGCGGGAACAGACTTCTCGGCCGGATCTCTCGAGCTGACGCTGAGCACCGGGCTCGGCCAGATCGACGTGATCGAAGACACTGTGGAGGTAGTGCGATGAAACGCCATCCGTTCGACCTGACGTCCTTCATCTTCGGCGCTGTCTTCGGCGGCGCGGCCACCGTCTACCTGCTTGCTGACCAGCTGGCCTGGGACATCGATGGCCGGTGGATCCTTCCACTCGCGCTGATCACCTTGGGCGTCGCCGGTATCGCTGGGGCCCTCAGCGGGCTGCGCTCGGGCTCAGGGGCGCGCGACGCCGAGGGTGACGCCGATGTCGGGGCCGAGGGTGAGAACGAGATGGGCGAGAGTGAAGACGGCGAGCCAAAGCACGCTTCGGTCAGCTGAGCGAGCCGGCCGCGGCAGCAAACTGCAGGCCGCGAGAGGCGATCGGCGTCAGGCGCAGCGAGCGAACCTCACCCAGTGGATACCAAGTGGGACAGTCCGAGCTGCCATCGGCATCGATCACCGTGAGCGGGCCATCACTGTCGACCGTGACGCGATAGAGGATGCGAACCGCGTGGTACCGCTCGAGAACTTCCTGGTCGAGGTAGTGCTCACGAAAGTGTGAGTCGACATCGAGGAGTTCGACCACTCGTCCGCGGAGGCCGGTCTCTTCGTAGAGCTCACGAACAACGGCGTCCGCAGGATGTTCTCCGTGGTCGATGCCACCGCCTGGCAGTGACCAGGCTCCAGCAGCGGGGGTTCGTTTCGTCAGCTGGACCAAAAGCAAGCGTCCGTCGCGCTGGACTAAGCCGTAGGCCGCCACGCGCTGGATGTCTTGCACTGCTTGAGCCACAGCGGCGATCCTGCCACGACCTTCGGCCCGGCCCGGCGGGGCCCGCACGGCTCACGCCGAGCGGGCCCGCCAGCCGAGAAACCGCAGGTAGCTCCGAGAGCCAATCCGGGCCACGGTCGGCACCGGACTCACGGTCCACCCACGATGCTCCAGGTACGAGAACCAGTCCTGATCCGGCTCGCCAGACATTGCCGGCCAATCGAATCGCTGCCAGTCCATGACACCTGACTTTCTATGCAACTCTGGTCGATCTGCGGGAACTGATGGAAGGGGTCCCTTGGGAAGGGGTACCTAATGAATCGGACATCCCGGACTAGTTCTTTAGTACTATACCGGACTAGTTCAGCTGATTTCCGCTGAAGCCGGGTCGATCTCCCGTCGGGGGGCCGAGTCGCGCTTGGCGGAGACCTCAAAGCGATCGATGGCCGCCGAGAACTCACCAGCGAGTTCGGTGATCTCAGCCGCCGATCCGGAGGTCTGCTGCGATCCGGCCGCGAAGGCCTGCGCCATGTCGGCGACCTGAGACATCGCCTGGACGACCTGGTCGGACGCCGACCGCTGCTGCTGGGTGGCGACCGAGATCTCGGCAACCGCCGTCGTGGTCGAGTTCACCATCTGTGCGATCCGGTCGAGAGCCGTCGACGCCGCACCCGCCACCTCCACGCCACGACTGGCCTCGCGGGTGCCAGCTTCAGATGCCAGGACCGTCGTCTGGGTGTAGGCCTGGATCTCGGTAACGAGACCCTGAATCTGCGCCGTCGATTCCTGCGCTCGTTCAGCAAGCTTGCGGACCTCTGCCGCAACGACCGCGAACCCGCGACCGTGCTCACCGGCCCGAGCTGCCTCGATCGCCGCGTTGAGGGCCAACAGGTTGGTCTGCTCACTCAGCTCATCGATCAGGGCCAAGATCCTGCCGATCTCGCCGACCTTCTCGCCGAGTGCGCTCGAACTGGTTGATATTGTCTCGACCGTGTCGGTGATGCGACCGATAGCGGAAACCGAGTCCTGCACGGCGCTGAGACCCTCGCCTGTCAACGTTAGGGTTTCCTCTGCGGAGTCAGCAACCAGGGAGGCGGTGTCGGCGATCTGGGCTGCAGTCGCCGCCAGCTCCTCAACAGTTGCGGTCGTCTGCGTCACGGCTGCTGACTGCTCGGAGGCGGCACCCGCCTGTTGCACCGCGGTGGCTTGTAGCTCAGTGGCCGATTGAGCCAGTCGTTCACCACTGGCCTGTGCTTGGGCGACGAGGTCACGCAGGTGTGTCAACGTAGCGTCGAAGGCCTGGGCAAGAGCGGTCATTCGCTCGTCGCCAAGGTCGACGTCGACCGTCACCGACAGGTCACCTGCTGCGGCCAGTGCCAATGCGTGGGAGAGGTCCTCCATCCGGGCGTCCAAGGAGTCTCGCTCAGAGCGCACCAGGGCCTCGTCAGCTTGACGTCGACGGCGGGCACGGAAAGCGCCGAAGAGTCCAGCGATGGTCAGGGGAATGCCGATCGCGAAAAGAGCCACGATAAGCGGGGTGAGGTTGGCGGCGATGCCCGTCGCAATGCTGGGGGCGGACGCCGCCACGACCCAGCGGTTGGCGTTGTTCGCGTCCAGTGTCCGACCATCTGGCATGGGGATCAGACTGGTCCGCTCGCTGTCCAGAGTGGCGACCTGCGCCGTCGAAAGGTCCTGGTCACCGAAGGTTCCGTCGGAAGGGTTGCCGAGGTCACCCTTGGGCAACTGCTGCTGATCTCCATCGATGACGACCTCGCCGGTAGCGGCGTCGACCACGCGAATGTGGGCGCCTGCATCGGCGGCAACAAGCGCCTGGCGGAGGCTTTCGATGCTCACCTCGAAATGGACGAGTGCCTCTGCCTTGCCGTTTACCTCTACGGGCGTCGCGGTCGCGATCACCCATAGCTTGGTATCTGGAGAGACATATGGAAGTGACTGATACGGGACGCCAACGGGCTGCTCTGAGGTTGGGGTGAAGAACACCGCTCCGGTTTCATCCAACGAAAGATCAGACGCAGCGGCCGTCTTCCCCTTCACGACCCGCGCCAGCTCACGCCCAGTGTCGAGGTCAATGAGGCACGCTTCGCTCACAGCACCGGGGTAGGTGTCCTCAATAGCGGCCAAGCTCTGATGCGAGTCGGCGAGCGCTGGGATGGTCCTGTCGACCTTCGCTGCAAGTGAGCCGGGCGCCTCGTAGACGTTCTGAAAGGAGGGTTCGGAAGCAAGCTGCAGGTCCGATCCGACAGCCCGATCGAAGAATTCCGACAGCAGGACCGCCGAGCCCTCGGATGCGTTCGTGAGCTGTTGGTCCAAGTCGGTCGCGGCCTGCCCTGAGTCACGCACCCCGAGGAAGAGCAGACCAGAACCGAGGGCTGTCATTGACAGCCCAACGGTCAGCGCGACGACGCGCCACGAACGACCGGCCATTTCCACTCCCCTGTGCCATCCCCGAGACAGCGCTGCCTGACTGCTTGGTCAGGACAGGGATCGGCCATTCGGGTGAGGACCTTGAGC
>JBBQAL010000120.1:0-7638 GCA_038316135.1 Candidatus Nanopelagicales bacterium | reverse complement strand
ATGGCGCAAGGACGGGCACTGGGTTCAGGCGCACATGATCCCCGACCGCTGGCAGTCGACCGGCGAGTGGATCGGCATCGACCTCGACCCCGAGCAGATCGACCACCTGATCCGCGTCCTACGGCGAGCGAAGCGCCAGGCGTACCCGGCCCCGCCCACCTGACCCACACACTCCCCCACCCGGCGCAGCGGCCCAGCACTACCAACCGAAAGGCACCCCCCGCGGGTGACCACCTTGGGACGCGGCTGGACACCCTGCACGGGCGGGGGGCAAGACGTTGGGAGGGGTGACATGCCCTACCGGGTGTGCTCATCCCCTGGCTGCTCATCCCTGCACGAAGGCACAGGTCGATGCCCAAGATGCGCGGCAGACGCAGACAAGGCGCGTCGCCCCAACGGCAACCCCTACACCACCCCAGGGCATCACCGGTTCCGGGAGGCTGTGCTAGCCCGCCACCCCAGGTGCGTATGCACCACCTGCACACAACACGCAATGCGCATATGTGGAGCCGAAGCAACAGTCGCAGACCACTACCCCGATGAACGCCGCGACCTAGTGATCGCCGGCCTCGACCCCAACGACCCCAAGCGTGGACGCGGACTGTGCAAGGGATGCCACGACAGGCACACCGCACGGACCAGCCCAGGCGGATGGAATAGTCAAGCGGGAGTCAAGACAAGGTCACGCGCGACGGGGGGAGGGGGGTCCGAGGGGTAGGCCGCAGTACCGCCGGGGAGCGCGCTCGGTAGCGCGGCGGGTTCAGACATTCCGACGTCCCCTCCATCATGTAAAGGCTTGGCAATGCCGAGGGTCGCGCAATGCGGTCCCTCCACACCCCGCGCAACGCGGCGACGAAGGCGGTCACTCATGGCTCGAGGTGGTGCACGCAACCGGTCCGGCCCCGCGCCTGACCCAACTTCTAGCCGCTCCGACCGTCGCGGCTTCACCCTGACCGCGCTGCCGTCCGAGGGCTACCAGGGTGAGGCGCCTGACTTCCCGCTACCCCCCGCCGTCATCATCAACGTGTACTACGACGACAAGCAGAAGGTCCGTGAGCTCGACGCCGGAGCGAGTGAGGCTCGCCGCGACCGCGAACAGGCGCTGTGGGAGTGGGCATGGTCCACCCCCCAAGCATGCGCTTGGTCGATGGCGTCGTGGCGCTGGCACTCGGTTGCGATGTGGGTGCGAACCTCCGCCATCTGCGAGTCCTCCGACGCGACCGCCGCCGACAAGAACGCTCTCCACCGCTTCGCTGACCAGATCGGCCTAACGCCTGCCGGTCTCAAGGAGAACGGCTGGGCGATCGCCGTCGACGAGGTAGCGGCGAAGCGCGATGAGCCTGCGACCCCTGCCCGTGCTTCGGCTCGTGAGCGGTTCAAGGCGCTGCCCGGTGGCTCCTGACCCGATCCTGTCCCTCGGCTACCTGGCCGTCGACTGGATCGCCCAACACTGCACCGTCCCGTCTGGTCACGACCTCGGCATGCCGCTGGTCCATGACGGATGGCAGCTCGAGTGCACCGTAAACCACTACCGCGTCAAGCCGCGCATCATCTTCAACCCGACGCGCCCTCTCCTGGCCCCGGCGTTCGTCTATCGCCGCTCGGTCGTCGTTGGTCCACAGAAGAACGGCAAGTCACCGTGGGCGGCGTCGATCGTCATCTTCGAGGCTGTCGGGCCGTGCATCTTCGCCGGCTGGGCACTCGGTGGCGAGTTGTACCGTTGCGAGGACCATGGCTGCGGCTGCGGGTTCGAGTACGTCTACGAGCCGGGCGATGCGATGGGCATGCCGCGGCGGAAGTCGTTGATCCAGCTCCTCGCGACCGCTGAGACGCAGACCGCGAACGTGTACGAGCCGATCCAGACCATGATCCGCTCGGGTGCGCTCGATGAGCTGATGAAGGTCCGCGAGGGCTTCATCCGGCTGCCGAACAACGGCAAGATCGAGCCGGTCTCGGCGGCAGCGCGGTCCAAGCTCGGCAACCCGATCAACTTCGGACTCGGCGACGAGTCCGGGCTCTACACGACGTCGTCCCGGTTGCTCGGTGTGTGGCAGACGATGCGGCGCGGTCTGGCCGGCATGGGTGGGCGGGCGCTCGAGGTCACGAACCCGTGGGACCCGATGGAGAACTCGGCCGCTCAGCAGGCTTTCGAGTCGAAGCGGCCGGACATCTTCAAGCACTACCGCAAGCCGCCGGCTGACCTGTCCTACGGCAACAAGGTCGAGCGGCACAAGATCCACATCTACGTCTACGCGGACGCCCCTTGGGTCGACGTGAAGGCGATCGACGCGGAGGCTGCCGAGCTCGTCGAGACGGACCCGACGCAGGCTGAGCGCTTCTTCGGGAATCGGCTGGTCCAGGGCCTCGGTGCGTACCTCACGGACGAGATCCTGACGGCGCGGACCGTGGTGCAGGAGCCGACCCGTCGCATCTGTCTCGGGTTCGACGGTTCGACGTCGGGCGACTGGACGGCGATCCGCGCGGAGACGGTCGAGGGGCTGCGGTTCACGCCTACCTACGACGTCGGCGGCGAGCGGCGCCCGACGTGCTGGAACCCTGCCGAGTGGGGTGGTCGTATCCCGCGTGCGGAGGTGCGGGCCGCTGTGGATCACCTATTTCGCCGCTACGAGGTGTCGCGCATGTACTGCGACCCGCGGGACTGGCAGACGGAGATCGACGAGTGGGCTCTCGCGCATGGCGAGAAGGTGGTCGTTCAGTGGCCGACGAACCAGATCGGCCGCATGTTCGCCTCACTTGACCGCTACGTCACGGACCTGTCCGAAGGGTCCACGGTCCACCTCGAGGATCTGGTCTACAAGACGCACGCCCTGAACGCGCGCAAGCTCGCGAAGCCGGGTGACAAGTACATCCTCGGCAAGCCGGCGGATCACCAGAAGATCGACGACCTGATGGCCGACGTCCTCGCCCATGAAGCCGCGTCCGATGCGCGCGCCGACGGCTGGGCGAAGGTCCGTACCAACTTCATCTATACGTCTTCATCGACTCGCCGGAGGTGAGCATGGCTCCCACTCCGGCGGAAGTGTTGGCCCTCGCAGCGCTGCTCTCGCAGAAGATCAGGGACCGTCAGTCTGGGGTCGCTCGTCATGTGTCCTACTACAAGGGCACAGAGGGTCGCATGCGGTTCGCCTCGGACGAGTTCCGTGACTACTTCGAGCGGCGCTTCTCCGGCTTCTCTGACAATTGGTGCATGCCGGTTGCTCAGGCACCGATCGAGCGCATCAACCACCTCGGCGTGCGTCTGGACGGTCAGGACACCGCGGATCTCGATGTGGCGCGCCGTTGGGAGCGCAACGACGGCAACCGGGGGCTCTCCGAAGCGCTGATGATGATGACGATCGCGAAGCGGTCGTTCGGTCTGGTGTCGCCGACGCCGCTGGGTGCCCGGTACACGTTCGAGAACCCTGACTCCGCTGCGGTGATCTACGATGCGGTCACTCGTGAGCGTCGCGCCGGCTTGGCGCTGTGGCAAGACGACAAGGCCGAGTACGGGTCGCTCATGCTGCCCGGTTCGGTGCTCAAGGTGCGCCGCGACAAGAAGGCGCTCAACGATGGAGAGCGTTACGTGGCCCCGGACGCGGCCGGTTGGGTGTTCGACGAGTCCCGTGGGGTCGTCGAGGAGTCGAACCCGCTCGGTGTCGTGCCGATGGTGGAGTTCCGCAACCAGTCGCTCCTCGACAACAACCCGATCTCGGACATCGCGGGCGTCGAGGCGATGCAGGACTCGATCAACCTCGTGTGGGCGTACCTGCTCAACGCCCTGGACTACGCGTCGCTGCCGGGTCGGGTGGTCCTGAATGCTGAGGCGCCACGCGAGCCGATCCTCGACGCGACGGGCCAGATCATCGGCTCGCGTCCGATCGAGCTGGACACGCTCATCAAGGACCGGATGATGTTCATCCCGGGCGGCGCGGACGGCAAGGCCACGCTCGGCGAGTGGACTGCCGCGAACCTCGACGCCTACTCCAAGGTCATCGAGCACGCCGTGCAGCACGTCGCAGCACAGACGCGCACACCGGGTCACTACCTGCTGTCTGGTTCCAACGTCCCGGCAACAGGGTTCGAGTTGTCTGAGGCCGGACTGGTGTCGAAGTCGGTCGAGCGGATCTCCTACGCTGAGCCCGAGCTGCGCGAGATGCACCGACTCGGCGCCCTGGCGGATGGTCAGTCCGCGCAGGCTGACCGGATCTCGACGGGTCGGATGCTGTGGCGCAAGCCTCAGTACCGATCCGAGGCTCAGCTCATGGACGGCCTCGGCAAGCTGCGGGCTGCCGGCTTCCCGTTCCAGTGGATCGCCGAGGAGTACGGGCTGTCACCGGCTGACGTGCAGCGCGTCCTTGAGATGGTCAAGTCGGAGAACGCCGACCCGTACCTGACGCAGATGGCAGCGAAGGGTGCGGCGAATGCCCCTGCAGTCGCTTCCGTCGTCGGCTGAGTCCTACGCGGTAGCGCAGCGCCAGGAGTCCCAGGCCGCGATCGCTGCGGTCCTTCGTCAGTGGCGCCGCATGACGCCCGATTTCGACACGTCATGGGCTCGCATCGCTCCGACCATCGAGGCGATCACGTCGACCGCACAGCAGCGCATGGCTGCCGGCGCGCAGTTGTACATCCCGGCGGTCCTCGAGGACACGGGGCAGATTCGTTCGCTCGCGTCGTCGTCTGCGGTGTCGTATGCGCCGCTCGTCGGTGTGGCCGGTGATGGTCGTCCGATGTCGTCGCTGATGTATGGCGCGGTGACGGGCGCGAAGGAGCGGGTCGGTGCTGGTGCGTCGGCGTTCACGGCGCTGCGGGAGCAGTCGAAGTGGTTGTCGATGGCGGTCGGCACGGCGTTGTCGGATACGGGGCGCGCATCGGAGAATCTGGCGATGGGTGTCCGGCCCGTCTCGGGTTATGTGCGGATGCTCACCCCGCCGTCGTGCTCGCGTTGTGCGGTCCTGGCGGGGAAGTGGTCGCGCAAGTCGGAGGCGTTCCGGCGCCACCCGGGCTGCGACTGTCGCAACATCCCGGCGGCGGAGTCGGTGAGCGCTGACCTCACGGTGAACCCGACCGAGTACTTCCAGACACTCTCGGCGGCTGAGCAGGATGCGACGTTCACGAAGGCGGGCGCGGAGGCGATCCGCAACGGTGCCGATCTGACGCAGGTCGTGAACGCACGCCGCGGGATGCAGGTTGCGCAGATCGGCGGCCGCCAGACGCTCATCACGCTCGAGGGCACGACGCGCCGCGGGTACGCCTACCGGTTCCTGTCCCCGTCGTCCTCGACGGACATCCGCCGTGTCGGGTCGCGACTGTCGGCCGCGAACCGCCCCCGCCTCATGCCGGAGACCATCGCGCGCGTCGCGACGAGCAACGCCGACTACCTGCGGCTGCTGTCCGCGAACGGCTACCTCCGCTGATCTTCCGATCCCGCAACGGGCTCGGAGAACCAAACCCGCAAAGGGGACCCCGCAATGCCTGACGCACCCGTCATCCCTGCCCCGGCTCCTGCCGAGGAGATCACCCCCACCGTCGCTGGCGAGTCGACTGCCAGCGACCTCGAGACCCCGATCCCCGGTGCTGAGGCTTTGGGAGATGCGGGCAAGAAGGCGCTCGACGCCATGAAGGTCGATCGCAACGCCGCCAAGGCTGAGGCCAAGGCGCTGCGGGACGAGTTCGAGGCGTTCCGCGCCAAGGCTGAGGGCAAGGAGGCCGAGTTCGCCAAGGAGCAGGAGCGACGCAACGTCGAGTCCGCGGCTCTGGCGAAGGCCAACGAGCGCATCCTCAAGGCCGAGGTGCGAGCCGCGGCCGCCGGCAAGCTCGCCGACCCGACCGACGCTCTCCGGTTCATCGACATGAGCGGTTTCGAGGTGGACACAGACGGCAACGTCGACTCCTCCTCGATCATGGCCGCGATCGAGGACCTTGCGAAGTCCAGGCCATACCTCGCCGCGCAAAGCGGCACAGCAGGACCCGTGTTTGAGTCCCCCGGCGCGCACCGCGCGGGAGGACCAGCCGGGCAGGTCACACAGGCCGAGCTCGACCGCATGTCCTCCGCCGAGATCAACGCGGCGCGCCGTGAAGGCCGCCTCAAGACGTTGCTCGGAACCCGCTGACCAACCCCTGAAAGGGGCCTCTCATGGCAATCACCAATTTCCGCCCGACTGTCTGGCACGCCAGCCTCCTCGAGAACCTCCACCAGAACCTCTTCGTCATCCCCACGCTGAACAGCGACTACGAGGGCGACATCGTCAACGGCGGCGAGACGGTGAAGATCACCGGCTTCACACAGCCGACGATCGGCACCTACTCGGGCAGCATCACCCGTCAGGCGCTCACCGACTCGACGCAGTCGATGCTCATCGACCAGAAGCGCTACTACGCGTACCTCGTCGACAGCGTCGACAAGGTGCAGGCTGCCGGGTCCTTCGACCCGGTGCAGCGCGATGCTGCTGCCGGCCTCGCGGACACCGCTGAGGACTACGTGCTCGCGCAGATGCTCGCCACCGGCACGTCGGCCGGCACGACCGCAGTCACGACCTACGCCCTCGCGGACGCCGCGGTGAAGAACATCCGCACCGCGCTCGTCAAGGCCAAGGTGCCCGCTGCTCAGCGGTTCCTCGCGGTCAACCCCGAGGGTGCCGGCTACCTCATGGACAACACGTCCTCGCTGTTCAAGGTGAGCGAGGCCGGTTCGGACGAGGTCATCCGCAACGGCATCATCGGCCACTACCGCGGGTTCCAGGTCATCGAGACCCCGTCGACCTCGCTCGCGAACACGTCGAAGCCGTGCTTCGTCGGATATTGGGGTCGGGCAGTCGGCTTCGCTCATCAGCTCCTCCAGACGCGCGCGAACCCGGCACTCGACGCCTTCGGCGACCAGATCGACGGCCTGCACGTCTACGGCATGAAGGTGCTGCGCGCGACCGCCGTGCAGACCTACGTCTCGCTCTGATCGGAGTCCGGCATGTGGATCAAGGCAGCGAACGGCAGCATCTTCGAGGTGGACGAGCAGACCGCTGATGCTCTCATCGCGAGTGCGACTGAGTGCGAGGCGTTCGATGCAGACCCACGCGTGACGGTCAACTCCGGGCGCGCTCGCAAGACCGAGCAGGACTGACGAGGGAGGCCGTCGTGGCACTTGTACCGCTCGCTACGGTGGCCGACCTGTCAGCTCGTGGCATCGACATCACGAACGCCCCCGCAGTCGACGCGGTGCTCGCTGCTGCGTCGGCTGCGGTGCGTGACGGTGCCGGTTGCGCGATCACACGCGAGACGTCGACCGTCTCGCTACTGACCTCACCCAACCGCCGTGTTGCACTCCCTGCCTACCCGGTGGTATCGGTGGCTTCGGTCGCACTCGACGGTGTGGCGCTGGTCGCCGGTACGCACTACGCGCTGCGGGGTTCGTCCCTGTGGTCCCTGTCCGGCGAGTGGCGGGACGACTACGAGATCCCTGGCGACCTTGTCGTGACCTTCACGCATGGGCTCGCCGAGGTCCCCGCGGACGTCATCGACCTAGTGTGCTCGCTCGCTGGTGCTGGCATCGCCGCATCGTCTGACGGGTATACGACGCACGCCGGCTTGCAGTACGAGTCCATCGACGACTACCGGGTTGGGTACGCCACGGGCGCGGATGCTGTG
>JBBQAL010000020.1:0-36578 GCA_038316135.1 Candidatus Nanopelagicales bacterium | reverse complement strand
CCTGCTGACGGCCCCCAGGTGCCTGGCCGGTACAGCTCGGGGGCCTCTTCGGACCGCCCATCGAGCAAGCTGTCGACGATCGTCCAGGACGCGGCCACGGCGTCCGAGCGGGCAAAGAGCGTTGGGTCGCCGTCCATGGCGTCGTCGATCAGGCGCTCGTACGCGGTCATTGTGCCGACCTCGTCGTCACTCGTGTACAGCTCAACGTTGCGCCCAACCTGCTCATCTCCGGGTCGCTTGCTTCGAACGCCGAGGGCGATGGAGACCCGGTCGGGTCCGAGCCGGAAGCGCAGATGGTTGCTGTCGCGGGGGAGCGTCTCGTCGAAGAGGTGTTGCGGCGGTCGGTGAAAAGTGGCGAGCACCTCGGTGGCAGTGACCGGGAGGTGTTTGCCAGTGCGGATGAGGAACGGCACCCCGCTCCACCGCCACGAACCAATGCAGAGCCGGAGGGCTGCGTATGTCTCGGTGGTTGAGTTTGGGGCCACGCCAGGTTCCTCTGTGTATCCCACGTACTGGCCACGGACGAGGTCTCGGCGTCCTGGCTGCCGGATGGCGTTGAGTACCTTGACACGTTCGTCGCGCAAAGGCCCGGGGGCCATGCTGACCGGTGGCTCCATGCTGAGCAGCGAAACTACCTGCAGCAGGTGGTTCTGCACGACGTCGCGCACTGCCCCGAGCTCTTCATAGAGCGCTCCGCGCCCCTCGACGCCAAAGCCTTCGGCCATCGTGATCTGCACACTCGAGACATGATCGCGGTTCCACAACGGCTCGAGAAAGGAGTTGGCGAACCGGAAGTAGAGAAGGTTCTGCACCGACTCCTTTCCCAGGTAGTGGTCTATGCGGAAGACATCGTCTTCGCCGAACGCTCCCTCGAGGGCCTTGTCGAGCTCGCGCATCGAGGCGAGGTCGCGACCGAAGGGTTTCTCGACCACCACTCGGCCGCGTGCTGACAGCCCCGCTGCTGCGAGGTGCTTGACGACCACCTCGAAGAGGCTGGGCGGTATCGCCAGGTAGAAGAGGGGACGGCTGCGGCCTTCCAGAGCTTCGGCCAGACGCCGGAAGGTGTCCGGGTCGTTGTAGTCACCGGCCACGAAAACCAACTGCTTCTCGAGCTCGGCGACGGACTCTGGGTGGGCATCATCGGAGTGCTCGGAGATGCTGCTGCGAATGTGGTCACGGAGCCACTGTTCGGTGCGATCGCCGCGCGCAACTCCCACCACAGGCACCCCGAGCCGACCGCGGTGGGCAAGGTTGTGGAGGGCGGGGAAGATCTTTTTGTAAGCGAGGTCGCCCGTGATTCCGAACACCACCACTACATCGCATGCGTCGGCAGGACGCGGCGCCAGCTTACCCATTGTCACGCGGTACCCCTTCGGCTGCGCTAGATGGCGGGCGCTGCAGCCTTATCCACCCTAGTAGGGATGGAGGCTTCGCTGTCCACAGGACGGCGCGCGTCGGATGCGTTGGTGGCCCAACCTGGCGCACTCTGGCGGCTTCCGACTCTGAGGAGGACGCAGTGAATGAGATTTTCGTGACGGTCAACGGCACCGTCGGTACTGATGTGCAGCTGACATCGGGAGAGCGGAGCAACCGAGCGAGGTTTCGACTGGCGACGGCCGAGCGCTACCTGGACCGGGAATCGAACCGATGGGTGGAGCGAGAGACGGTGTGGCTGGACGTGATCTGCTTCAGAAGGTTGGCCGAACACGTGGCGGCGTCGGTGGTGAAGGGGCAGCCCGTCATCGTTCGAGGGCGTCTCCGGGTCTCGTACTGGGACGGCGAGAAGGGGCCACGAGAGACGCTCGAGGTTCTCGCAACGTCGGTGGGCCATGACCTGGCTCTTGGGCAGGCATCGTTCGCTCGTCCACCGCGACCCGACCGCCAACCGAGCCAACCGCACGACGATGCGCCTCCGCGCTCGGCTGTGTCGGCTGAGTCGGCACCAGCTGACCAGGTTCCCGATGTTGCCTGAAGGTGGCAGCACCGCCACCGGGCCAGAGGGTCTCGGGTAGCGGTCGTTAGGCTCCCGGCATGGCTGAGTTCATTTACACCATGTCCAAGGCGCGCAAAGCGCATGGCGACAAGGTCATCCTCGACAACGTGACGCTGGCCTTCTACCCGGGCGCCAAGATCGGCGTCGTCGGACCCAACGGCGCCGGTAAGTCCAGCGTGCTCAAGATCATGGCCGGCCTCGACCACCCCTCCAATGGCGACGCGATGCTCAGTCCTGGCTACACGGTCGGCATCTTGCTGCAGGAGCCGGCGTTGGACGAGAGCAAGAACGTTCTCCAGAACGTGGAGGAGGGCGTCGCTGAGACCAAGGGAATGCTCGACCGCTTCAATGAGATCTCGGCGCTGATGGCCGAGCCGGACGCCGACTTTGACACCTTGCTCGCCGAAATGGGCACGCTCCAAGAGCAGCTCGACCACCGCAACGCATGGGACCTCGACTCCCAGCTCGAGCAGGCGATGGACGCGCTCCGGTGTCCTGCCCCGGACGCCGACGTCAGCGTGCTGTCCGGAGGTGAGCGCCGCCGAGTCGCTCTCTGCAAGTTGCTGCTGCAGCAGCCCGACCTGCTCCTGCTCGATGAGCCCACGAACCACCTCGACGCCGAGAGCGTGCTCTGGCTTGAGCAGCACCTGGAAAAGTACCCAGGCACAGTCGTCGCCGTGACCCACGACCGGTACTTCCTCGACAACGTCGCGCAGTGGATTCTCGAGCTCGACCGCGGCCGGGCCTATCCCTACGAGGGCAACTACTCGACGTATCTCGAGGCCAAGGCTTCGCGACTGAAGGTCGAAGGACAGAAGGACGCCAAGCGGAAGAAGCGTCTGCAGGACGAGCTTGAATGGGTGCGCTCCAACGCAAAGGCTCGGCAGACCAAAAGCAAGGCCCGACTGGACCGGTACGAGGAGATGGCCGCCGAGGCCGACAAGCACCGCAAGCTCGACTTCGAAGAGATCCAGATCCCGCCCGGTCCCCGCCTCGGCGGAACGGTGATCGAGGCGGTCGCGCTGACCAAGGGCTTCGACGACCGCTTGCTGATGGGTGATCTTTCGTTCTCGCTCCCGCGCAACGGGATCGTCGGCGTCATCGGCCCGAACGGCGTCGGCAAGACGACCCTCTTCAAGATGATCATCGGAGAGGAAAAGCCGGACAGCGGCGAGATCAAGGTGGGCGAGACGGTCAAGATCTCCTACGTCGACCAGGGTCGTGGCGGTCTTGACGGCGACAAGACCCTCTTTGAGGTGGTCTCGGACGGGCTCGACTGGATCAAGGTTGGCAATGTCGAGATGCCATCGCGTGCCTATGTCGCTGCTTTCGGCTTCAAAGGTCCTGACCAGCAGAAGCCGGCCAAGGTGCTTTCGGGTGGCGAGCGCAACCGCCTCAACCTCGCACTGACGCTAAAGATTGGTGGCAACGTGCTGCTGCTCGATGAACCGACGAACGACCTCGATGTCGAGACGCTCAGCAGTCTTGAGGACGCGCTTCTCGAGTTCCCCGGCTGCGCCGTGATCACCTCGCACGACCGATGGTTCCTTGACCGCGTTGCCACACATATTCTCGCCTACGAGGGCGACTCGCAATGGTTCTGGTTCGAGGGCAACTTCGACTCGTACGAGAAGAACAAGGTCGAACGCCTCGGCGCCGACGCGGCACGCCCCCACCGTGCCACCTACCGCAAGCTCACCCGCGGCTGAGCTCATGGCCAGACACCGTTTCCAGTGTTCGCTGCGATGGTCGGACATGGATGCGTACGGGCACATCAATAACACGACCTTCTTCACCTACCTCGAAGAGGCGCGGGTTGACCTGCTCTTCGTCAATGCTGGCGATGAGGTCGCCCGAGAACGACTGTCGTCTGGCGTCGTCGTCGCGCATCACGATATCGACTACAAGGCTCCTTTGGTGTTTCGGCCTGAGCCGGTTTCGATCGATGTCTGGGTCTCGCGGCTCAGTCACTCATCATTTACCCTGCGCTACGAGATTCTCGATGATGGCGGGCCGGTCTTCGCCGAGGCCGCCACGGTCTTGGTGCCGTTCGACATGGCTGCCGGGCGTCCCCGACGTGTGTCGGATGAGGAGCGAGCAGCACTCGAGCCATTCCTCGAAGTGACATGAGCAGTGTTGAGCTGGCTGGGGACGCAGAGCGACAGGGTCTGGTGCAGTACCTCGAGCGACTCGTGGCGCTCGACAACCGCGCCGCGGTGCGTCTGCAGGCCGCCGGCGAAGTAGTTGGCGTCTGGAGTGGCCCGCCCCTGGAGGTCGTGGCACTACGGCCGGTCGCGCTCGGTGCCTCGGCGCAACTGGACGCGACGGTGTCTGCTCAACGGCTGCTCGAACGAGCACGTGAGGCCCCCACGATTGAGGTGCCACCTGCTGTCAGCGGTCCGAGTTGGGTTGGGCTGCTGCCGCCGCGCGGTGGATGGGAGGAGCGCAGCCGCGGTGATGTAGCGAACGTACGGTCAGCTGTCGACTCGGCCAAGCACTTCTTTCGAACGCGCGCCGATGGCATCACCGACCGCACGGCCCTCGAGAACATCGCCCAGGACGTCTGGGAGCGCACCTGCCTCGGTGAGGTCCCGGTTCGCTCGGCCCATGCGGCCGAGTCGCTGGGTCTGTTGGGCCCAGGTGGCGGGGTCGCAGTTGCGTTGTCTACCGACACTTGGACGCGCCTTTCAGTCCCTGGCGGAAGCGTTGCGGCCCGTCGTGGCTTGTTTCCGTCCGTCTCAGTCTTCGCCCTCTGAGGGGTTGTTCACGGGCTGGTAGCCCACATGCACGAGCCCAAATGGGTGACAAGAAGATCGTTTCGTCAAGAGCTGGGTGTGCGGCGGACGAAACCCTCGTATGACAACGCTCACCAGGCGCCGACTCTTCGGCCTCGCCGCAGCCGGAGCAGGCGGTTTGGCCGTCACATCGGCGACCGGAAGCTCGGCAGTTGCAGCAGCGGCCGGCAGCGGTGCAGACTTCGTACCGGCCAACGTCAACCTCCACCTCTTGCGTCGAGCTACCTTCGGTCCGACGCCGACGGTCTTGTCTGCAATCACGACGCAAGGTCGGAAGGCCTGGCTCGAGAGGCAGCTGGCGCCAAAGACGATCGATGACTCGACGTGCGATCAGCTGGTCAAGGACCGTTTCCCGCGGGTGAACTGGACGATCCCGCAAGCGAGGGACGGACTGGAGCCATTCTCGTGGGATCTGATGTACGACCTGACCGCAGCGACGATTGCTCGCGCCACCTGGAGCAAACGACAGCTCTTCGAAGTGATGGTCGAGTTCTGGTCGAACCACCTCAATGTCACCAATCCCAGTGACTTGGTCTGGGACAACCGGCATGACTATGACCGGCAGGTGATCCGCAAGTACGCACTTGGGCGCTTTGAGGACATGCTCATTGCCAGCGCGACGCACCCCGCGATGATGCTCTACCTGAACAACGCTGAGTCCACCAAGGACAACCCGAACGAGAACTATGGTCGCGAACTTTTGGAGCTACACACGGTCAGCGTCGATGGTGGCTACAACGAAGCGGACATGCGCAACTCCACGCTGGTCATGACCGGATTCGGGATCAACTGGAATCAGGGCACCTTCCGTTACAGCAGCCGAGAGCACTACCGCGGACCCGTCACGATCATGGGGTTCAGCGACCCGAACCCTGACGCGGACGGCTACGGCGTGGGGATCCGGTACCTCAAGTACCTCGCCAATCATCCGTCGACCGCCCACCACATTGCCTACAAGCTGTGCCAGCGGTTCGTCTCGGACGCCCCCGACCCAGTGCTCGTCGACCAGCTAGCGAACACCTATCTCAGTGGGGGGACGGCCATCGCCCCGATGCTTCGCCAGCTCTTCCTGAGTGGCCAGTTCTCCGCATCAGTGGGGCAGAAGGTGCGTCGCCCGTTCGAAGACCTCCTGGCCACCCTGCGGATTCTCGGCTACGGCGCCGATCGGAAAGGGCGCCAGGGCATGCAGTCGCTTGTCTGGATCGCCGACAGCATCGGTCAACAGCCGCTGGCGTGGAGCCCGCCAGATGGCTACCCCGACATCGCTGCTGACTGGCAGTCCGCTGGTGGAACGCTCGGCCGATGGAACACGCACCTGTCGCTCGCTGCGCACTGGTGGCCGAAAGAGCTCACGCAGCCTGACCTTCGCACCCTGCTGCCGACACGACTTCCGAAGACTCACGGCGCCATGGTGGACGTCCTCGCCGAGCGGCTGGTGTTTCGCACCTTGGCGCCCACGCACAAGCAAGCAGTGCTCGACTTCCTCGGCCGCGCCGCATCAGATCCATTGAGCAACGACAGCGAGGCGGTGCGATGGCGCCTGCCCTACGTCGTGGCGCTCATGCTCGACTCTCCCTACCACGCGGTCAGGTGATGACGATGACAACGTCCACTGAGCAGTGCGGTTGCCCGGACTACGGCATCTCTCGACGAGCCTTCCTCGGGCGCCTCGGTGCGGTGGGGGCGCTTGCGGGGCTGACGTCGACGGGGCTCTCCACGCAGATGGCGTTCGCCGCTGAGCCGTACACCGGTGACGTGCTCGTCGTGCTCTCCCTGCGCGGCGGATTCGACGGTCTCAACACCATCGTGCCGACCGGCGATCCCCGATACGCCGAGGTGCGGCCGTCGATCGGGATTCCGCAGAACGCCTTGCTGCCGCTGGACGCCATGTTTGGACTGCACCCCGCCATGCAGCCCTTGATGCCGTGGTGGGAGGCGGGCACTTTCGGAGCCGTGCAAGCCGTTGGCATGACAAACCAGACCCGCTCGCACTTCGAGGCGATGGAGGAGATGGAGCGTGCTGCCCCTGGCTCGTCACTCCGCTCCGGATGGCTGGACCGGACTTTGGGACTTCGGGAGGCCGGATCGGCATTCCAAGCAGTGCAAATGGGCAGCAGCCTGCCGGCGTCTGCCTTCCGGGGCCCGTCACCAGAGTTGGCCATGTGGTCGATCAATGACTTCGAACTCTCAGGGGCTTGGGACCTGACTGAACGTCAGCGTTGGACCAACGCCTTGACCGAACTGCACGACGGGGCTCCGGCGGCGGTAGGCGCACCTGCGTCAACGACTCTGTCGGCACTGGCCGGGGCAGCGCAGATGCAGGATGCCGGATACGTGCCAGACGCTGATTATCCGGACTCCGATCTAGGGCGAGCGTTGCGCGACGTCGCGCGGGTGATCAAGGCTGGCGTGGGACTACAGGTAGCTGCTGTCGACTACGGCGACTGGGATATGCACGTCGACATGGGCTCCGTCAACGCCGGTTGGCTCAACGACAAGCTCGGTGAGTTGGCGTCCTCCATGGCTGCCTTCGCCACCGACCTTGGCGGTCGATTCGCCGACGTCACCATTGTGACCCTGACCGAGTTCGGTAGAAGTCTTGTCGAGAATGGGTCAGGTGGCGTCGATCACGGTCACGGCCAGGCAGTGCTAATGCTCGGTGGCGGCGTCCAAGGTGGTCAGGTGCACGGCACTTGGCCAACGTTGGAGGACGACGCCCTCGCAGGGGGCGACCTGGCCGGAAGCACCGACTACCGGCAGATCCTCGCCGAAATCCTGGAGAAGCGGTGTCAGGGTTCGCAGATGTCGACAGTATTCCCGGACCTGACGGCTGACCGTCTAGGTGTGGTCAGAGCCCGGGGCTGACCACACCAGGAGGTTCGTCGATGGTGTTCACCAGCGAGTGCGCAGCCATGAGCAGGTAATCCCAGAGTTCGGCGTCGAGGTCGCCGGCAAGTTCGAGGGAGTCGACGGCTGTTCGCATGTGGAGTAGCCACTGGTCGCGGGCCAGAGCGTCCACCCGGTAGGGAGCGTGCCGCATGCGAAGCCGTGGGTGGCCGCGTTGGTCTGAGTAGGTGGTCGGCCCTCCCCAGTACTGCTCCAGGAACATTCGGAGGCGGTCAGCGGCTGGCGCGAGGTCTTGCTCGGGGTACAACGGGCGCAACACCTCGTCGTCGGCGACGCCTTCGTAGAAGGCTGCGACGAGGCGTGTGAAGGCTTCGCTGCCGCCGACGCGGTCGTAGAAGGTCTGCTGCTGTTCGTCCACGAGGGTGATTCTCTCAGGTTCGCTCAAGAGCGGGCTATCGACCTACCGATGCATGGAGGGAACGGGCAAGGGGATCGACTCAGCCGACTGCGAACCTCCGCATCGCCGCCGACTCGGACCCCATGGCGGCGGCGTCGGATGTGCACCAACCCTCCTCGGTGCGCGACCGGCCCGCCGCCCTTTCACGTTGCAGGGCCGGCTTGTGCCGCGTCCTCTGGCGGCAACCCACCTTGAGTGGGTGCTGGAACTTCTGCGATCTCGAGGGCTTTCATGGCGCGAACTCGGATCTCGCGTGCGACCGACACCTGCTGTTCGTGGACGGTGTGAAGGCGGATCCGCATCGTGACGGCCGTCGGGGTAATCGACTCGACGCCAACGATCGGATCATCGGGCATGATCCGGTGGCTCCAGCTGGGGTCTTGCTGTAGCTCGGTGACCGTCTGCAACAGCACCTCTTTGGCGTGCTCGAGGTCAGCCGTGTGGCCCACTGGCACGTCGACCACTGCGACCGACCAACCCTGGCTTCGGTTGCCGAGCTCGGTGACCGAGCCGTTCGTGACGTACCAGACGGTGCCGTCGAAGTCGCGCATGGTCGTGATCCGGAGCCCGACATCCTCAACCGTTCCGGTGATTCCGTTGACGGTCACGACATCGCCAACGCCGAACTGGTTCTCCAAGATCATGAAGACACCGGAGAGAAAGTCGCGGACGATCGTCTGCGCGCCGAAACCGATGGCGATACCGGCAATACCGGCGCTAGCCAGCAGCGGAGCGATGTTGACGCCGACCGCAGACAGGGCAAACAGGATGGCGACTGCACCGATCACGAAGCTGCCAACCGAGCTGAGCATCCCCGACACTGCGGTGGCGCGGGCCCGATATCGCTCGATTGCCATGTCGCGCTCGAGTCGCGATTCCTTATCGCTCGTGAGGTAGCGAGTGACCGCCGACTGCGTGAACGTGGCGGTGATGCGACGGACAAATCGGTGCCAGACCCACCTGGCCATCAGTGCGAGCACCACGATGATGGCGACGGAGATGATCGCCCCGTACCAGGTGTCGAAGAAGCGTTGCACCGCCTCGGTGGTGGTCTCGTCGATGGTGATCTGCATGGTCATCGAACGCTACTGCTTCAGGCGTCCCAGCTGAGCCCGGTTTGGGCTGCAGCGAACGCCAGCGTGTCGACCGAGAGCTCGACTGCACGGCTGACCGCACGCGCGCCGTGGCCGACATTGGACTCCCGGCGGACCAGCACCGGGCGATTCCCGGTGGTGGCGTGTTGAAGTGCCGCAGCCATCTTGCGGCCGTGGAGCGGGTCGACTCGAGTGTCGCCATCGAAGATTGTGAAGAGCGTCGCGGGGTAGTCCACGCCTTCGCGGACGTGGTGATAGGGCGAGTAGGAGAGCAGCCAGGCGAGCTCGGTGGGGTCGTCGGCAGTGCCGTATTCGTCGGACCAGGTGGGTCCGAGGCCGTGCTCTTCATAGCGAACCATGTCGAGCAACGGGGCTGCGCAGATAACTGCGGCGTAAAGGTCGGGGCGCTGGGTGAGTGCTGCCCCGACCAGCAGGCCTCCGTTCGAGCCTCCGGAAATAGTCAACTGGTCACTGGTGGTGACGTCGTGTTCAATGAGCCACTCTGCGGCAGCATGGAAGTCGTCGAAGACGTTCTGCTTCGTGTCGCGCATTCCGCCCCGATGCCAGTCTTCGCCCTCCTCACCGCCGCCGCGGAGATTGGCAACGACATACGCGCCGCCCGCCTCAACCCACCCGAGGATCGTCGCCGAGTAGGCAGGCGTCAGCGGAATTCCGAAACCGCCGTATCCGTTCAAGATGGTTGGCACCGGGCCAGCGCCCGCGTCTGATCTGCGGATGACGAACATCCGGACGTCGGTGCCATCCTTGGATGCGTACACAACTTGCTCTGACGTTGCTGGCGGGACATCGACCGAACCTGGCGCGTTGGCCCACAACGTAGTGGCGTCCGTGCTCGCGTCGTAGTGGTAGACCGATGGTGGTGTGACGTGGTCGGTGTAGCCGAACCACGCCTCATGCCCGCCTTCAGGGCGATCACTGATTCCGGCGATGGTGCCGAGACCCGGCATCGGAACTGAGCCGATCTCGCTCCCGGAACGAAGGTCGTGTCGATGGATGCGTCCCACTGCGTGGTGACTCCTGACGACGAGCAACACCGGGTCGGGAAGCGCATCGCCGTCGAGGATGGCCCATCCGTCCAGGACGGCTTCTGAGTCTTCGGGGACGAGGTCACGCCATTCGTCGAGCGACCAAGCGCCGGGCTCGCTGACGAGAATGCGGCCGCGAGGCGAGCCGGCGTTGGTGTAGGCGTAGATCAGACCGTCGCGTCCGAACTGCAGCATCGTCTGCGCATCAACGCCCTCTTGAACAGTGATGAGCTTGGGCTTGTCTGGTGAGGACGTTGAGAGGTCGGCCACCCAGAGGTCGTTGCGAGGCTCGGTGCCAGCCGATGCTGTGATCGACATCCATCGCCCATCGCGACTGACGGTGACCCCGTAGTAGTTCGTGGCATCGAGGCCTTCGCCGAAGACGAGGGTGTCGGTGTCTGCGTCGGTACCGACCTTGTGCAGCCATACCCGACGGTGGAACTGATCCTCGCCATCGGGAACTTGGTCGGCCGGCAGCCGCCGGACGTAGTAGTAGGACTCGCCACCGGGCAACCAGGCAACGGGGGAGTAGCGGGCTCGGTCGATCGGGCCGTCGACCACGTCCCCGGTGGTGACGTCCATGACTCGCAGTACCGACTCTTCGGTACCACCCAGTGAGAGCTGGTAGGCCAGCAGATGGCCCTCTTTGCTCGGCTGCCAGGTGTCGAGGGTCGTCGTGCCACTCGCGTCGATCGCCATCGGGTCGAGCAGCGTGCGCTCGGTTCCGTCTGCCTCGATCACGATCAGAACGGCATGCTCCTGTTCAGCGCTTCGACGCATGATGAACTGCCGGCCGCCTCGCCAGACGGGCGCCGTCACGACGCCGGCACCGACCAGCTCAGAGACCCGGCGTCGGACGTGCTCCTTGCCTGGCCACGTCTCTCGAGCGGCACTGAACAGGGCGTCCTGCGTCTTTGACCATGCTTCCGTTCGCGGGTCGGCGGCATCTTCGAGCCACCGGTACGGATCGGGGACGGCATGGCCGTGCAGGGTGTCGACGAGCGGAAGACGCTCGGCGGCGGGGTACGTGGGGCGGGGGGCATCGGGCATATCGCCCAGCCTAGGGGGCGGCAGATCGGGCTCGACGGCGGTTATTGCTGGCACCTGGGCGTGACTCACGTCACACTGGTGCTGACATGTCTCGAGCTTTGGTCTTGAACGCCACCTACGAGCCGCTCTGCGTCGTCGCTGACCGCCGAGCGCTCGTTCTTGTGCTGGCACAAAAGGCCGACGCTGTTGAGCAGACAAACCGAGTAGCGCGCAGCGAGCACCGCGCAGAGCCGTTGCCGTCGGTGGTTCGGCTGATCCGCTACGTGCGGGTGCCGCGTCGGGCGGCCGTCCCGCTCACCCGACGGGCAGTCTTCGCGCGCGATGGAGGGCGATGCGTCTACTGCGATCTGCCGGCGACGAGCCTCGACCATGTGGTCCCGCGCAGCCGAGGAGGTTTGCACGTCTGGGAAAACGTCGTTTCGGCGTGTCGTCGGTGCAACCACATCAAGGCCGACCGCAACATCTCCGACCTCGGGTGGCGGATGCGACACGTGCCGTTTCAACCCATGGGACCCGCCTGGCGGATCCTGGGCGCCGGTCGTGCCGACCCGGCGTGGGTTCCTTACCTGGTCGACCATGCCGGTGGGGGAGCTGGCCACGCGGCCGGCCGGGCCGTCCTTGAGCACCTGGCGCTGCCTGCGTAGTTGTGCCTGCTGAGGCTCGGCAGAGGGGAGGGGCCGGGCGCGCAGGGCGCGGGTTCGGTTACCGTGACGGTATGACCCCTGTCGAGATCTTGGGCTGGTTCGTCCTCCTGCCTCTTGCGTTCTATGTCCTGGTCAGCCTGCTGGTCTACATCCCATCGTGGGTGCGCGGCCCGAAGTACCGGCCAGGTCTGTCGTGGTGGGCCGAGCCGGTGTGGATCGGCGGCACCGACCTTGATGCGGCCGCCATGGCAGAGCCCGTTCGCGAAGGGGGTGGCTGCAGTGCCCGCTGGTGAAGCGTTCTCGGCAGGTCAGGTCGACGCCATCGAGCGTGCCATCGCACACGCTTACGCTGAGAGCGACCTCAGTTTCTCGGTCTTTGTGGGAGCCCCCGACGGAGACCTTCGTGAGCAGGGCCGCCAGTTGCTGGGCGTCCTCGGTGCCGCCGCCGATCGCTGCGTCGTGGTCGTGATCGATCCTGCGCACCGGCGTCTGGAGATCCTGACGGGCACAACGGCTGCGCGCTACCTGGACGACCGTGCTACAGCTCTCGGGGCCATGTCCATGACGTCGTCCTTTGCGGCCGGCGACCTCGCTGGTGGCATCGTGGCCGGACTGCACACGTTGAGCGAGCATGCTCGGCACCCGCGCACCCTGCACTCCGATCTCGCCGAGTAGCCGACTTGAGCGCTTTCTGGCTTCGGTGATGTGCGGAGACTAAGTGGTTTTATGGGCCACCAAGTCACCACACACACGATCAGTGCTGCTTTCGAGCCGGTCGGTGGTCGGCGGGCTCAGGGGTTGGACGATTGGGCGCGCAGGGAGCGGCGAATGCCGTCGGCTCCCTCAAGAAGTAGCCTGCGCAGGGCTGGTGGCGACTCGTGGGTGGCCAGATGTGCCTCGGTGCGGTCGATGATGTCCTGCTCGACCAGGAACGAGGGGAAGAGGCCGTTGACGAGAGTCTGCGCCGACTCGTTGGTCCGCGTACGCCAGACGTCCTCGACCATGGCGAAGTAGCGGTCGACGAAGACCCTGTTGAGCTCGGCGTGATCGGGTGTGTTGAGACCGGCGACGGTGGCGTTCATAAGTGCGTTCGGCAAGTCATCGGAATCGACTGCTGCGTGCCAGGCCCGGTCCTTGTCCTCGAGCGTCGGGAGAGCAGCCCGCGCCGCGGCTGCCTGACGCTCACCGCTGGCCGTGCGGTCACGTTCGTACTCGGCCTCGATGCCTTCGGCGCCCACACGTCCGGTTGCGACGAGCCGGTGCACCAGGCTCCACCGCAAGTCGGCGTCGAGGGCGAGCCCCTCCAGGTCTGGACCATCCGCCAGTGTCTTGGCGACCACGTCGAGCTGCCTGTCGGTGCGCGCAATGCTCACGAAGGCCCGGAAGAGCGCGAGCTGTCGATCACTCTTCCCTGGCGCGGCGGCTGACTGCTCGCGCAGATGCTCAGCGAAGGCGGCCAATGCCTCTTCGCGTTCGGCGGCCGGGGTGAAGAGATACAGCGCCGATGCGGCCTGGCGCACGACCGCCTGTAGGACGCCGATGTCTGTCTCGTTGGGAAGGCCGCTGCGCACCAGGGCCACCCAGTCGCGAGCCGGCAGCTCGGCGTCCCGGGTCATGTCCCAAGCCGCCGTCCAGCAGAGCGCCCTGGCCAGACTGTCTGACAGGTCCCCAATGTGGTCGACGAGAGTCTTCGCCGACCGCTGGTCGAGCCGGATCTTTGTATAGGCCAGATCATCGTCGTTGACCATGACGAGGTCAGGCTGGGTCTTTCCGGCCAACTGCGGGACGGCTGTCCGATCACCAACAACGTCCAGCTCAACGCGGTCCGTGCGCGCCAACCCGTCGGCGCCCAGTTCGTAGAGGCCGATAGCGATCCGGTGCGACCGGAGCGTGGGATGCGCGTCCGGGGCAGTCTGGACGATGTCGAACGATGTGAACCGACCAGCGTCATCGACGTGGAAGTCGGCCCGAATCGTGTTGAGGCCAGCGGTCTCCAACCACTCCTTCGCCCAGCTCGAGAGATCGCGTCCCGAAGTCTCCTCAAGGGTTGAGAGCAGGTCGCTCAGCACGGTGTTGCCCCAGGCGTGCCGATCAATGTATTCACGGACGCCGGCGTCGAACGCGTCGCGCCCAACCCAGGCAACCAGCTGCTTGAGCACCGATGCGCCCTTCGCATACGTGATGCCGTCAAAGTTGACCTCGACGTCCTCAATGTCAGAGATGTCTGCCGAGATCGGGTGGGTTGATGGCAGCTGGTCCTGGCGGTAGGCCCACGTCTTCTCGAGATTGGCGAACGTGGTCCACGAATTGGTCCAGTGGGTGGCCTCCGACATGCAGATCACCGAGGCATAGGTGGCGAACGACTCGTTCAGCCAGAGGTCGTCCCACCAGCGCATCGTCACAAGGTCGCCGAACCACATGTGCGCGAGCTCGTGGAGGATCGTTTCTGCCCGGCGCTCATACGCGGCGTCGGTGACCTTGGAGCGAAAGACGTAGTCCTCCAGGATCGTGACTGCACCAGCATTTTCCATGGCACCGGCGTTGAACTCGGGAACGAAGAGCTGGTCGTACTTCTCGAACGGGTAGGCGCGTGCGAAGAGTTCCTCGAAGTAGTCGAAGCCGCGCTTGGTGACATCGAAGATCGGCGCGGCATCGAGGTGTTCGGCCAAGGATCGGCGACAGAAGATGCCCATCGGTATGCCGCGGTGCTCATCCCGTTCGACGTGGTACGGACCTGCGACCAGTGCAGTGATGTAGGTCGACATGCGTTGCGTGACGGGAAAGGTCCAGCGTGCCGTGCCGGCAGTGACGATCTCGGGCTGCGGCGTCGGCGAGTTGGAGACGACTTCCCAGTCGTCGGGCGCGGTGACGGTGAATGCGAAAGCGGCTTTGAGATCAGGCTGGTCGAAGCAGGCAAACATTCGGCGGGCATCGATCACCTCGAACTGCGTGTAGAGGTACACAGCCTTGTCGACGGGGTCGACGAAGCGGTGCAGGCCCTCACCGGTGTTCATGTAGGCGCAGTCGGCGACGATGCGAAGCTCGTTGGATGCGGCGAGGTCGGTCAGCTCAACGCGCACGCCATCAAAGGCGTTGAGATCGACGTCGACGCCGTTGAGGGTGATCGACGTAACGCGGGGAGCGATGATGTCGACGAAGGTCGTGTTGCCAGCTTCGGCGGTGAAACGGATCGTGGTGTCGGACCGAAAGGTCGCGTCCCCAGTGGTCAGGTCGAGCGCGACGTCGTAGCGATCGACGGCCAGAAAACTGGCGCGCTGGCGGGCTTCGTCACGCGTGAGGTTCTCGCCGGGCACTCGGTACTCCTTGGTTGCTGGTGAGTTGGCCGCCAACGCTACGCCAACCGCCCCGCAGGCTGGGGAGTCTCAACCTAGTTGAGCAGGTGCTCGCCACGATCAACAGGTGGCCATCTCGCGGTGTCCCCGTCCAGTTGTCCGGTCCCCACCAATCTTGAGGCCGAGATTGTCGTGGTTACCGCAGGGTGGGGCGGGTCGAGGGTGCGCTAGCGTTCCTGGCGTTGTTCATCCCCACAGTCGCCCGCACAGTCGTTCGTCCTTTTGGAGGCCCCGTGACCACCCTCAACCCCACCCTGGCGCGCCCCGGCACGCTGGCCGACTTGATTCCTGGTTCAGGCGCCGTCGCAATCGCCAGGGACGCCGGCCTGGTCATCGGTGGAGCTGCGCTCACCGGCCTGGCTGCCCAGGTGTCAATCCTCATCCCCTCCATCTCACCAGCTGTTCCGTTCACGTTGCAAACCTTCGCGGTGCTACTTGTCGGCGCCTCGTTCGGGGCAGTCCGGGGCGCTCTCTCGATGGTGCTGTACCTCGTCGTCGGACTGGCAGGAGTTCCTTGGTTCGCGCAGCAGGCCTCCGGATTTGACGCAGCCAAGGCCACCATGGGCTACCTCGTGGGCTTCGTTGTTGCGGCAGCGGTGGTGGGATTTTTCTCCAGCCGGGGCAATGACCGACGGTTCCTGTCGTCGACTGCAGAGATGTACCTGGGAACGCTCATCGTCTACGCAGTCGGGGTTCCGGTTTTGATGCAGGTCATGGGATGGGATCTCGCTCAGGCTCTGAAGTGGGGTCTCTACCCCTTCGTGATCACTGACACCCTCAAGGTTCTCGCCGCAGCTGGGCTCCTCCCCCTCGCGTGGAAGGTCGTCGAGAAGGTCAAGCAGGCCTGATGCGAGTGCACATCGGCTGTGATCACGCTGGGCTGGACACCAAGAGGTTCCTGATGGCCGCGCTGACCGAGCGCGGCCATCAGGTCGTTGACCACGGCCCGTTCGAGTACGACGCGGTGGACGACTACCCGCCGTTCTGTCTGGCTACCGGTGCCGGCGTCGCCGCCGACCCCGGCAGTTTGGGCGTCGTGCTCGGTGGGTCGGGCAACGGGGAACAGATCGCGGCGAACAAGGTGGACGGCGTCCGCGCTGCCTTGGTGTGGAGCGCGAAGATCGCCACTCTGGCCCGCGAACACAACGACGCCAACGTGATCTCGGTGGGTGCCCGGATGCACACCGACGCCGAAGTGCTTGCGTTCATCGAGGTATTCCTAGCGACGCCGTTCAGCGGTGACGAGCGCCACGTCCGGCGGATCGGCCAGCTTGCCGAGTACGAGCGCACCGGCGAGGTGACGCCAGCGGGCTGACCGCGCCGGAATGGGGCAGGCTGAGGCCATGCCAGAGGGTCACACCATCCACCGGGTCGCGGGTCAGCACCGAACGCGGTTTGTCGGCCGCGCGACCTCCGTCACCAGCCCGCAAGGTCGGTTTCTGGAGGCCGACCGTCTCGACGGTCGCGAGCTGAAGGCCGTCGAGGCGTACGGCAAGCACTTGCTCTACGAGTTCGACGGACGACGTTACGTACACGTCCATCTGGGGCTCTTTGGCAAGATCAGGACCTTGCCACAACCAGCCCCTCCGGCAGGCCCGACCGTCCGGATGCGACTGGCCGCAGACGACTGGTACTCAGACCTCGTCGGCCCCACCCGGTGTCGACTCATCGACGGTGACCAGCGCGTGATGCTGCTGGCCCGGCTCGGTCCCGATCCGCTGCGTCGGGGGAGTGCACCGGACCTCGCGTT
Organism: Candidatus Nanopelagicales bacterium; assembly: GCA_038316135.1. Classification (GTDB taxonomy): domain Bacteria; phylum Actinomycetota; class Actinomycetes; order JAHEKZ01; family JAHEKZ01; genus JAHEKZ01. The sequence continues at coordinate 19,549 of JBBQAL010000020.1, read as the reverse complement.
CTCCCGTATCACCAAGAGCCGTCAGCCCATCGCCGCCCTGCTCATGGACCAGAGCGTGGTTGCCGGCATCGGCAACGTGTACCGGGCCGAGCTGCTCTTCCGGGCGGAACTGGACCCCTACCGCCCTGGGAAAGATGTGTCCCACGATAAGTGGACCTCGATTTGGGGTGACGCTCGCACCCTGATGCGGGCTGGTGTGCGGAGTGGTCGCATCGTCACCACCGATCCCGCCGACCGACAGTTTCACGGACGCAGCCTTCGTGCGTCCGATGCTCACTACGTCTATGGCCGGGCCGGCCGCTGGTGCATGCGGTGCCGTAGTGATGTCCGGGCTGCCGATCTCGCAGGGCGAACGCTCTACTGGTGTCCCACATGTCAACGGTGACGAGGGTCAGAAGATGAACGGGCAGTAAGGCGGCACGTCAGTGCGCATCGCTGCATCCAGCGCGGAGAGCGCCCCAGGCCGGGTCTCCTCGATCCAGCCGGCCTTGGCAAACTCCCTCAGTGAGGCATCCCCGAGGTAGGCCGCGCCAAGCACTCTGACATCGAGCGTCAGATCAACTGCGTCCTTGGTCCGGTCACACGTGGTGCCATTCGGGCCGCCCGCCAACCGCCACCGGCCTGCGTTGTCGGGGAATCGGCTGTCGTTGACGTGGACGACCACGTCGCATTCAGTGCTCAAAGTGCGCGCTGTCATGGCAGCCGACAGGTCGAGCAGTCGGACGTACAGGGCGTCCTCGAACTGGCGGGTTGCGTGCCGCGGATACTGAAGCCACAGCTGTATGGGGTCGTCGATGGGGGCATTGAACCACTTCACCTTCGCCATCAGGTCGAAGGTGAGCGCGTAACGCCAAAGCGCTGCATGCGCCGCAGGGTCACGGCTCATCATCCGATAGATGTTGAAGGTGCCATCGTCGTGCGAGTCGGTCCATTCCGGCTTGACGTTGTAGCGCAGGAACCCACGGACGCCGGTGTCACCTTCGGCCACGACGGTGTAGAGAGCGCTAGCCCCGTGACGGCTCGATGGTGGATCCCAGGTTTGACGCTCGTGCCATCGGTCGTCCACCGCCGGAACACCAGCGCGTGAGGCGCCGACGGCAGCGTAGATCGGCTGCGTGAGCTCGTAGTCGTCGCTGGAGTTCAGCATCCGGAGCCGGATGGAAGTGTCCTCGGGGGCATTGCTGAGAGCTCCGTGCGCCCGCTTAATCTCGGTGAACAACCGCCTGGTCGCTCGCCCATATCCGAACCGTGGGTAGATCGCGGTGTCGGCGGCCCAGAGTGCGGCGATCGGCTCGCGGCGGCTCAGGCCGTCTGCATGCAAGTTGTCCAACATCGCCGTCATCACCCCGCGGCGACGGTGGGTGGGCCGGACTCCGACGAAGGTCACGCCGGCGGCTGGCACCGATCCACCGGGGACGCTCAAATCCAGGGAGAAGTTCGCTGATACGCCGACGACTTCGTCCGCGTCCCATGCCAGGAACGTTCGGTCGTCGTCGAGCACGCCGAAGATCGGTGATCCGAGCTCCTCATCGGTAAAGCCCTCACCGAAGGCTGTCTCGTCGACCTCAGCGATCTTCCGAAGCGCTGCTTCGCGGTCGGCGAAGCCATCCAGGTAGTTCTTGATCTCTACGGGCATAGCCCCTTGCCTACCACCGAGGGCGCCGACTCGGCCATTGGTTTAGGGAGGGGATGCCCCTAATGTCGGCTCATGACCTGGACTGCGCCACTGATCGATCGCCGCGACCTTCCCTCCCACGGCGACGAACGGACCCTGCTGAACGCCTTCGTCGAGTTCCACCGCGAGACCCTCCTCTGGAAGTGCTCAGGGCTGACCGGTGCGCAACTGGCAGAGCGCCCGGTGCCGACTTCGACCATGTCGCTCCTCGGGCTCGTGCGCCACATGACCGATGTCGAGCGCTACTGGTTCCGCGATGTCGTCGGCCGCGAGAATGTGACGTCCCGCTACTGGGGTCAGCCTGGCCGCGACTCCGATTTCAACGATATCAGTGCTGGTACGGCAGAAGGTGACTTCGTGGCATACCTGGAAGAGATGGAGCACTGCCGAGCGATCCAGCGCGCCGCCGACCTCGACTCGATCGTGACCGACCGTGCTAACGGAGACGGAAACTCTTTCCGGTGGGTCATGGTTCACATGATTGAGGAGTACGCGCGGCACAACGGCCATGCCGACCTCTTCCGTGAAGCGATCGACGGCGCGGTGGGGGAGTAGCCGTCTGGGGACCTGCGGCTGGCCGCCCGTTCAAAGCGCGATGCCCTCGATCAGTCGACGCGCATTGTTTCGGCGATGTCGTCGGCATCTTTGTTGCCGATCGGCTGAAGTGAGTTGAAGGTGAGTTGAGCCGTCTCAGTGTCCCCGATCAGGAAGTATTCGCGCCGGTAGACGGTGATCGAGCCAAAATCTTGTCGGTAGTCAACTTGAATGGCGTCGACATCGCCCAGTGTGGTCTTCTCCCACTTGATCTTCGAGGCGCCGAGCCGCTTGAGTAGGACGGTGTAGGCGGTCTGAACGCTGTCGAGGTTGGTCTGCGAGTTCGCTATCGTGACAACGACCAGTCCCTCGTCATTCTTGCCACCCTTCCCCTGCTCGGCGGCAAAGGCCAGGGAGTCAGGGTCGACCGTGGTCTGGTCAAGTCCGGACTTGCTGGCCGCTTTGGGCTTGGCAGCAGCGACGACGTCATACCAGCGTTGCACCTGGTTCTCATTCAACGGAGCCTTGTTCCAGCCGCGGGGTATCACCAGGGTGACGCCATTGCCGCTGAGCTCTTCGCCCCCGCCAGACACGGCGGCCGGCGGTGGGGTCGTGTCTTTGTTGTCGTCCCAGTAGTGGTAGCCGACGTAACCGCCATAGGCGATTCCAACGGCCAGCACCAAGACGAGGAGCCCGGCGATGATCCCGCCTTCGTCCTTGCGCCACAGGCTCATCCAGCAACCCCCGCAGTCGTACTTCCTCCGGAACATGAACGTCCAACTGTACTCGGGCGTGGCCCAGCTACCGGATCAACGGCTGCGGTTGCTGCATCCGGGTGATGCGCGTCATGCGCCCAGTGTGCAGAACGCGTAAGGCACCTTGCTGGCCCGATGGAGACGAGCCTGCAAGGTGCCTTACACCGCTAGTGGTACGTCAGGGTCAGGAGAGGTCGAATCGACCGAGGTTCATGACCTTGCTCCATGTAGCCACAAAGTCCGCCACGAACTTCTGCTGCGAGTCGGTCGAACCGTAGACGTCGGCGAGGCCTCGCAACTGCGAGTTCGATCCGAAGACGAGGTCGCAGCGAGTGCCGGTCCATTTCAGGTCGCCGCTCGCGCGATCGCGTCCCTCGAACACCTCCTCGGAGTCGTCGGTGGCCTTCCACTCGGTATTGAGGTCGAGCAGCTTCACGAAGAAGTCGTTGGTGAGCGTGTCCCCACGGTCAGTGACGACTCCGTGCTGTGAGCCGTTGGCGTTGGCATGCATAGCGCGCATTCCGCCGACGAGCACTGTCATCTCAGGGGCACTGAGCGTCAGCAGCTGCGCCCGGTCGACCAACAGTTCCTCGGCCCGGCGATCGTGCCCCTTGCCCAGGTAGTTGCGGAACCCGTCCGCGGTCGGTTCGAGCACCGCAAACGACTCAACGTCGGTCTGCTCCTGCGAGGCATCGGTACGACCCGGCGTGAACGGAACCGTGACGTCGTGCCCGGCATTCTTTGCCGCTGACTCGACGGCCGCGCAGCCGCCAAGGACGATCAGGTCGGCCATCGACACCCGCGTGCCCGAGCTGTTGAACTCGGCTCGGATCTCCTCGAGAGCGCCCAGAATCCGGCGGAGCTCAGCTGGGTTGTTGACGTCCCAGTCATTCTGCGGAGCAAGGCGAATGCGTGCACCGTTGGCGCCGCCGCGCTTGTCGCTGTTGCGGAACGTCGAAGCCGAGGCCCACGCTGTTGACACCAGCTCACTGATGGTCAGCGCGGACGCAAGAAGCCGCGCCTTGAGGGTGGCGACGTCGTCAGCACCGATCAGTTCGTGATCGACGGCAGGGACTGGGTCTTGCCAGATGAGCTCCTCTTGAGGAACCTCGGGGCCGAGGTAGCGCTCGATCGGACCCATGTCGCGGTGGCACAGCTTGAACCACGCGCGTGCAAAGGCGTCTGCGAACTCTTGCGGGTTCTCGTGGAAGCGTCGCGAGATGGGCTCGTAGATCGGGTCCATCCGTAGTGCCATATCCGCCGTGGTCATCATCGGAGCGTGCCTTCTGGATGGGTCGTGGGCGTCCGGCACCGATCCCTGAGCTTCCGGGTTGGTTGCGGTCCACTGCTGTGCACCTGCCGGGCTATGCGTTAACTCCCACTCATTGCCGAACAGCGTGTCGAAGTAGCTGTTGTCCCAGGTGATCGGGGTGGACGTCCATGCGCCCTCGACGCCACTTGTGGTGGTGTCGACGCCCTTGCCGGAACCGAAGCTGTTCTTCCAGCCAAAGCCCTGCTGCTCCATGGGAGCGGCCTCAGGCTCGGCTCCAACGAGCGCTGGGTCGCCAGCGCCGTGCGCTTTGCCGAAGGTGTGTCCGCCGGCGACGAGAGCAACGGTCTCTTCGTCGTTCATCGCCATTCGGCTGAAGGTCTCGCGGATGTCGCGAGCCGAGGCAAGTGGATCCGGGTTGCCGTTCGGGCCCTCGGGATTGACGTAGATGAGCCCCATCTGGACCGCGCCGAGCGGGTTGGCGAGCTCGCGGTCGCCGCTGTAACGCCTGTCACCGAGCCACTCGGCTTCTTGGCCCCAGTTGATGTCTTCCTCCGGTGCCCAGACGTCTTCGCGGCCACCGGCGAACCCAAAGGTCTCAAAACCCATCGACTCCAGGGACACGTTTCCGGCAAGGATCATCAGGTCTGCCCAGGAAAGCTTGCGACCGTACTTCTGCTTGATCGGCAGGAGAAGGGCACGTGCCTTGTCGAGGTTCCCATTGTCTGGCCAGCTGTTGAGGGGCGCGAAGCGCTGCGTACCCGAGCCTGCGCCTCCGCGTCCGTCACTGATCCGGTAGGTGCCAGCGCTGTGCCATGCCATCCGAATGAAGAACGGGCCATAGTGCCCGTAGTCGGCCGGCCACCATTGTTGTGAATCCGTCATCAGCACGGTGAGGTCATGCTTGACCGCGGCAAGGTCGAGTGACTTGAACTCCTCGGCGTAGTTGAAGTCGGCACCCATGGGATCGGCCATCGGTGAGTTCTGGTGAAGGACATTCAGGTTCAGCTGGTTAGGCCACCAGTCTCGGTTCGACGTTCCCCCGCTCGTGTGCACGACCGGGCACCCGCCATCGGTCCCCTCGTTCATCTCGCCTACGACTGCATCTTTGTTGTCAGACACGCGAATCCTTCCGGTACCGAGCGGATCAGTGGGTTTGTGTTGTCGAACTTTGAGCGGCCCCGCAGTTGGGGCACAGACCCCAGTAAATGACCTCTGCCTCATCGATGGTGTAGCCGCTGTCGTCTGACGCGGTGAGGCACGGAGTGAAACCGACGGCGCAGTCGACGTCAGCAATGGCACCGCACGAGCGGCAGACCACGTGGTGATGGTTGTCGGCGACTCGCGACTCGTACCGGGCCACCGAGCCTCTGGGCGCGATGCGTCGCACCAGACCGGCGTCGGTCAGCGCCCGCAGTACGTCGTAGACGGCCTGCGTGGACACCTCGCCAACGTCTTTCCGCACGACCTCGATGATCGAGTCGGTGTCGGCATGCGGATGCGCGTACACGGCCTTGAGCACGGCAATCCGCTGGCGCGTCACGCGCAGGGAGGCCCCGCGCAGCAAGTCCGGGGGATTCAACGTCGTGGGCACCTGCTGAGCCTTGCCCATTTTCTGGAATCAGTCAAGATTTCGCCCCTGGACCCCAACTCGGTGATTGGGCGGGAGCGCCGCACCTTGTCGTGGCTGCCGGCGCCGCTAGGCTCGCCGGGCACGCGCACCTCACCGGTTTCCTGACGAACGCCAAACGCGGCGGCCGTGTGTGCCTTCTGAGGTGGCGGCACATCGATTGATCGCGCTTAACCGTGAAGGAGTTCGTCATGTCCGAGGTAGCCACGAATGAGACTGTTGCACTTCCAGTCGAGCAACCAGGCGGCAGCGGACGACGTGCGGTCGCCGCGATCTGTGTGGTCTTGGCGGTGGTGTTGACCACGCCAGCTGCTCTCGCGTACTGGGGACAGCGCACGCTCAACGACTCCCAGCGCTATCTCGACACCGTCCAGCCGCTCGTTGATTCACCGGAGGTGCAGGATGCGATCGCAACCACCGTGACCAACGCCATCCAGCAGCAGGTCGACGTTGAGGCGCTCCTCAACCAAGCGTTTGCTGGAGTCATCCAGGATCGGCCACGCCTACAGTTGCTGGTCGGACCGTTGGCCGGCGCCGTCAACGGTCTGGTCGAGCGTGAGGTCAACGACTTCGTGTCCTCCGCCACGTTCGCCGATATCTGGGTAACCGTAAACGCCAGGACGCAGGTGGCACTCGTGCGACTCTTGAGGGGCGACGAGACTGGCGCAGTTACGTTGCAGGGTGACCAGGTCGTACTCGATGTCGGCGACGTCATTGACCAGGTGAAAGAGCGTCTCGTCGCACGCGGACTTACCTTTGTAGAGAACGCCCCGATCCCCGACGTGGACAAACAGATTGTTCTGCTTGATGCTCCGCAGCTGCGACAACTGCGCACTATCTATGCCTTCTCGAACCCGGTGGCCCAATGGCTGATCGTGGTTGTGGCTGCTCTCTACCTGGCCGCGTTCGTCCTGTCTCGCCGCCGGCCACGGATGACGGGGATCATCGGCGTAGGGCTGCTGGGCAACGCGTTGCTGGTGGGTTTTGCACTGTCGGTCGGGCGCCAACTGTTCATCAACGACCTGGCCGGCACCGTGTTCGGCCCGGCCAGTTCGGTCTTCTACGACACATTGCTCACCTACCTCGTGCGCGGTTGGCATGTGCTGGCCTGGCTCGGGGCACTTCTGGTGGCCGTCGGTTGGTTCGCTGGTTCGAATGCGTCGGGTACCGCTACTCGCTTGGCGGTGCGTAAGGGTCTGGAGAGCGGCGGTGCAAGCCTGCCCGACGACAAGTTCAGCGGTGTCGGCCAATGGGCCAGGACCAACGCCTTCTGGCTGCGCTACGTGGTGGGGGTGTTCGGCGTCGTCATCTTGATGTGGGGCAATCAGGTCTCGCCAACGCGGCTGTTCTGGTCCACAGTGTTTGTCCTAGCAGTTCTGTCGGTCATCCAGGTGCTAGCCGGGGCGGGCACCGAGCAGAACGCGGAGCCCGATGCGAACGCCGACGCAGAGCCAGTGGGTGCCTCGCAGTAGGGGTACTCGGAGAGCTCAACGCTCGTCGAGAACGAGGACGCAGTGGTTGTGTAGTCACCTATTCACTTAGTCGCCTCCTGCCGCAGCTAAGAAGGAGTCAGACATGCTCATCCACCCTTGGGATGCTGCACTCGATACCGCTGAGTGGCAGAACTGGCTTGCAGCGAGCGATCGGTTCGGACTGCTTGCAGTGAACAATCTTGATCGAGCCGAGGCACCGGTGCTCGTGCCCACCCATTTCACGCTGGCCGGTGAAGAGTTGCTGCTTCACCTAGCCCGACCCAACCCGGTCTGGCGCCACCTGGAGGCAGCTGGGCAGGTAAGACTGGTGGTGACCGGCGACTACGCATACATCCCGTCGTACTGGCGGGCCAGGGCCGGCGGCCCCGATGAGGACGGCGTGTCCACCAGTTACTACAGCGCCGTGCAGTTCGTCTGCCAGCCCACCGTTGTCGACGAGCCTCAGGGGAAGGTGGACATCCTCACCGCGCAGCTCGCCGACCTTCAACCAGAAGGTGGGCATGCCAAGGTGGCCACCGATTCTGACCCCTACGGTCGAATGTTGTCGGGCATCCGCGGTATCCGGCTCTCGGTGGTGCGGGTCGAAGCCAAGTTCAAGTATGACGACGCCAACCCCATCGACCACCGTCAGCGGGTCAGTACCGATCTTGATGAACGAGGCCACGGACTCGACGGGCGCGCCGCGACTCAGCAGCGACGACGCCTCACCGCCATCGGCGACTGGCAGACTTACCGCCAACGCTGACCTCGTTGGGTTACGGGCTGCTGGGTCCACTGCCTTGCGGTCAATCCAGCCTCGGGGATCTGTGGTTTCTCAGTCTCCCGACTCCTCAGCGTGGCGTTCGGATCTGGCTCGCCGCACTCGCCACACGATCAGTGCTGAAATGGCGATCAGGGCAATAACGACTGCGGCGCCTCGGCCTGCCGTCTGTTCGATGCGGGCGTACGAGTTTCCGGCGAAGTAGCCGAGCAGCACGAAGGCGATGCCCCAGACAAATCCGCCGGCAGCGTTGTAGGCGAGGAACTTCGGGTAGGCCATGCGTGCGGACCCGGCGAGTGCTGGCATGACGGCGCGGAAGAACGCGACGAATCGGCCGAGAAAGACCGCTGCACCGCCGCGTCGTGCGAGCAGTTCTTGTGCGTCTGCCAGACGCTTTTGGTGTTTGGTGAGGAGTCGAGCTCCCAAGATGCGGTCACCGTGGCGGCGGCCGACTTCGTAGCCGACGCTGTCGCCGACGATAGCCGCGAGAACGACGACCGCGCACATCGCGGCCACCTCCACGTGGCCGCGGCTTGCAGCGACACCGCCGAGCACGGCGGCGGTCTCCCCGGGCAGGATAAATCCGAAGAAGAGCGCGTCTTCGGCGAAGACGAGAAGCCCGACGACGGTGTAGACGATCCAAGCGTTAGCGTTCAGCAGGTGGTCGAGGACGCCGGTCATGGGTTCAGCTGGTGAGCTAGGCGAACTTGATGACGGAGGCGATCCCGGCGACGAGGCAGTAGATCGCGAAGGGAGTCAGGGTCCGAGTGGTGAAGTACCTGGTGAGGAATCGGACGCTGGCGTAGGCCGAGAGCCCAGCGGCTATCGCGCCCACCACGACCTGGCCGTGGATGTCGGCGCCGGCCGGCCCGAACAGCGAAGGGATCTTCAGGAGCCCGGCAGCAAGGATCACTGGGGTCGCGAGCAAGAAGGAGAACTTGGCTGCGTCCTCGTGGTCCAGGCCGCGGACGAGCCCGCCGACCATCGTGATGCCTGAGCGGGAGATTCCCGCGAGCAGAGCGAATGTCTGGAAGGTTCCGATGATGGCTGCCTCGCCGTAGCCCAAGGTCTCGAGCTTGCGGTTCGGTCCGCCGTAGACCGGATGGTGGATCTCCTCCTCGATGAGCTCCGGCGGGCTCTCCGAGCCGGCGTGGGCCAGGGCGCGCGCGTCTGCCCGTCGGCGTAGCACCTCACCGGCCAACAGAATCAGCCCATTCAGAGTCAGGAACGCTCCTGCCGCGACTGGCTTGGCGAACAGAACCCGGAAGGCGTGTTCGAGGGCCAGCCCGGTGATGCCGACAGGGATCGTCGCGATGACGATCAGCCAGGCCAGCCGCTCCGTCGAGGTTTGGACCTTGCGAGTGCGCAGCGTGGTGAAAAAGCCACCGATGATGTTGACCCAGTCGCGTCGGTAGAACCACAACAGGGCCATGGCGGTAGCGACGTGCAAAGCGACGATGAAGGCCAGGTAGGGGCTTTGACCGCTCTCCTCCGTTCCGTACTGGGTCACCAATTGCGACCAGCTGCCGCCCAGCCAGGCCGGGACCAGCACCGAGTGGCCGAGACTGGAGATCGGAAACAGCTCGGTGACTCCTTGCAGGATCCCGATCACGATGGCCTGCAGATAGGTGATCGAGTCCATACGGCTGCTCCTGGCTGGGTGCGGGACCCGGTTTAATGGGTGGTCCCGGCGCTGGGGTGGCCATTCACGAAGAAGATGGCCCGGGCCGGTATCGTGGTGCAATAGTACTACTAACTCGATAGTAGCGGATGGAGTGGGCAACGATGAGTGCTGGCGACCGCCGCGAACGTGGGGCGTTGGAGGCCGACGTCCTCGCCTGCCTCGCTGCCGCCGACGGTCCCATGACGGCCCGACAGGTCAACGACGCCCTGGGTAGCAGCCTCGCCTACACGACGGTCATGACCACGCTCGGCCGGCTGCATGAGAAAGGTGCGTTGGTGCGCGAGCTCGTGGGCCGTGCGTACGTCTATCGGCTCACCGGTGACAGCCTGGCGATTGATGCCGCGGTAACTGCGCGTCGCATGCACAAAGCTCTGAACGCAGGTTCAAATCGCAGCGTCGCCTTGAATCGCTTCGTCTCCGAACTTGAACCGGAAGACGAGCGTTTACTGGCCGAGTTGCTGCGGCACCTCAGTGATGAACCGCCTCCTCCCGGGGTCGGTTGATGTTTACTTTTCTGGTGGTAGTGGTGGTGTGCAACGCGATGATCGGTGTCACGAGCCCGTTGGTCGCGCGCGGCTTGGCTCCCTCGACGGCCACTCGTCTGATTGGCATTGCCGCGTTCGTCACCACGTTGGCGAGTGGCTTCGTCCTGTGCATCATTTGCTTCGACTTCGTGACGCAGATCCCGGCGGTTGCTCGTGCCGGTCAATGGTCGGGCGGTAGCTTCAACAGCGACGACCCAGTGCCTGTGGCGTGGGGGCTCGTCTGCTGTCTGGCTCTGCTTGCCGCGATCGTCCTGGTGATTCGCCGCAGTGTCGCCCTGGTTGGTGACGTCTGGTCGTCGGCTGCCGCCTGCCGCCGGTTCCCGCCATGCACCGGTCAGCTTGTCGTGGTCGATGACCCCCAACCCGACGCCTATGCACTTCCTGGATGGCGCGGTGGCCGCATCGTGGTCACCAGCGGCATGCTCGCAGTTCTCGACGCCGACGAACAACGGGTCTTGCTGGCTCACGAAGCCTCTCATCTCCGCCACCGGCACCACGCCTACGTAGCCCTGGGCATGCTGGCGGCAGCAGCCAACCCACTGTGTCGCCCGGTTCCTGCCGTGTTGCGTACGTCCGCCGAACGGTGGGCCGACGAAGACGCGGCCCTGGCCACCGGTAGCCGCCGCCTTGCCGCCCGGGCGGTCGCGCGCGCCGGACTGGAATCTGCGAAGGCCCAGCGCGCGCGCCCCCGGGCTCTCACGCTGGCCATGGGCCATTCGCAGGTCGCGCAACGGGCGGAGGCCCTGATGTCGCCGCCCGCGCCGACTCGTCCGCTGAGTCTGGTCATTGCCGCAGTCCTCGTACTCGTCACGGTCGTTTGCGCCATCGGCGCTGCCCGCACGACCGAGCACCGGTTCGAGCAAGCCCACGCAACGTTCACACAGCGGTAGTTTCGCCGCGACAGGTCACCGACCTTCGCGTAACCTCCCAAGGCGCTTCCTTCTGGTGGCGCCTCAGGATTTCGAGGGAGTGCGATGACCGAAAGCGGTACGGCAACGTCAATCGCGACCGGGGTCACCAGCGAGCGTCTCAGCAACCTGCGCCGCTGGAACGTCAGTCTGACTGTTCTGCATTTCGGTCAGGCTGCCCTGATCCTGTTCTTGACCAATGGGTTCGCAATCGCGGTGACGTCGTCCTTCCCCGAAGGCCCACCGGGAACAGCAGTGCCGGCTCCCTCGACTTTGTTCGAAGTGAGGATCGGATGGGCCATCGCTCTCTTTCTCGGCCTGGCGGCGCTGGATCATCTGTTGACGGCGACGTTGTGGCGGGACGTGTACGAACGGGATCTTCAGCGCGGCATCAACCGCTTCCGATGGGTTGAGTACTCCATCAGCGCCACAGTGATGGTCATCCTGATCAGCTTCTACTGGGGCATTACATCGATCAATACCGTGGTCGTCATTGCCGGTGCCAACGCCGGGATGATCCTGTTCGGCTGGCTCCAGGAGCGGATGAACCCTCCGGGGCGAACCTCGACAACGATGCTTCCCTTCTGGTTCGGTTCGCTCGTGGGGATCACCCCGTGGGTGGCGATGACGGTCAACATCGTGGGCTCCACCACGATCCCTGGGGCGGTTTACGCCATCTTCATCGTCCAGGGGATCTTCTTCTTCTGCTTCGGCCTCAACCAGTGGCTTCAGTACCGGGAAGTCGGTCGCTGGACCGACTACGCGTTCGGTGAGAAGACCTATCTGGTGCTCAGTCTCGGAGCGAAGTCCCTCTTGGCCTGGCAGATCTTCGCCGTGTCGCTCGCCTCCTGACGCGAGCGTGGCGGTCAGGGGCGCAGATCGCCGCGAAGGTGCGTCGGGAGAGTCACGGTGAAGGTAGCGCCCTCTCCTCGACCGCTGCTTCGCGCGGTGAGGCTGCCGCCGTGGTCGACGACGATGGCGCGGGCGATGGTCAGGCCGAGCCCGCTGCCCCCGCCGCCGTTGACGGCGCGCGCCGGGTCTGCGCGGTGGAACCTGTCGAAGACGGCCTCGAGCTCGTCCAGTGAGATGCCGTCACCGTCGTCGGTGATCTGCATGCTTACGGTCCGGTCACTAGACGTCACCTGGACGGTGACGTGTCCTCCCGGCTGGGTGTGGCGTAGAGCGTTGTCGAGCAGGTTGGCCAGTACCTGTTGCATGCGCTCCTGGTCAGCGTTGACCTCCACCGGGGTGTCAGGGATGTCCATGAGGAGGGCCACACCTTTGGTTTGGTAGCGGGGCCGAGCTGCGGACACTGCGGTCTCCGCCAGCAGCCGGGCGTCAGCGGGCTGGAGGACGAGGCCCAGCGCGTGCTCTTCGGCCGCTGCGGCCTCGCGGAGGTCGGTGGCGAGGCGACGAAGGCGGGCGACCTGGTCGCGCATGGTTTGCCAGGACTGCGCCTCGGTGGTGACGACGTGGTCTTCCATCCCGTCGATGTAGGCCTCGAGGGTGGCCAGGGGGGTGCGCAGTTCGTGGGCGAGGTCGGCGAGCATCCGAGTCCGGGTCGTCTCGGTGTCAGCCAGCCTGGTCGCCATGTGGTCGAACGCATCGGACAGCCGCACGATCTCGGTGCTGAAACCGGTGTGCGGGACTTGCACGCGATAGTCACCAGCGGCGACGGCGTCGGCGGCGTCGGCGAGCTGCGCCACGGGATCAGCCACCCGGCGCACCAGGAACCACGACACCAGTCCGGCGGCGACCAGCGACGCCAGCGTGGCCAACAGCAGGGAGATCGCAAACGAGGACGCGAAGGCCTGCTCGGCGTGGTGCTGGACCTCGGGAGAGTCCTCCCCGGTCCGTGCGAGGTGCTCGGAGAACAACCCGGGCGCTATCAGAATCGCCGTGAGAATGAACGTCAGCACACCGATCCCGATCACCAGAACCTGCGCGGTCATCAACCGGCCGGCTAGGCCTGACGGTCTGCGCATCAGCCGGTCCCCATTCCGTATCCGATTCCGCGGACCGTGCGGATGTAGGCAGGAGCCGCGGCGTCGTCACCGAGCTTGCGTCGCAGGTGGCCGACGTGGACGTCGACGACGTGCTCGTCGCCGTACCAGTCGCCTCCCCACACGGCTTCGATGAGCTGGCGGCGGGTGAACGCGGCGTGCGGGCGCTCGGCCATGGCTGCGAGCAGGTCGAATTCGGTGCGGGTCAACTCGACCGGCCGATCGGCGACTGTGGCTGTCCGGGCCACCGGATCTACCGCGAGGGCGCCGATGCGCAACGGGGCAATCTCTCGGCCGGGGGGTACTGAGCCTGCGACGATCCGGGGGCGGCGCAGCATGGCCCGGACCCGCGCGATCAACTCTCGGGGGGAGAACGGTTTGACGATGTAGTCGTCGGCTCCGACGGCCAGTCCGACGACCTTGTCGACCTCCTCGTCGCGTGCGGTCAACATGATGATGTAGGCGTCGGTAAAGCCGCGGAGCTGCCGGCAGACCTCCACCCCGTCGAAGCCGGGCAGCATCACGTCCAGGACCACCAGATCAGGTTTCCAGTCGCGTGCCGATGTCACCGCGCTCGGACCGTCATGGGCGAGTTCGACGTCGAAGCCCTCCCGCTCGAGGTAACTGGCAACCACCCGGGCCAGGGCGGCCTCGTCGTCAACGACGAGGACCCGCAGCGGGTCGGTCACCGAATCCTCCAGGTTGCTCGCACGTGGGCGGACACCCTGACGGTAGCCGTGCTCAGGCTCAATGCGCCGAGCCGGTGGCGCCGCGACCTTCGAGGATGTGCCGGTTTTGGGCGTACTCCTCGGCGTTGATCTCTCCCCCGGCGAAGCGGCGGTCCAGGATCTGCCGCGGCGTCTCCTCCGGCCGAGTTGGCGGGGAGCTGCGGGTAAGTCGGGTGACGGTCCAGATCCCGAGGGCGATCAGCCCACCCCAGATCAGGAGCATCATCAGCATCCCGACACCGGCGTTCATCCATCCGTTGTCATACCAGCCCATCATCACTACCTCCTCCAGGGTCGATGCCCTGATGAACTTCAGGTTCGCAGCCGCCGGTATTCACCGAACCTCGCCCTTCCTGAAGGTTTGGTAAAGCCCGGCGACTTCACCAAACCTTCATCGAAGGTGCAGGGTCCGTGTCGGTCGGTCGGGCGATGGTGGAGGTGGCGCCACCACCGGTGCCCGTTGCCCACCGGGCAGCGCCGCCGTCCGACAGGAGCGCCGCCGTGACCTCCGGTCCATTGGTGTCGCGTCGACAGTTGCTGACCGGCGTCGTCGGAGTCGGTGCTGTTGCTGGATTGTCTGCCTGCGGCTTGGGGTCCGGTTCGCGCCCGGTTGGGGCGTCAGCGATCGCTGACGCAGAGTCAGCACGCGCAACCACCGGGAAGGTCCGCGACTTCGCGCTGCGGGCTGCGCCGGCGCAGATTGACCTCGGCGGGACTGTTGTGACCACATGGACCTACGGCGACTCGCTGCCCGGAACCGCCTTGCGGGCCTCCGCCGGCGATCGGGTGCGCGTTGCGTTTGGGAACGAACTTCCCGAGGCAACCAGCGTGCACTGGCACGGCCTGGCGATTCGCAACGACATGGACGGCGTCCCAGAGGTAACCACCCCGGAGGTGGCCCCGGGTGGATCGTTCGACTTCGACTTCGTGGTGCCCGACCCGGGCACCTACTGGTTCCACCCGCACCACGGGATGCAGCTCGACCGCGGTCTGTACGCCCCTTTCATTGTCGATGACCCGGCCGACCCGGGGGACTACGACCACGAGTGGGTCGTCGTCCTCGACGACTGGACCGACGGTGTTGGCCCAAGCCCCGAGCAGATTTACGCCGACCTCGAAGCGGCCGGCGGCTCTGGTGGCATGGGGGGCATGGGTGGCATGGGTGGCATGGGGGGGATGGACGGCGGAGACGTCACCTATCCGCTCTACCTGGTCAACGGCCGGGCTCCCAACGATCCTGACGTGTTCACGGCGAAGCCCGGACGGCGCGTGCGGCTTCGGTTCATCAACGCCGGAGCCGACACCATCTTCGACCTTGCCCTGACTGGTCACGAACTCACCGTGACCCACAGCGACGGCTACCCGGTCACCCCAGTGAATACGCGTCTCCTTCGGTTGGGCATGGGGGAGCGCTACGACACCGTCATCACGCTTGACGACGGTGTCTTCCCTTTGGTTGCTGCACCGGTCGGCAAGAGCGGCCAAGGGCGCGCCCTGGTCCGCACGGGCAGCGGCACGGTTCCCACGAGCGGGTCACGTCCGAGCGAGCTCGACGGATACCCGCTCACCGTCGACGCGTTGCGCGCTGGCCCGGGGACGGCCTTGCCAACCAGAGACCCGGACAGCGTGCAAGACCTGCTGCTATCGGGCTCAATGGGCCCCTACGTGTGGACCATTAATGGGCGCACCTACGACGACACCGTCCCGCTGACGATCAGCCAAGGAGACGCAGGGCGGCTGCGGATTCGAAACATGTCGATGATGCCGCACCCGATCCACCTGCACGGGCACACCTTCCAGCTTGGAGCAGCCGGGGGCACCGGACCACGCAAGGACACCGTCCTGGTGCCAGCCATGGGTGCCGTCGACGTCGACTTCGCCGCCAACAACCCCGGCCAGTGGATGGTGCACTGCCACAACGCCTACCACGCTGAAGCCGGGATGATGACCCAGCTGGACTACGTGACCTGACCCCCATCCAACCCGCCGGGGACAGCAGGTCGCCGGCGACCACCGCAAGGAGAACGACGTGAGTTACGTACGCCCCCTGGCCCTGGCCGTCACCGGTCTGGCCCTGACCGCAACCCTCGCCGCGTGCGGTACGAGCAGTGACGACGTCGGCACCACCGGGATGAACGACGGCTCATCGAGCTCGTCGAGCGTCACGGGCCAGGCTGCCGATGTCGCATTCGCGCAGCTGATGATCCCGCACCACACCCAGGCGATAGAGATGGCCGACCTGGCACTGAAGTACGGAACCTCGGCCGAGGTGAAGACACTGGCCACCCAGATCAAGGCCGCCCAGGACCCCGAGATCGCTCAGATGACACAGTGGCTGGACGGGTGGAATGCGCCACTGCAGATGCCAGGGTCAGATGACTCCGGCGTGGACCACTCCGACATGGACATGGGCGGAATGAGCGCGTCCGGGATGATGAGTGAGGAGGACATGAACGCACTCGGTCAAGCACGCGGTGCGGACTTCGACCGCATGTGGCTGCAGATGATGATCGCCCACCACCAGGGTGCGATCGCGATGGCCGAGCAGGTGTTGGCCACCACTACCGACGAGCAGGTCAAGGCCCTGGCACAAGACGTCGTGGCCGCCCAGACCACCGAGATAGACACCATGCAGCAGCTGTTGGCCGGCTGACCTCCGGAATAAGCCCGTACATCCGTACGTTTATGCGGGCATGGATTCGTTAAACGGTTCCCACCCGCACCCCGTCGACGTCGAGGGGGTGGCTGTCGCCCGCTCCAGCGGGCTGTCCACCGACCACGCCTCTGAGCTGGCCGGAACGCTGAGCCTGCTCTCGGAGCCCACCCGGTTGCGAATTCTCTACGCCCTGGACCAAGTCGATGAGCTGTGTGTCGGTGACCTGGCGCTTGCACTCGGTGTGGGCGAAGACGCGACGTCCTACGCACTGCGGCTGCTACGCACCGCCGGGCTGGTCAGCAAACGAAAGGACGGGCGCGTCGTCTACTACCGGCTCTCCGACGACTTTCCCGAACCGCTGCTCGAGCACTGCCTGCGACGACTCGTCGACCTGACCCAGACAACCGCTCCGCATCACGGACGAAGGAACAAGCCATGACCTCGAAGATCACGTCAACGGTGCTGGAGATGTCGAGTGTCGGCTGGGCGTCATCGAAGGCGGTCGCGGAGTCGGTGCTGTCCCGCCGCCCCGGTGTTCTGACCGTTGAGGTCAATCCAGTCGCGCAGACCGCGAATGTCACTTACGACCCAACCGTCACCTCGGTCGCAGAACTGTCCGGCTGGGTCCGTGACTGCGGTTACCACTGCGCCGGACAATCCGTTCCGGCGCATGTCTGCGATCCCCTCACCGAGCCGCACGCATCGGTGACGGCCCACCACGAGCCCGTGGCAGAGCCCGATGTCCATACCGATCACGACGAGCACGCAGGTCACGCTGCGCCCGCGGCGATGACGACGCAGGACGCGATGGGCCACGGTGGGCACCACGGTGGGATGTCGATGGACGCCATGGTCGCCGACATGCGTCGCCGGTTCCTGGTGGCCGCCGTGCTGTCGGTGCCGATCCTCTTGTACTCCCCGATCGGCCGCGACGTGCTGGGCTTCACTGCGGCAGCACCATTCGGGCTGCGCGACGACGTGTTCTCGCTATTGCTCAGCCTGCCGGTCGTCTTCTACTCGGCGTGGATCTTCTTCGACGGTGCCTACCGGGCACTCCGTGCCCGCACGCTGGACATGATGGTCCTGGTCGCCGTGGCCGTCGGTGCCGGCTGGGGCTATAGCGTCGTCATCACCCTGACCGGCGGCGGTGAGGTGTTCTACGAGGCCGCCTCGGTGCTCACTGCGTTCGTACTGCTCGGGCACTGGTTCGAGATGCGCGCGCGAGGTGGCGCCAACGAGGCCATTCGCACCCTGCTCGAGCTCGCCCCACCTCGGGCTGTCGTCCTTCGCGGAGACGAACCGGTGGAGGTCGACACCGCGGATGTCGTGGTTGGTGACCTGCTGCTGATCCGTCCCGGCGCAAAGATCCCCGTCGACGGCATCGTTGAGTCGGGGGACTCTGAGGTCGACGAGTCCATGGTCACGGGGGAGAGCCTGCCCGTCCCCAAGGCAACCGGCTCGGAGGTGATTGGTGCCTCGGTGAACACCACCGGGACCCTGCGAGTCCGCGCCACCAAGGTCGGATCCGAGACCGCACTCGCCCAGATCGTCGCGTTGGTCCAGCAGGCCCAGAACTCCAAGGCGCCTGGCCAGCGCCTCGCCGACCGGGCCGCGTTCTGGCTGGTTCTGGTTGCCCTCATCGGCGGCACCCTCACTTTCCTGGTCTGGACCGTTTCGGGCGCCTCGGTGCAGGAGGCGATGCTGTTCGCAATCACCGTCGTGGTCATCACCTGCCCAGATGCTCTCGGCCTGGCCACCCCGACCGCGATCATGGTCGGCTCCGGGCTCGGAGCGAAACGCGGTGTGCTGTTCAAGACAGCCACAGCGCTAGAGGCGTCGGCAGGCATCGACACCGTCGTCATGGACAAGACCGGAACCTTGACCATGGGGAAGCCGCAGGTCACCGACGTCCGCACCGACGGGATCGAACTCGGCGAGATGCTCGCCATCGCCTCGGCGGTGGAGCGTGACAGCGAGCACCCGCTCGCCGCAGCGATTGTCGACCATGCCATCTCGAGCGATGTCCGGACGCTGCACGCCGAAGGCTTCCGCAATGTCCCAGGGCACGGTGCAAGCGCCACCGTCGGCGAACGCCAGGTCTTGGTCGGTACCGCCAAGCTCATGACTGACAACTCAGTCGACATCGGGCAGCTTGGCGAACAACGCGACGAGCTTGCAGCATCTGGGCGAACCTCTGTCATGGTCGCTGTCGACGGTCGTGTCGTCGGCGTGATCGCGCTCGCTGATGCCGCCCGTGAGACTGCGGCCGCTGCGGTCACGTCGCTACATGACGCTGGCGTCGTAGTCGTCATGCTCACTGGCGACAACCGGACCACCGCCGCCCGTATTGCTGCCCAGCTAGGTATCGACAGCGTGATCGCTGACGTCCTTCCCGGTGACAAGGCCGCCGTCATCAGTGATCTGCAGAACCAGGGGAAACGAGTCGCCATGGTCGGCGACGGCGTCAACGATGCACCAGCCCTGGCCCAAGCCGACCTCGGGATCGCGATCGGAGCCGGCACCGACGTCGCCATCGAGACCGCTGACGTCGTCCTCATGCGCTCCGACCCGCTCGACGTCCCGATCGCCCTCCAGATCGGACGTGGAACCCGCCGGAAGATGCGCCAGAATCTCGGTTGGGCCGTCGGCTACAACGCCATCGCTCTACCCATTGCCGCCGGCGTGTTCGCTCCCGCCCTCGTGCTTCGCCCGGAGATCGCGGCCCTCACGATGTCCGGGTCGTCCTTCTTGGTGGCGGTGAACGCCTTGCTGCTCAAGCGTTTGGCTCTTCCTGTGGCTGGCGCGACAACCGACCGCTGAGCAACGACTCCGCCTACGATGCGTAGTGACCGCCAACGCGACCGTTTCGATCAGCGAGTAGGCCGGCGATCGTCGCGATCGCAATCTC
>JBBQAL010000169.1:0-4147 GCA_038316135.1 Candidatus Nanopelagicales bacterium | reverse complement strand
GCGGGACCTGCTCGCAGCGGTGACGACGGCCGACCAGGCCGGACCGGGAGCGGCACCGGGACCTGAACCAGGGGGTGGCCTGGTGGACCCGTTGAGCGACCGCGAACTCGATGTGCTGCGGCTCCTCGGTTCAGACCTTGACGGCCCGGCGATAGCGCGCCAACTGTTTGTGTCCCTGAATACGGTTCGTACGCACACCAAGCACATCTACACCAAGCTCGGTGTCAACAACCGGCGCGCAGCCATCAGCAAGGCTCACCAGCTCGACCTCCTGTCCCGCGCGAAGAACAGCTGAGCATCGGGCGCGAGACCCGGTGCTGACCACAGACGACGATCCGGGCTCACCACATCAATCACATCATGTGGTGACGCCAGGTCACCTCCTCGGCTCCTAGGTTCCAGTCATCCCCGCGGCAGCAGCCACGGACATGAGACAGGAACCGGACATGACCATCACAACCTCCACCCTCACCCGGGCGGCTGGTCTCGCCGCCGTTGCCGCCGGAGCCATCTTCATCGGCGTCCAGATCAACCACCCGCACCTGGACGCCACATCCATCGCCACGACCGAAATGGCTGTCCGCAGCTCCCTGAAGGTGCTGATGGCCGCACTTGCCCTTATCGGGATCACCGGCATGTACCTGACCCAGGTGAAGAAGATGGGCGTGCTCGGCCTGATCGGATACCTGCTCTTCGCCGCCAACTACCTCGTCATCATGAGCGTGACCTTCGTTGCCGCTTACGTCCTGCCCACCATCGCTGAGAGCAACCCCTCCTACGTCAACGACGTCCTCACCGTGGCCGCCGGCGGCCATGCGACCGGCGACATCGGCCGGCTGCAGACTGTAATCGCGGTCGAGGGCGCCCTCTTTCTGGCCGGTGGTCTCGTCTTTGGCATCGCGCTATACCGGGCACATGTCCTCACCCGCTGGGCATCCGCGCTCCTCTCCGTTGGCGGCGTGGTCACCGCAGCACTGACTGTGATGCCGGACGCCTTCTACCGGCTGCTGGCCCTCCCAAACAGCGTCGCCTTGATCGGTCTGGGCTACTCGCTCTGGCTCACCGCACGCGTCGACACCCCAGCAGAGCTGACCGCTGGAGACGCCTCGCTGCTGACACCGGCTGGTGCCGAATGACCGCGCGCGCCAACCAGTGGGTGCCGGTAGGACTGGTTGCGCTCGCCGCGATTCCCGTCCTGGCCGGGACCGCCCGTCTCGTCGAGATCCTTGGCGGACCAGAACTCATCCCAACTGACGCTCGCTTCGCAGCATCTCCGGTCCCGGTCGTCTTACACGTTGTGGCGGCCATCGGCTACGCCCTCCTCGGCGCGTTCCAGTTCTCCGCCGGCATCCGCCGACGTCACCCCGGGTGGCATCGTCGAGCGGGACGGGTCCTGGTCGCACTTGGTCTCGGGGTCGCGCTGTCAGCTCTATGGATGACGCTGGTCTTCCCACGCAAGGAGGGCACCGGTGACCTCCTCTACGTGTTCCGGCTGCTTTTCGGGTCAGGGATGGCCATCAGCATTGTTCTCGGGCTTGTCGCCATCCGTAGACGCGACATCGCCCGGCACCGCGCCTGGATGACCCGCGCCTACGCCCTCGCACTCGGCGCCGGCACCCAGGCATTCACCGTCGGGTTCGGCGAAGCCTTCTTCGGTACCGGCGTCGCCCGCCACGACCTGATGATGGGAGCCGGCTGGGCAATCAACCTCGCCGTCGCCGAATGGTTCATCCGGCGCCCCTCCACCCGACCGGCAGCCAGCATCAGCACGCGCGCAGCCCTGGCCGGCTCCCGATGAACACGCGACCAGCACCACGCCCAAACGGCTACTACGAACTCCGCCTAGACGGACATCTCGACGAGCACTGGTCGACCTGGTTCGGCGGCCTGACGCTCACCCACGCCGATGACGGCACCACCACCTTGCGCGGGGTCGTGAGCGACCAGGCGGAGCTGCACGGACTGCTCGCCAGGGTGCGAGACCTCGGCGTAACGCTCCTCTCGGTCAAGACGATCGACGCCGACGCCTGACCCCTTACGGGCAGACCCCAGACACCCGGCCGAGTCGAAGCCCCCCGGTGGGGGATAGCAGTGTCCTGACCCCGGACACATTCGTACCACTCAAAGGTTTCTCATTCGGGACGCACGATCTTGGACAGCGGTCTTTGGCGGCGAAAAGGGCCATGGCATCGGCCTGGTGAGGTTCACTCGAACGCGCTCGGGCAGGTTCGCGCCCTGGGCGGCAGCCTTTAGGGATCTTAGAGAAACTTATAGCAGATAGATAAAGTGCCCTAAGACGTGTAAGTTGTGCCGTGTGAAGGCTCTGACCAATCCGTACACCCCCAACGCCGGCGCGGAGCCGCAGGCTGTGGTCGGCCGCGATGATCAGCTTGAGTCCTTCGACCTCCTGCTGGCCAGGATCGAGGCTGGGCGGACCGAGCAGTCGATGATCATCACAGGACTCCGTGGTGTCGGAAAGACTGTTCTCCTCGGCCAGTTTCGCACCAAGGCCCTCGCCCGGGACTGGGTCGTGGTCGAGCTCGAAGTCAGAAAGAACGGCGAGACCGAGTTCAGGCGCGATATCGCCACCAGGCTCCGCTCCGCCTTGTTCGAGCTCTCACCCAAGACGAAGTGGACCGATCGCTTCCAGCACGCGGCCGCGGTCCTCAAGTCCTTCAGCGTCAGCGTCGACGCCTCCGGCACCTGGACGGGCGGACTGGACATCGAGGCCGCTGAAGGGTTCGCCGACCATGCCAACCTGGCTCTCGACATGACGGACGTCCTCCTCGCCGTCGGCCAGGCCGCCGCGGAACGCAAACGCGGCGTCGTCCTGCTTTTCGACGAGGTCCAGTTCCTTAGTAGGCAGCAGCTCGAGGCTGTGATCGAGGGGCTCCACAAGATGGTGCAGCGCAAGCTGCCGATCACCATGGTGGGCGCTGGCCTGCCGCAGATCGCCGAACTCGCCGGCGACGCGAAGTCCTACGCGGAACGGCTGTTCAAGTTCCCCTCGATCGGGGTCCTGTCACCCGACGACGCTCGTGCAGCGCTAACGCGCCCCGCTCTGGACGAAGGCGTCGACTACACGCCCGACGCACTCAACGAAGCGGTGGTGATCACCGGCGGCTACCCCTACTTCCTCCAGGAGCTCGGGTACACCGTCTGGACCGTGGCAGAGGGACCAACCATCACCCTCGACGATGTCATCGCCGCGGTGCCCGGGCACGAGGCCAAGCTCGAGGAGTCGTTCTTCCGGGTGCGGCTCGATCGAGCAACGGAGTTGCAGCGGGCCTACCTGCGTGCGACGGCTCAACTCGGGCCCGGCCCGCAGAAAGCTTCCGTCGTGGCCGAGGTTATGGGGCCTGATCGCACCTCCGAGAACCTCGCCCCCACCAGGGCAGAACTGATCAACATGGGCCTGCTCTACACCCCCGAGCACGGCTACGCAGCCTTCACCGTTCCGCACTTCGACCGGTTCGTCATGCGCGCCATACCTGAACTCGTCGTCCCGCCCCTCAAGCGGCGCAAGCCACGCAAGAAGTCGGACGTCTGACCTGTGCCCGGCAGCCCTTGTAGCTACGCGGTCGGGGTCGAGCGCAAGCACTATCGCGACGCCAGAGGAACCTGCTCTCACCCGGCTTGCGGTCATCAGTTGATGATTGACATCGACGGAATGCCGTTCTGCTACATCGAGATAACCCCCATCCGTGGCGGGAGGGAAGGGTCCGCTCGTTACGACGAGACCATGACTAACGCCGAGCGGGTCGCCGTCGTGAACCTGATCCTGCCCTGCAGCGCACACCACAAGCTGGCCGACCGATGCTGCAGTGTTAGGTGCCGGAATGACATACCTGGAAAGAGCTTGGGTGAGAGGCGGATCCGGATCTTGGTAGGGCCTGGGCTCGCGTCCCGGGGTCACGAGTGGCTCAGCGGCCGGCGGGTGTGCAGATGCATGAGCGGTTGCCGTCGGTGTCCTCGACGACCCAGTACGCCGGCGCTGCGCGGTCGCTGACGAGGCGTCCTCCGGTGTCCAAGACTGCCTGCAGGCGTCGTTCACCCTCGTCGTGGGCTACCCACACGTCGAAGTGCCATCGCTGTTCGAACGGCTGCTCCGGTAGTGCCCACGTCTGGTCGCCCTCTGGTTCCTGCC
>JBBQAL010000001.1:0-69556 GCA_038316135.1 Candidatus Nanopelagicales bacterium | reverse complement strand
CCGGGACGGGGCTCTCGCCCTTCCTTGACGTGCGCTGGAGATCTCCCTATCGTTTATCGATAGTACCGATAAACGATAGGGAGCCTCATGAACCGCAGCCGACCTGAGCCGGAGATCGGAGCAACCAAAGACTGGGGCATTGAGTTCATCGCGGGCTTTCTCCTGATGACAGGCATCGCCATCGCCGTGTTAGGGCTCGTGGTCATTCCGCTCTTCACCGTCGCCGAGAATGATGAAGGCACTGTGAGGGTGGTCTCCGCTGTCTCGCGCGCACCTGGCATCGAGAACCTGGTTCCGTCCGATGTGCCGACCCAGGGGATCTACCTCTCCTCAACCACGGACGAGTTCGACCTCACCGTCCAGAAGCTGCCAACGCACCTTCGCATGTTGTCAGTCGCTAACGTCTCGTGGCTCTCACTCTGTACGCTCGTCGCTGCCTGGATGGTCTTCGGCCTGCTCCGCTCGATTGGGGAGGGTCGCCCCTTCGATCGCGGCAACGTCGGACGGCTGTGTTGGCTTGCCGGCCTTGCCCTTGCCGGGCCGATCATCTTCAGCGCTCTGCAGTCGCTGGCAGCGTCCCGGGTGCTGGACTACCTCCGCATGGATGGCGGCAACCTGGAAGCGCCGGCCATCTGGGCCTTTTGGCCATTCGTTGTCGCAGCCCTGATCCTGGCAGTGGCCAACGCATTCAGATACGGCCGCAGATTGCAAGACGACGTCGTCGGCATGGTCTGATGCCACCGGACGAGGAGCACCGCGTCGTTTGTCACCTCGACGAGTTGCTGGAGATCCGCGGCCTCACGCTGACCGAACTCGCCGAGCGAGTCGGAGTCACGGTCGTCAACCTCTCGGTGCTGAAGAACAACCGCGCTCGCGCGATCCGGTTCAGCACGCTCACCGCAGTATGCGACGAGCTCCGCTGCCAACCAGGAGACCTGCTCTCCGTCGAGTTCTGATCGCTCCGCTTCACGTATCTAGGTGATTGCCGATGAACGCGATCTGCTGTGGCGCGACCTTCCGCCAGTAGTCAGTGTCGTGGAAGCCAGTGGTTACGCCCCCGGCCGGTGGCGTCGGTAGCGCACCGATGAACTCCTCGACGTTTGGAGTGAAAGAGTCGTCTTCGCCGATGTCGATCCTGATCGGGATGCCTTCAAGGTTGGCAGTTCGGCTGAAGACGTCGTTGCGGGCGAAGTCCTGCGGATCGTCGAAGACGTCAGGGGCGGTGTCTTCCGCAGCCAACCACAGCGCTGGGCTTGCAGCCACGAGCGCCGCGACCTTCTGCGCACCGAGTTCGCTCGCCAACAACAGCGATCCATACCCACCGAGCGACCAACCCCAGAGCCCGATCCGATCGATGCGCAGACCTCGACGCGCCAGCAGCGGAAGGTACTCGTGAACGAGCATCGCCTGGGGATCGTCGCCGGACGCGCGCGGATGCCAGTTCGTCGCGCTGCCCCCATCGATCGAGGCAAGAGCGAAGGGGGCGAGGCCGTCATCCTGAACTGCCGCACCCAGGTAGCTGTCCAGATGCAGCTCGTCGAACGGCCACCGGTTGTCCTCGTACCGACCGTGCAGCAGAAGACACACCGGCAGTTGGGCGTCTGCCGCGGATCCAGGCGGGTACGCGACCGTCCAGCCCACTTCGGTTCCACGTGCCCGCGAGCGAAACGATCCGCTGACCATGGGGCCGGTCGCGACCTCAGGAACAGGGACGGGCTCCTCCCCGACGACGGGCAGGTCGGCTAACAGCGCATCCAGCCGGATACGGCCGGGGAGAATGTCCTGCTCTACCAATGAATACGCGCCGCCAACAATCGCGACGCCCAACGCTCCCCCGCCCAGAAGTATCTGGCGTCGGCTAAGGGTCACGCCACAAAACTAGCGGTCAGTGCAGTACTTCTGGCCACCACACGTCGAAGGCCCGACACCGTGAGGAGTCGGGCCTTCGTTCGAGCTCTGCAGCCTTAGCCGCGGTAGCCCATGTCGTAGTCCTCGAGCGGCACAGCCTCACCTGGTGTTGCACCGAAGCCGTAGGCGTAGTCGTCGTACCCAACCATCGAGTACATCGCCGCCTTGGCCTCTTCGGTGGGCTCGACCCGCACGTTGCTGTAGCGGGCGAGGCCCGTTCCAGCCGGGATGAGCTTTCCGATGATGACGTTCTCCTTCAAACCGAGCAGCGAGTCGGACTTGGCGTGGATCGCCGCGTCGGTGAGCACTCGCGTTGTCTCCTGGAAGGAGGCAGCTGACAACCACGACTCGGTAGCCAGCGACGCCTTGGTGATGCCCATGAGCTCTGGCCGCCCGGACGCCGGGGCGCCAGCCTCGGAGACGATCCGACGGTTGTCGGTCTCAAAGCGGGCGCGCTCGACGAGCTCACCCGGCAGCATGTTGGAGTCGCCGGACTCGATGATGGTGACCCGACGCAGCATCTGCCGGACGATGACCTCGATGTGCTTGTCGTGAATCTGCACACCCTGGCTGCGGTAGACCTCCTGCACCTGCGCTGTCAGGTACTCCTGCACCCGGCGCGGGCCAAGAATCCTCAGCACGGTCTTGGGGTCGACTGCACCGACGATGAGCTGCTGCCCCACCTCGACGTGGTCGCCTTCACCGATCAGCAGGCGCGAACGCTTGCTGACCTTGTAGGGGAACTCCTCGCTACCGTCGTCGGGCACCAGTACGAGCTTGCGCTCGCGCTCGGAGTCCTCGATGCGGATCCGGCCGGTCGCCTCAGCGATCGGTGCGTTGCCCTTCGGGGTGCGCGCCTCGAAGAGCTCGACCACGCGCGGCAGACCGTGCGTGATGTCCTCACCAGCCACACCACCGGTGTGGAAGGTGCGCATCGTCAGCTGAGTACCAGGTTCACCGATGGACTGGGCTGCGATGATGCCGACAGCCTCACCGACGTCGACCAGCTTGCCGGTGGCCAACGAACGGCCGTAGCAGAAGGCTCTGATGCCCTTCTTGCTCTCGCAGGTGAGCACCGAGCGAACCTTCACCTCGTGAACGCCGGCCTCGACGAGTCCGTCGATCAGCACGTCACCGAGCAGTGTGGTCGCCTTGGCGTCCTTCTGCCCTGGAACGTCCTCAGCCAGCGCACGCGAGTAGATGCTGTTCTCGACGGACTCGACCTTCACCCAGGTGCCGTCGGCCGCCTGCGTGGCGATCGGCAGCACGAGGCCACGGTCGGTTCCACAGTCTTCCTCGCGCACGATGACATCCTGTGAGACGTCGACCAGACGCCGCGTCAGGTAGCCGGAGTCCGCCGTACGGAGCGCGGTGTCGGCCAGGCCCTTACGGGCACCGTGCGTCGAGATGAAGTACTCGAGCACCGACAAGCCCTCACGGAAGTTTGACTTGATCGGGCGCGGGATGATCTCGCCCTTGGGGTTAGCCACCAGACCACGCATACCGGCGATCTGCCGGACCTGCATCATGTTTCCGCGGGCGCCGGAGTTGACCATCATCCAGATCGGATTAGCCTCCGACGCCTTGAACTTGATCTCCATCTGTTCCGTGACCTCGGCGGTGGCCCGGGTCCAGATCTCGATGAGCTCCTGACGGCGCTCGTCGTTGGTGATCAGACCCTTCTCGTACTGGCTCTGAACCTTCTCAGCCTTGGTTTCGTACGTCTCCATGATCGTGGACTTGTTCGGCGGGGTGACGACGTCGTCGATCGAGATCGTGACGCCGGACCGCGTTGCCCAGTGGAAACCGGTGGCTTTGAGAGCATCGAGGACGGCAGCAACAGTCACCCTCGGGTAACGCTCGGCCAGATCGTTGACGATCGCGGAGAGTCGCTTCTTGTCCACGCGCGCATCGACGTAGGGATAGTCGACGGGAAGCGCCTCGTTGAAGAGCGCCCGGCCGAGCGTCGTCTCGACGGTCATTGGCTCAGACTCAGTCCAGCCCTCCGGCGCCTTGACCTCTCCGGACGGCACGACATCGCGGAGCCGCAGCTTGATCGGCGCCTGAATGTCGAGCAGACCGAGGTCGAAGGCCATCATGCCTTCAGCGATCGACGAGAAGGCCTCGCCGGCTCCGACGCCCTTAGGCCTGCCGGTGGTGAGGAAGTAGATACCCAACACCATGTCCTGCGTCGGCGATGCGATCGGACGACCGTCCGCCGGCGACAGAATGTTGTTGCTCGACAGCATGAGGATGCGGGACTCAGCCTGTGCCTCAGCCGACAGCGGAAGGTGAACAGCCATCTGGTCACCGTCGAAGTCAGCGTTGAAGGCGGTGCAGACCAGCGGGTGGATCTGGATGGCCTTGCCCTCAACCAACTGTGGCTCGAAGGCCTGAATACCGAGCCGGTGAAGCGTTGGGGCACGGTTCAGCAGCACTGGGTGCTCGGCGATGACCTCTTCGAGGACATCCCACACCACGGGGCGCTGGCGCTCGACCATTCGCTTGGCGCTCTTGATGTTCTGCGCGTGCGAAAGGTCGACCAGACGCTTCATGACGAACGGCTTGAAGAGCTCGAGTGCCATCTGCTTGGGCAGGCCGCACTGGTGCAGCTTCAGCTGCGGGCCGACCACAATGACCGAACGGCCCGAGTAGTCGACGCGCTTACCGAGCAGGTTCTGACGGAAACGCCCTTGCTTGCCCTTGAGCATGTCCGACAGCGACTTGAGCGCACGGTTGCCCGGTCCGGTGACGGGACGCCCACGACGTCCGTTGTCGAACAGCGCGTCAACGGCTTCCTGGAGCATGCGCTTCTCGTTGTTCACAATGATCTCGGGAGCACCGAGGTCGAGAAGGCGCTTCAACCGGTTGTTCCGGTTGATCACCCGACGGTAGAGGTCGTTGAGGTCGGACGTGGCGAACCGACCGCCGTCGAGCTGCACCATGGGGCGCAGGTCCGGCGGGATGACCGGCACGGCGTCGAGCACCATTCCCATGGGGCTGTTGCGGGTCGACAAGAACGCCGAGACAACCCGGAGGCGCTTGAGCGCGCGGGTCTTCTTCTGGCCCTTGCCGGTGGCGATGATTTCGCGCAGGCGGGCGGCCTCAGCCTCGAGGTCGAAGGACTCAAGGCGAGCCTTGATCGCCGCAGCTCCCATTCCGCCCTTGAAGTAGATGCCAAAGCGGTCCCGCATCTCGCGGTAGAGCATCTCGTCGCCTTCGAGGTCCTGGACTTTCAGACCCTTGAAGCGGTCCCAGACGGCTGTGATGCGATCGATCTGCAGGTCGGCGCGCTTGCGAATCTGGTTCATCTCGCGCTCGGCTGACTCGCGGACCTTGCGGCGCTGGTCGGCCTTGGCACCCTCAGCCTCAAGAGCTGCCAGATCGGTCTCGAGCTTCTTCTGGCGCCCCTCGACGTCGGCGTCCCGCTTCTTCTCGAGCTTCTCGCGCTCGAGGCCGATCTTAGTTTCCAGCGACGGCAGATCGCGGTGCCGGGAGTCCTCGTCGACCCAGGTGATCATGTAGGCCGCGAAGTAGATGACCTTCTCGAGGTCCTTCGGGGCGAGGTCGAGCAGATAGCCCAACCGGCTCGGAACACCCTTGAAGTACCAGATGTGCGTGACGGGAGCCGCCAACTCGATGTGGCCCATCCGCTCACGGCGAACCTTGGCGCGGGTGACCTCGACGCCACAGCGCTCACAAATGATGCCCTTGAAGCGCACCCGCTTGTACTTGCCGCAGTAGCACTCCCAGTCGCGAGTGGGTCCGAAGATCTTCTCGCAGAAGAGGCCGTCCTTCTCCGGCTTCAGGGTGCGGTAGTTGATGGTCTCCGGCTTCTTAACCTCACCGTGCGACCACTGACGGATGTCGTCAGCAGTAGCAAGACCGATTCGCAGTTCGTCGAAGTAGTTGACGTCGAGCACGTTTTACCAGTCCTTCTTGGATCTAGTCGTCGTCAGGGCTGCCTGTAGGTGGCCGGAGCAAATTGCGTGCTCCGGCACAACCTCAGACCTCTTCGACACTGCTCGGCT
The DNA here is from genome assembly GCA_038316135.1 of Candidatus Nanopelagicales bacterium. Lineage (GTDB taxonomy): Bacteria > Actinomycetota > Actinomycetes > JAHEKZ01 > JAHEKZ01 > JAHEKZ01. Next base: position 63,617 of record JBBQAL010000001.1, on the reverse strand, counting down.
CACGCCGGGACAGGTCGATACCGAGCTCTTCCGCGGCGCGGAAGACCTCATCATCGGTGTCGCGCATCTCGATCGACATGCCGTCGCTGGACAGCACCTCGACGTTGAGACAGAGCGACTGCATCTCCTTGATGAGCACCTTGAAGGACTCGGGGATGCCGGGCTCTGGGATGTTCTCGCCCTTGACGATGGCCTCGTAGACCTTCACGCGACCGAGAACGTCGTCGGACTTGATGGTGAGCAGCTCTTGGAGGGCGTATGCGGCGCCGTAAGCCTCGAGCGCCCACACCTCCATCTCGCCGAATCGCTGGCCACCGAACTGAGCCTTACCACCGAGTGGCTGCTGGGTGATCATCGAGTACGGCCCGGTGCTGCGAGCGTGGATCTTGTCGTCCACCAGGTGGAGCAGTTTCAGGATGTAGATGTAGCCGACCGAGACAGCCTGGGGCAGCAGTTCGCCGGTACGGCCGTCGAACATCGTGGCCTTGCCCGACGAACCGATCAGCTGAACGCCGTCGCGGTTCGGACGGGTCGAGCCGAGCAGCCCAGTGATCTCTTCCTCGCGGGCGCCATCGAAAACCGGGGTGGCCACCTTGGTTCCCGGCTCAGCGGACTGCGCCTCTTCAGACAGACGTGCTGCCCAAGGGGGTGAGCCCTCAATCGACCATCCAGTCTTGGCCACCCAGCCCAAGTGCGTCTCGAGCACCTGACCGACGTTCATGCGGCCGGGAACACCGAGCGGGTTGAGCACGATGTCGACGGGCGTTCCGTCTTCGAGGAACGGCATGTCCTCTTCGGGCAAGATCTTGGAGATGACGCCCTTGTTGCCGTGTCGGCCGGCGAGCTTGTCACCCTCGGTGATCTTGCGCTTCTGCGCGACGTAGACGCGAACCAGCTCGTTGACGCCGGGAGGTAGCTCGTCGCCATTCTCGCGCTCAAAGACGCGGACGCCGATGATGATGCCGGACTCACCGTGCGGAACCTTCAGCGAGGTGTCCCGGACTTCCCGGGCCTTCTCACCGAAGATGGCGCGCAGCAGGCGCTCCTCCGGAGTCAGTTCGGTCTCGCCCTTCGGGGTGACCTTGCCGACCAGAATGTCGCCGGGCCGAACCTCGGCACCGATCCGGATGATCCCCCGCTCGTCGAGGTCTGCGAGAACCTCTTCTGAAACGTTCGGGATGTCGCGGGTGATCTCTTCTGGCCCGAGCTTGGTGTCGCGGGCATCGACCTCGTGCTCCTCGATGTGGATCGAGGAAAGGACGTCGTCCTTGACCAGACGCTCAGAGAGGATGATTGCGTCCTCGTAGTTGTGGCCCTCCCACGACATGAACGCGACCAGAAGGTTCTTGCCGAGTCCGAGCTCGCCCTTCTGGGTGCTCGGGCCGTCGGCGATGACCTGCCCAGCGACCACGTGCACGCCTTCATCGACCAGTGGCTTCTGGTTGTACGAGGTGCCCTGGTTGGAGCGGGTGAACTTCGCGATGCGGTAGGTGCGGTGAACGCCATCGTCCTGCTGGATCGTGATGTGGTCGGCTGCTACCTCTTCGACGACCCCAGGTGATTCTGCGGTGACAACGTCACCAGCATCGACGGCGGCGCGGAACTCCATGCCGGTGCCGACCAAAGGCGACTCCGGGCGGAGCAGCGGAACTGCCTGGCGCTGCATGTTTGAACCCATCAACGCACGGTTGGCGTCGTCGTGCTCGAGGAACGGGATCAGCGCGGTCGCAACGGACCAGATCTGCCGAGGCGAGACGTCCATGAAGTCGACGTCGGTGCCGTGGACGTAGTCGACCTCGCCCGCCTTGGTGCGAACCAGGACTCGCTCTTCAGTGAACCTGTTGTCAGCGCCGAGGACAGCGTTCGCCTGGGCGATGACGTGGAGGTCTTCCTCGTCAGCGGTCAGGTAGTCGATCTGGTCGGTGACCTTGCCCTTGGTGACCCTGCGATACGGCGTCTCGATAAAGCCGAATGGGTTAACCCGGCCGTAAGTCGAAAGCGACCCAATCAGGCCAATGTTCGGGCCCTCCGGTGTCTCGATCGGGCACATGCGGCCGTAGTGCGACGGGTGCACGTCGCGGACCTCGAAGCCCGCGCGCTCACGCGAGAGGCCACCGGGGCCGAGCGCAGACAGACGCCGCTTGTGCGTCAACCCGGCGAGCGGGTTGGTCTGGTCCATGAACTGCGACAACTGGCTGGTACCGAAGAACTCCTTGATGGAGGCGACGACCGGTCGGATGTTGATCAGAGTCTGCGGCGTGATCGCCTCGACGTCCTGGGTCGTCATGCGCTCACGAACGACGCGCTCCATGCGAGCCAGACCGGTGCGGACCTGGTTCTGGATGAGCTCACCGACCGTGCGCAGACGACGGTTGCCGAAGTGGTCGATGTCGTCAGTCTCGACGCGGATGGTGCCCCTGGTGCTGGGCGCCTCGGTCTCTCCAGCGTGCAGAGCGACGATGTACTTGATCGCAGCGACGATGTCGTCAACGGTCAGGACGGTGTCGGAGAGCGGACGCTCGAGTCCGAGCTTCTTGTTGACCTTGTAGCGCCCCACCTTCGCCAGGTCATAGCGCTTGCCGTTGAAGTAGAGGTTGTCGAGCAACGTCTGCGCAGCCTCACGGGTGGGGGGCTCACCTGGGCGCAGCTTGCGGTAGATGTCGAGCAGAGCTTCGTCCTGCGTCGTGGTGTTGTCCTTGTCGAGCGTCAGGTTGATCGACTCGTAGGCGCCGAGCTCTTCGCGGATCTTGGCATCGTCCCAGCCCAGGGCCTTGAGCAGGACGGTAACGTTCTGCTTGCGCTTGCGGTCGACGCGAACCGAGACGATGTCCTTCTTGTCGATCTCGAACTCGAGCCATGCACCGCGGGAAGGGATGATCTTGGCGGTGTAGATGTCTTTGTCGGACGTCTTGTCGACCGAGCGCTCGAAGTACACACCTGGCGAACGCACCAGCTGGGAAACAACGACACGCTCAGTGCCGTTGATGACGAAGGTGCCCTTGTTGGTCATCAACGGGAAGTCACCCATGAAGACCGTCTGAGACTTGATCTCACCGGTCTCGTTGTTCATGAACTCGGCGGTGACGAACAGGGGCGCCGAGTAGGTGAAGTCGCGATCCTTGCACTCGTCGACGGAGTTCTTCGGCGGCTCGAAGCGGTGGTCGCGGAAGCTCAGCGACATCGTGCCTTGGAAGTCCTCGATCGGGCTGATCTCTTCGAAGATCTCTTCGAGACCGGATTTGTCGGGGATCGGCTTGCTGGAAGCCGCCGCCTCTTCGACCCTGGCCCGCCAGACGTCGTTGCCGAGCAGCCAGTCGAAACTCTTGACCTGCAGGTCCAGCAGGTCAGGGACCGGCAATGTTTCAGCGATCTTGGCGAAACTCAGCCTCGGCGTCACGGGAACTCGGGTGTTTTCAGAACTATTGGCGTTACGCGAGGGGGCCAAGAGGCGTCCTTCCAGGCTCGACTTACCGCGCGCAGCCGGTCGGACCCCCGCTCCGCGGGTCCAGCAGGGCCGCTCCGGACGCCTTGCAGGCAGGTGCACACCGTGTTGACAGTCGGTCAGGGCTCAGCAACCGGACTGCAGGCACAGGGCACGCGCGCTCGGGGCACACGAAGTGAACAAACTGAGATGAGGGGTCAGGGCAGCGCAAAGCGACAGCATAGCGGCATGCGGCCGCGGCTGTCCAGTCGCGCCTCCTTCGGTCGAACCTTGCTGGGTCGACCTGGTCGGACGTCCAGGGTCATCGCCACCCCCGGAGGGGCACGTCGACTCGGGTACGCAACGAGCACTGGCGACGACTATGAGGCCAGAACCCCGGGCGCGTCAAGCACATCGGCCGGGTTGTGACCTGTTTGCCGATGGGCGCCACCCGTCCCCGGTTGTCGCGATGGAGGTCGGCCGAGTGCCTCCGGAAACGCCGAACGGCCCACCCCCTGGGGGGCAGGCCGTTCGATGGGTGCTTGAAGTGCTACTTCAGGGTCACCGTGGCGCCGGCGCCCTCAAGGGCCTCCTTGGCCTTCTCGGCAACGTCCTTGGCAACCTTTTCCAGGACAGGCTTAGGAGTGCTCTCGACGAGGTCCTTGGCTTCCTTCAGGCCGAGGCTCGTGAGGGCACGCACCTCCTTGATGACCTGGATCTTCTTGTCGCCAGCAGCTTCGAGGACGACGTCGAACTCGTCCTGCTCAGCGGCAACTTCGCCGCCTCCAGCGCCACCGGCCGCTGGTGCGGCGGCGACGGCGACTGGGGCAGCAGCTGTGACGTCGAAGGTGTCTTCGAACTGCTTAACGAACTCGCTCAACTCGATCAGCGTCATCTCCTTGAACGCGTCGAGGAGTTCATCGGTGCTCATCTTCGCCATGATCGGCGTCCTTCCATGTCGTCGGCCCGGGGGCCTCTGTTTGATGGGGTTCCTACCGGGCGGTCAGCCCTCGGGGGTTGTCTCCTCGGCCTCAGCGGCAGCGGCTGGTGCCTCTGCTTCTGGGGCCCCGTCAACGGGTGCCTCGACCTCAGCGGTTGGAGCGGCGTCCGCTTCAGCGGGAGCCTCCTCAACTTCTGGGGTCGGTGCTGTGGTGGGAGCCGGCGTACCGGCACCGCCTGCGAGGACCGACGGGTCTTGCTGTGCTTTTTCTTGCAGTGCGCCCAAGACGCGCGCTGTCTGCGACAGCGGAGCGGCAAAGAGCGCGGCAGCGCCAGACAGCGACGCTTTCATGGCACCGGCGAGCTTGGCGAGAAGGACCTCGCGCGACTCAAGCGATGCCAACTTGTCGATCTCGGCCGGAGTGAGCGACTTACCGTCGAGCACACCGCCCTTGATCAGCAACTCGGGGTTGGCCTTGGCAAAGTCACGCAGACCCTTCGCCGTCTCCACCGGGTCACCAGTGATGAAAGCGATAGCCGATGGGCCGACGAGCATGTCGCTCAGCCCCTCAACCCCGGCGTCCTTGGCCGCGATCTTGGTCAGCGTGTTCTTCACCACGGCGTAGGTGGCGTTCCCACCGAGAGCGGTGCGCAGCTCTTTGAGCTGCTTCACGCTCAAACCGCGGTACTCGGTGAGCACGGCGCCGGAGGAGTCGCGGAAGTGTCCCGCAAGCTCTGCAACGGCAGCTGCTTTGTCAGCCCGCGCCATGGATCTCCTTACGTGGTCGGATCGCTGGATCCGGGCCCTCACAACGACGAACGCCCCGGCGCAGGCGCACGGGGCGTGACCGGACGCACGTAGCGTCTGGGCAGGACTCTCGTTTACCTGGGCGGGCCGCCCGCTCTTGCGGGCCTTCGACCTGCGGGACGAGCCCTCAGGTGACCAGCGGTCTTTGGTGGCCTCAGCGTACGGGGTCGGCCGTTAGCTGGTCAAAACGGGGTGTCTAGTCAGGCGTTGTCGTCACCCGTGACATTGCGCGTCCGGTTCGGGTCGACCAGGATCCCAGGACCCATCGTGGTCGAGAGCGCGATCTTCCTGATGTAGCGGCCCTTGGCGCTGGAGGGCTTGAGCCGAAGGATTTCCTCAAGGGCCGCGGCGTAGTTCTCCACCAACTGCTCCTCGCTGAAGGACGTCTTGCCGATCACCAGGTGCAAGTTGGAGTGCCGGTCGACGCGAAACTCGATCTTGCCACCCTTGATGTCCTCAACGGCCTTAGCAACGTCCATGGTGACCGTTCCGGTCTTCGGGTTTGGCATTAGGCCACGCGGACCCAGCACCTTGCCCAGGCGGCCGACCTTGCCCATCAGGTCCGGGGTCGCGACGGCAGCGTCGAAGTCGGTCCAGCCCCCGGATACCTTCTCGATCAGGTCGTCGGAGCCGACCTCGTCGGCGCCAGCAGCACGTGCCTGCTCGGCCTTCTCGCCTGCGGCGAAGACGATGACTCGAGCCGTCCTACCCGTTCCGTGCGGCAGGTTGACCGTTCCCCGGATCATCTGGTCGGCCTTGCGCGGGTCAACGCCTAGACGCATGGAAACCTCGACCGTTGCCGGGTTCTTCATCGGCGAAGTGTCCTTTGCCAGACGCACTGCGTCCAGAGGTGCGTACAGCTTGTCGGCCTCGATCTTGGCTGCTGCAGCTTGGTAACCCTTGCTTCGCTTCATAACTCTGACTCCATTCTGGGCCGCTCGTAAGCGGCGCCGTCAGTTGTGGTGACTGGGCCGGCGGCCCTCCCACGCTTGCCGATTGCTGTCGTACCAACTGCTTCGTGCTTGGAACTTGGAAGGTATTACGAGCTACTCGCTGACGGTGACGCCCATCGAACGTGCGGTACCGGCGATGATCTTCTCAGCGGCATCGAGGTCGTTGGCGTTGAGGTCGGCCATCTTCTGCTCGGCAATCGAGCGGACCTGCTCGCGGGTCAGCGATCCAACCTTGTCCTTGTGCGGAACGCCGGATCCCTTGTCGAGGCCGGCTGCCTTGAGGATGAGCTTGGCGGCGGGAGGAGTCTTTGTGATGAAGGTGAAGGAGCGGTCTTCGTAGACCGTGATCTCCACCGGAACCACATTGCCTCGCTGCGACTCCGTCGCCGCGTTGTAGGCCTTGCAGAACTCCATGATGTTGACGCCGTGCTGGCCGAGGGCTGGGCCAACGGGCGGGGCTGGGTTGGCCTGGCCAGCCTCAATTTGAAGCTTGATGAGGCCGGAGACCTTCTTCTTGGGGGGCATTGCGTGGGTCCTTCTCTTCGGGAACTGCGGGCAGTCTGGGCGGGGGTTTAGAGCTTCTCAACCTGGTCGAACGAGAGCTCGACAGGCGTCTCGCGTCCGAAGATCGACACGAGCACCTTCAGTTTCTGGGCGTCCGGGTTGATCTCGTTGATCGATGCGGGGAGCGTGGCGAAGGCTCCGTCGATGACCGTGACGGATTCACCCACCTCAAAGTCGACAAGCGTGGCTTCGGCCTTGGCTAGCCCACCGCCGGCCGACGCCTTGCCTGGTGCGGCCTCCGGCTCCACGTACAAGATCGAAATGACTTCATCTGAGGTGAGCGGAGTCGGCTGATGTGCATGACCGACGAAACCCGTGACACCTGGGGTGTGCCGAACCGTTGACCACGACTCGTCGGTGAGGTCCATTCGGACCAGCACGTACCCGGGGAACTTGTTGCGCTTGACCTGCTTACGCTGGCCCTGCTTGATCTCGATGACTTCTTCCTGCGGAACCTGAACGTCGTGGATGAACTCCTCCATCGACAGCGACGTGCGACGGTTCTCGAGGTTGTGCTTAACCCGGTTCTCGTAACCGGCGTACGAGTGCACGACGTACCAATCGCCGGGAAGGCTGTTCAGGTGCTCGCGGAACTCCTCCCGAGGGTCGACCTCAGGCTCGGACTCTGCGTCTTCGCCCTCGACAGGCTCGCCGTCGGTCACTGACCCTTCAGCTGTCGCGCCATCTGGCGTCACCTGGACAGCATCGTCGTCGGTCACGTCGACGGGTGCGTCGTCGGTCACGTCGACGGTTGCGCCGGTTTCAAGCTCGGACACTGTACGAAACTCCTGACGATCAGTTCTACGGTCAGCCGAAAATGGCTCTGACAACCTTGGCAACGCCGATGTCGAACACCAGGACGATCGCGGCAAACATAGCGACGAACACTACGACGACGATCGTGTAGGTGATCAACTCGTTGCGCGTCGGCCAGACGACCTTGCGCATCTCCGCGACAACCTGGCGGTAGAAGAGCAAGATCCTGGCGATCAGACCCTTCTTCTGCGCCGACTGGCCGTGCTCGGGCGTGGCGGTCGACCCGCGCGACTCAGCCACCAGCCTCACCTGACCTAGATCACGCCCGCCAAGGCGGACTCGCGTTGACCTGACGACGGTTGTCGCCACGTGCAGGGCAGGAGGGACTCGAACCCCCAACCACCGGTTTTGGAGACCGGGACTCTGCCAATTGAGCTACTGCCCTCCAGGTGGCAGAGGGGTCCGGGTCTGCAAAGCCAGGGTCCTGTGAGGGTCTTCACAGGAGTCCGGGCATGGCAGAACCATGGCAAATGCCACCGGCGGTGAGTGTACGGGGTCGAGGCGGGCGCCGTCGAACCGCGGGTACGGCCGCACCAGGGATGCGTGGAACACCCTGCCTAGGGTGAGCCGGCCAGTGGGACAATGAACTATGACTGCGCCCTCCTCGCCCTCCTCGCCCTCCGCACCGGTCAACCGCCTCTCTGCCCGAGTGGCCGCCATTGCGGAGTCGGCCACCCTCGCCGTCGATTCCAAGGCCAAGGCGCTGAAGGCAGCAGGGCGTCCAGTGATCGGCTTCGGCGCCGGAGAGCCGGACTTCCCGACCCCCGACTACATCGTCGAAGCGGCCGCGGCGGCCGCGGCCGACCCGCGTTGGCACCGATACACCCCGGCTGCGGGCCTGCCGGCACTGCGCGCAGCCATCGCCGTCAAGACGCTTCGCGACTCCGGCCTTGAGGTCGAGCCGTCCCAAGTGCTGGTGACCAATGGCGGTAAGCACGCCATCTTCGCCGCGATCGCTTCCCTGGTCGACCCCGGCGACGAGGTCATCATCCAGGCGCCTTACTGGGTGACCTACCCAGAGGCGATCTCCATCTTCGGTGGCGTGCCCGTTCCGGTCATCACCGACGAGAACACCGGCTACCGGGCAACGGTCGAGCAGCTTGAGGCGGCTCGTACCCCACGCACCAAGATGCTCATCTTCAGCTCGCCGTCGAACCCCACGGGCGCGGTCTACTCCGCCGAGCAGATCGCGGCCATCGGGCACTGGGCAGTCGAACATGGCATCTGGGTGTTGACTGACGAGATCTACGAGCACTTGGTCTACGGCGACGTCACCTTCTCGTCGATGCCCACTCTCGTCCCCGAGATCGCCGATCGCTGCGTGGTCGTCAACGGCGTGGCCAAGACCTTCGCCATGACGGGCTGGCGCGTTGGCTGGGTCATCGGCCCGAAGGACATCATCAAGGGCGCCACCAACCTGCAGTCCCACTCCACGGGCAACGTCAGCAACATCGCTCAGGTGGCCGCACTCGCAGCCGTGTCCGGCCCCTTGGACGCGGTCGCCGAGATGCGCGTCGCCTTCGACCGGCGTCGGCGCACTATCGTCTCGATGCTCAACGACATCCCGGGGGTCACGTGTCCCGAGCCAGATGGCGCTTTCTACGCCTACCCGTCGGTGAAGGGTGTTCTCGGCAAGAGCATCAACGGCACGACCATCGACTCATCGCTCACGCTTGCTGACGTGGCACTTGACGTTGCCGAGGTGGCGGTCGTCCCAGGCGAAGCTTTCGGGACACCGGGCTACCTGCGGCTGTCGTACGCGCTTGGCGATGACGACATCGTCGAAGGCGTCACCCGCTTCGGAAAGCTCATCGCCGACGCCCAGTAGATCACTTCTGCCCCACTGGAAGACGAAACCGCCGCGATGACGACGGCAACGTCTTCCGCAGGACGCCGTCAGTCATCACGGCACGTGTCGCTCGAAGAAGGTCCCCAGGACGTCGGCAACGCGATCAGGCTCACGTCGCAGCGCGAAGCCAGCAATCCGCATGACCCACTTACCGTCCCGAGCAACGAGGTCGTTGTCCCTCATCATGTCCTCCCAGCACGCAAGGACCTCCGTGTGCTGCTGGCCGTCGATCTCGACGACGAGGCACACTTCGTCGAACTCAGCATCGAGGTAGCGCCAGCGTCCTGTTGCATCACGTCTTCGGCGCTGACGATCGGGCGTTGGAAGCTGGTACCTACGGCAGAGCCTGACGAAGAGCAGTTCGTATTCGCTCAGCGAGCCGCCTGCGACGTCGCGAATGTTCTCGGCGATCATCGCTCGTCGCAGTAGTCGGGGTAGCCGCTCGACCACGGACGACAGCGCTTTCGGGGTCACTAGCTTCTGTTGAACAGCCGAAGCCAGCAATGCCTGCGCGCCGAGGTCGGTAGCTGCCCACGACGCCCCATCGACCACGGACCTCGGCAACCGTGTTCGGCGGGGCGCCCGAGCGGGGTGAATGTCGGCCTGACCGAGTGTCCGGCTTCGATGAACCACGACTCCCGGCCGGTGAAGATCGCGGCTCCCGTGCGGAAGGAGAATGTGCACAGCCGGCGCACCTAGCACCCGAAGCCCATCCGCTGAAGCCGCGGAGACACCCCCCAGGACCGCTCGCGGCCCATGGGCGAAGACCTCACTCTGGACGACCTCATCTGCGGACATCGGCCCGGAGTGGAGCACGACCACACCACGGGCAGGGCTTTGCCAGCGACCGCTCGTCACCATCCAACGGACGCGACCCGCGCCAAAGCGCTGACAGGCATCAGCAACCGTCAAAACGGTTTCCACAGCAGGCATCGCCGCAGAGTGCGGCATTCCGATCCGATGGTGTCCCCCACCGAGCCCGTCTGGGGACGAACCCGGGTGGGCGGCACTGGGGATGCACCGCGGCCGCAACGGCTCGTCGACGCTCCCACGCGATCGGCCGACCATCCCGGGAGTCTGGAAGACCGCACGGGTGCCCCGACGACAGTCTCGTCTTCCAAAGGCCGCTAGAACGCGCTGGCGGTTGCCGAATGCTGCTGTGCGACGTCCGCACAGGATGCGGCCCCGGCCGGAGGCTCCCCCACGGAGTCGGCCGGGGCCGCCGCACGTTGCCCGGGGTGCCAGTCAAAGCCCCCACAACGGCGTCCCTGAGCCTGCTGAGCCCGACGTCGAGGTCAGGCCCGGCAGGCGTGACGCGCTAGATGAAGAGCATTTGCGCGCCGTCGGTCATCTCGATGAAGTCGGAGGCGTTGATGATGGCCTCGACTCCGTCGTACAGGTCTTCTTCGGAGAGCTTGTTCATGTCGGCTGACATGCGGCAGGCCCACAGGTGGCCGCCGGAGGCAACGATCTGGTCGAGAAACTCCGGCACCTCGGGGACGCCGAGTGCGGCGATCTGGTCCTTGATCATCTTGGTCGCCATCGGCTGCATTCCGGGGAGTGGCGCCAACGCTTGAGGAATTCGAACGTCTCCGATGGGCATGTGCATCGCGGTGTTGCCGACCGGGCTGAACTTCAGGTCGTGCATCCGAGACTTCGTGATCATGTCGAAGCCCCAGAAAGTGAAGAACAGGTGCGTCTCGATGCCCTCACCGAGGGCAGCATTGGCGAGCACCAAGGCCGGGTAGGCCATGTCGAGGTTGCCCTTGCTGCAGATGAAGGCGATCTTGCGATCAGTCTCGTCGTCATCAAAGTTGGGGATGAGGGGGGCTTGGGTTGCGGTTGTCATGACTGACTCTCCTTCGCTGGTTGCCGCGCTCACACGCAGCCGTGGGGCTTGGGGACACCAGCGATGTAGGACATCTTCTTGGCTGGCTTCTTCGGGAAGAGCTGGAACATCTTTTTGGTGTCGACACCGCCGACCGAGGACATTCGACGGATGGTTGGGGTCTCACCCTGCGCCTTGTAGTCGTCGCGGGCGAACTTGATGGCAACCCAGTGCTCGTCGGTGAGATCGACGCTGATGTTGGCGGCGAGGACCTTCGCGAGGTCTTCGTCCCACTCGTCGAACTCGGTCAGGAAACCTTCGTCGTCAACGTGGATCTCGCGGCCGTTGATCGTCGTGACTGGCATGGTCTTACCTCTCTGTGTCGGTCTTCGGCGCCGGCTGTTCGGCACCGATGGTGCGGAGCATGGTCATCACACGACCAAGGCCCCGGCGGGTCTGTGGGTCTCGCATCTGTCTGAGCAGAGCGAAAGTGGACGGCGCTTCGGCGAACTCGTCGTCAACGTCCTGGGCGGTCAGCGCCGTGCGCTGCAGCAAGGTCATCACCTCGGGCTGCGTCATCTCCTTCACCGTGTTGAGAATCAGCACGACGTTGTCGCCTAGCGCGTCGATGTCGTCTTCGGTGAACGAGGACACCACCTTGTCGACAATGTCAGCGCCGCCCTTTGCGAAGGTGAAGTAGCCCTTGTCGTCGAGCCCCTGGAGAGCGGACGTCAGGCTGGCCATCGCTGGCGTGGCGAGCGGGACGATCTCACCACCGAGCGTGCTGAGCGACTCCAACTGTCGCAGCAGAGCCTCCATCGTCGGAACGGCTCGGGCCACGGAGCGTGCCAACTGCACCGCATCCTCGATGGTGACGTCTCCACTGAGCGACTCGAGCTCGCGACTCACCATGTCGAATGCGCCGCTTACGACCGGTGCGGAGTCGGAGACGAGGTCTGCCCAGCGCTCTCTTTGCAGACGCTGCTGACGCATCTCCTCGGCGATCAGCGCCACCTGCTCGGTGAGCAGGTCGAGGCGCTCGTCCGCCGAGCGTTCAGTGGCAAGCGTGGTCATGACGCCACCTCATCCGGGACTTCCTTGCCGGCCATCGACATCAGGGCCGGCAGCGGCAACTCTTTGCCGGGGAGCAGGACGTTCCAGTAGATCCAGCGGAACATCAACTTGCCCCAGTGGTTGAGCTCGGTCTCCTTGAGCAAGCTGAACGGTCCGACGCCTGGGAGCGGGTACTTGCCCGTCATCGGCTCGGTGTCGTAGTTGAAGTCGATCAGCATGCCCTTGCCGTTGCCAGACTCGATGAAGCAGTTGGCGTGGCCGTCGAACTTCTCGTCCATCGCCATGCCATCGACGTGCCGGAGGAAGTTATGAGTGAAGATGTCGACGGCAAAATGCGCGACAGATCCGGCCTTCGACGCCGGGATGTTGGACGCGTCACCGATCGCGAAGATGTTGTCGAACTGGGTCGACTGGAAAGTGTGCTTGTCAACCTTGACGTAGTTGAGGTCGTCACCGAGGCCAGACCTCGCCACGAAGTCAGCGCCCATGTTCAGCGGGATGGTGACCAACAGGTCGAACGGCACCTCGCGCTCGTCGTAGGAAACGAGCGTCTTCGTCTCGGGGTTGATGCTCTCGACCATGAAGTCGGCTTCGAGAGCAACCTTGCGCTCGTCAAGCATGCCGCCGAGGTGCTTGGAGGCAATGGGCTTGGTGAATGCGCCAGGGAGAGGCGTCACGTAGACGATCTCGACCTGGTCGCGAATCCCGTTCTCGCGGAAGAATGAGTCGGCCAGGAAGGTGAACTCAAGCGGCGCGACCGGGCACTTGATCGGCATGTCCACGATGTGCACGACGAGGCGTCCGCCTTCCCACGTCTTGAGCTTCTCGCCAAGGGCGGTGGCTCCTTCGTGGGTGTAGAACTCGTGGATGCTCTTGCGCCACTCGCCCTCGTCCATTCCGGGAGTCTCGGCCGGACGCGGCGTCGTGCCGGTGGCGATCACCAGCTGGTCGTACTCGAGCACGGTCCCGTCCACGAGCAACACGTGGCCGGCCTCTGCGTCGACCCGGTCGATCTCGCCGTGCAGGAGGTCGACACCCTCTGGCATGAAGCGCTTGGTGGGCTTGACGACCTCGTCGGGCCGGTAGGCGCCGAACGGGATAAAGAGGTACCCAGGTTGGTAGTAGTGGACGTCGCGCTGGTCGACAACGGTGATCTGCCACTCACCACGGGCCAGACGCGGGCGGAGCTTGTTGACCACCATGGTGCCAGCGGTACCGCCGCCGAGTACGAGTAGGCGCTTCATCGTGTACTCCCGAGCCTTCGTGGGTTCTCCACCAGGACCCTCAAGATCCGTGGGGGACTTCCAAGGCCAACGCTAGGGTTCAGAGCCGATACCCCCCAGGGTATATAGTCCCGGCTCCTTCGGGACCAAGGTCCCTAGGGCTGTGCCAGGTGCATACCCTGGACTCGTGGCAGGTGCGGAAGACGAGAGCAGCCCCTCCCGAAACGCGCGAGCACTGCCCAAGGCCCACCTACATCTCCACTTCACCGGAGCGATGCGGCACACCACGCTGCTGGATTTGGCCGAGCGCCACCACGTTCACCTGCCAGAGGCTCTGACGTCGGACGACCCTCCGGAGCTACGGGCCACCGATGAACGCGGCTGGTTCCGGTTTCAGCGGCTCTACGACACGGCCAGATCAGTACTCCGCGATCCGGACGACATCTTTCGACTCGTCCGCGAGGTGGCTGAGGACGAGGTGGCCGACGGGTCCCAATGGCTCGAGATCCAAGTCGATCCCTCTGGCTATGCCATGCGCTTCGACGGCCTGACTGCCACCTTCGAGCTCATGTTGGACGCTGTCCGCGCAGCATCGGCGTCGACCGGCCTGGCAATCGGGGTGATCGTCGGCGCCAATCGCACCCGCCACCCCCTGGACGCCCGGACGTTGGCCCGGCTTGCTGTGCGCTACGCCGATCACGGGGTCGTGGGGTTTGGGCTCGCCAACGATGAACGCCGGGGCAACGCCGACGACTTCGCCGAGGCATTTCGAATCGCCCGCCATGCCGGATTAGCCGGCGTCCCGCACGGCGGTGAGCTTCTCGGAGCCGACAGTGTTCGCAGGTGCCTTGACGTTCTGGGGGCAGCCAGGGTGGGACACGGAGTGCGCAGTGTCGAGGATGCCGACCTGGTGAAACGTCTCGCTGATGACGGAGTGGCTCTGGAAGTCTGCCCGGCTTCGAACGTGGCGCTCGGGGTCTACGACACCCTGGCGGATGTGCCCGTCCGCACGCTGGTCGAAGCGGGCGTACCGGTAGCCCTGGGTGCCGACGACCCGCTGCTCTTCGGGTCCAGACTCACCGCCCAGTACGAGACCGCCCGCGACGTGCACGGCTTCGACGACAATGGGCTTGCCGATCTCGCGAGATCATCGGTCAATGCCTCCTTGGCTCCGGAGTCGCACCGCAATAACATCCTCGCCGGCATCGACTCCTGGCTCTCCCCCAACCTGTGAACGACGGACTGGGGTGAGAAACGCTCAGTCAGAGATCGACGCCGACCAGCGTGGGTTCCGGATGCAAGGTCACGCCGAACCTGTCGTGGACACCAGCCCGCACGGTGCGAGCGAGCAACAAGATGTCTTCGGTGGTGGCTCCCCCGCGGTTGGTGACGGCCAGCGTGTGCTTGGTCGAGAGGGTCGCGGCACCGGTGCCAACATCGTCGCCGAAGCCCTTGGGGAATCCGGCTTGCTCGATCAGCCAGGCCGCTGACGTCTTTACGCGCCCATCGTCCTGCAGCCACTGTGGGGCGTGGGCCGGAACGTCAGCCAGCGCCAGTACCGGGTTGGTGAAGAACGAGCCGGCCGACCAAGTGTCGTGGTCGGCGTCGTCGAGCACCATTCCCTTGGCACGACGTAGGTCGAGCACCGCGGCACGCACGTCGATGAGCGGGGCGGATTCACCGGGTTCGACAGCAAGACGCCGAGCCAACTCGGTGTAAAGAACGGGCGCACCCTGCCGGGACACTGGGAGCCGAAGCCGCACCGACAACACCACGAACCTGTCCGAGTGGGCCTTGAACACACTGGTGCGGTAACCGAACCCGCACTCGGCGGCGGTCATGGCGTGGATGCGATCGGTCACCCGGTCGAGGACGTCGACGCTGACCACAACATCAGCTATCTGTTGACCGTAGGCGCCCACATTCTGAATCGGCGTCGCCCCGACCGAACCCGGAATGCCCGAGAGCGCCTCGATCCCCGCCCACCCCTCCGCGACGCAGCGCGCAACAAGTGCGTCCCATGGCTCACCTGCCGCGACGTCGATGAGCGCGCGCTCAGCCACGAAGTCGACCTCAACCCCAGTGGTACGCACTGCGATCACCGGGACTTCGACCCCGGCGTCGGAAACCACCAGATTCGATCCGCCGCCGAGAATGAGGCAACCGTCACGTCCTTCGCCTCGAATCACATCGACCAACTCTTCGCGCGTCGATGCTTCGACGAGTCGCGCTGCTCTCCCGCCGACCCGGAGGGTGGTCAGCGAAGCGAGCGAGCCGTCGGTGCGCTCGAGCATCAGGTGAGTTGGACGACGACGCGCGCCATACCGAGGACCTTGACGCCGTCGCAGGTGGCGGTGAGCTCAACCTTGACGCGCCCGGCGTCAAGAACCTCGATCACCTTGCCGCCGACGTCAACAGAGGCACCGACACCGTCGTCAGGAACGGGCACCGGCTTGATGAACCTGGTGCTGTACTCGATCACGGCACCTGGGTCACCACACCAGTCGGTGACCACCCGCACCGCCTCGGCCATCGTGAGCATTCCGTGTGCGATCACGTTCGGTAGACCAACCTCGGTGGCCACTCGCTCGTTCCAGTGAATGACGTTGAAGTCGCCAGAGGCACCGGCGTACTTGACGAGGTCGACTCGATGCAGGGTGAAGGACTGCGGCGGAAGTTCGGTTCCGACCTCCACGTCGTTGGCGCGCACCGTTGCTGCCACCGGTCAGCCCTCCACTGCTCTGGCCACAAGGGTGGCGAACACGGAGACAACCGGGGCTCCGGCTTGGTCTGCGACGTCGCTTCGAATCGTCAGGATGTCGTTACCGGCCATCGTCCGTGCCGAGTGGACCGATGCAGTCGTTTGCAGCACCTCGCCGGCCACGATGGGGCGGGTGTACTGGAACTTCTGGTCACCGTGAACGACGCGAGAGAAGTCGAGGCCGAGCTCGGGGTCGTCGATGACCTCGAGCTGCGGCCCACGCGTGACGACGACAGCGAAGGTAGGCGGCGCGACCAGATCACCGTGGCCAAGCGCCAGCGCGGCATCCACGTCGCGGTAGGCGGGGTTGTCGTCGCCGACTGCCGCGGCAAACTCACGGATCTTCTCGCGCGCGACTTCGTAGGTCTGCGGTGGGTACTGCTTGCCGACGAGCTCGACATTGAGCGCCATGCTCAGCCCATCCCTCCGAACTGGCCCCCGGTAACCGGGAGCGTGACCCCTGAGACATAGTCGCTGTCGGGCGATGCCAGGAACGCCGTCGCCGCGGCAATGTCCTCCGGCTGCCCGAAGCGGCCGAGACTGATCATGCCGCGGATGGACTCGCGGATCTCACGGGGGATGCCGACGTCACGCGCCGCACCCTTCTCCGCGGTGAGCCTCGTCTCGATGAAGCCAGGAGCAACAGCGTTCACGTTGATGCCGAACGGACCCAGTTCCTGGGCGAGAGTACGAACGAGGGCGATGATCGCCCCTTTTGCCGCGGTGTAGTTGGCCTGGCCGGGATTACCGGTGAGGGCAGCTACCGACGACGTGAAGACGATCTTGCGTTGGTGGTCGACAGCACCTGACGCGGCGATCTCGGCCTTCGCAGCAGGTCGCATGACACTCAGTGCAGCCTGAGTCGCGTTCCACGCTGTGCGTAGGTTGGCGTCCATCGCAGCGTCCAGGTCGGCAGCGTCCTGGCGGTGGAACATGCGGTCGCGTGTTGTCCCGGCGTTGTTGACCAGGATGTCCACGGTTCCAAACGCGTCGATGGCCGTCTGGATCAAGGCACTCGCCTGCTCGGCGTCGGCGGTGTCGCCGGCGTACGTGGCGGTCACGGGGCCGGGGAGCTCGGCCGCCACCGCCTCAAGAGGCCCTCGATCGAGGTCACCGAGGACGACGAACGCCCCCTCGGCAGCGAGGCGGAGGGCGGTGGAGCGACCGATACCGCGTCCAGCGCCGGTGATCACAGCGACTCGTCCGGTCAGCCGGCCTGACGCAGCCGCCGGATGCGGAGTGGTCACCGCGTCACCAGACCGCGACTAGCGAGTCTCGCGGTGCTCGGTGTGCTTGCCGCAGTTGGGGCAGAACTTCTGCAGCGAGATCCGGTCGGGGTCATTCCGACGGTTCTTCTTGGTGATGTAGTTGCGGTTCTTGCAGTCCGCGCAGGCCATCGTAATTTTCGGCCGAACGTCGCTCTTGGCCACCGGGACTCCTAGGGTTGCTTTTGGGTGTTGCTGGACTGCCTACCTGCTGAGTAGCGGAGGCCGGATTTGAACCGGCGACACAGCGATTATGAGCCGCTTGCTCTGCCAACCTGAGCTACTCCGCCGACCGAACCTGGCGCCGCGACCGGTGAGGATCGATGGCCAGGCCCCGAGCCCCAATACGGAATCGAACCGTAGACCTTCTCCTTACCATGGAGACGCTCTACCGACTGAGCTATTGGGGCCTCACTCGGCTTCCCGAGCGGAGACAGGTTACACGGGGCCGACGCCGCCCGAGAAATCGGCCTCGCCAGCCACTATCGCGATCCTTCCCCGCCAGCCACAATTCGCCCATGACGAACTCCCGGCTCTCACTCGCATCCACCGACTCGTTCCTGTCCATCGCGTCCCAGGGCAGCATCGGGTCGATCGGGTCCATTGGGTCAGCGGCCAGCATCTGTTCGGTCGGATCGGTGGCATCGGTCCTGTCGATCGGCTCAGCGGCGTCTGCGGCTTCGGCCCTGTCGGCGGCAAGCGCCGGGTCCCTCATGTCGTCAGCGACCGCCGGGGCCGTCATGGGGACTCCAACGGGGCGCTGGCGCCTGATCGGGACAGTTGTGGGGCTCGCAACTTTGGCGACGGTCGTGGCGGCGACCGCCCGCCGAACGTAAGAACCCCCGACCGGAGTCGGGGGTTCTTAGGCGTGGCAGGTGTTGGGTTCGAACCAACGTAGGCTGAGCCGGCGGATTTACAGTCCGCTCCCTTTGGCCACTCGGGCAACCTGCCAGGCTTGCCGCGCTGGGCGGCGGACGACCACAATACCGCAGCCACCCATCGCGCATACGCTGACCGTTCAGCACGCCAGACCAGCCCGGAAGGAACCCCATGGCCTCGGAGTCCTCGTTCGACATCGTCAGCAAGGTCGACCGTCAGGAGATCGACAACGCCTTGAACCAGACGGCCAAAGAGCTGAGCCAACGCTACGACTTCAAGGGCACCGGCGCGTCTATCGAGTGGCAGGGCGAGTTGGGGATCGAGGTCCGGGCCAACTCCGAGGAGCGGGTTAAGGCAGCACTCGACGTCTTCAAGGACAAGCTGGTCAAGCGCAAGGTGTCGCTCAAGCACCTCGATGCCGGCGACCCTGCCGCATCGGGCAAGGAGTACAAGATCAGTGGGACACTTTCCCAGGGCATTAGCCAGGAGCACGCCAAGAAGATTGGCAAGATCATCCGGGACGAGGGGCCCAAGGGCATCAAGGCCCAGATCCAAGGGGACGAGCTGCGGGTGACCAGTAAGAGTCGCGACGACCTTCAGACGATCCAGCGACTACTTGACGGCAAGGAACTCGACGTAGCTCTGCAGTACGTCAACTACCGCTGAAGCGCCTCACACGTGGGGGTCAGGCTTTGTCGCGCCTGATCTCGCGGACGGCGTGGTGACCGGGCATTCCCGTGACGCCACCACCGGCGTGGGTGGCACTGGAGCCTTGGTAGAGCCCCTTGATCGGAGTTCGGTAGTCGGCGTACCCAACGGCTGGGCGCATGTGGAAGAGCTGATCCACGGTGAGCTCGCCGTGGAAGATGTTGCCGCCGATCAGGCCAAAGTCTCGCTCCATCTCGTGCGGGCCGATGATCTGCTCGTGCAGGATCGAGTCCTTGAAACCTGGGGCCACCGCGTCGAAGCGGTCGTAGAGCCGGTTGGCGTAGGCCTTGAGCTCGTCGTCGTGGGGCTCCTTGCTCCATGACTCGGGAACCCACTGGGTGAACATCGACATGATGTGCTTCCCCTCAGGGGCAAGGGTTCGGTCGAACACCGTCGGGATCTCGGTGTCGGAGAACGGCAGCGTTGCCGGCTTGCCTGCTCTGGCCTCCTGAAATGCGGTCTCGAGGTACTCGAGGTCGTCCATCATGAAGATGGCGCCGCCGTGGATGTCCTTGTCGAACCCTGGGTCGGCGGTGAACTCCGGAAGCCGATCAAGGGCAAGGTTGATCTTCACCGTGCCTGACCGGGATCGCCAGTTCTCGATGTCGTGAACGAAGTCGTCCGGCAGGTGATGACGTTCTATCTGGTCCAGGAAGGTGATCTGCGGGTGGCACGTCGTGACGACCAAGTCGGCAGAGATCTCCTCACCGTCGTCCAGCACAACGCCGGTGGCACGTCCGTCCTTGATGGTGACCTGGCTGACCGGCGAGTTCACCCGAATCTCGGCGCCGAACGACTCCGCCGCCGACCGGCAGGCATCGGCCACCGCGCCCATTCCGCCCTCGGGCATGCCCCAGGATGAAACCTTGCCCTCGGCCTCTTCTCCCACCGAGTGGTGCATCAGGACGTAGGCGGTTCCTGGGCTCATCGGGCCGGCCCAGGTACCAATGATCCCGTTTACCGCCAACGATCCGAGCACCACCGGGTTCTCGAACCAACGGTCGAGCAGGTCAGCCGCGCTCATCGTGAAGAGCCTGGTGATGTCGGCGACGGTGCGCTCGTCGATCTGCTTGCGGAGCGTCCAGGCGAGCTGGCCAAGATCTTTGATGTCACCGATCTTCTTGGAACCAACGTGTGGCGGGGTCTTGTCGAGCAACGGGTGCAAGATGCCGGCGACCCGGCCGATCCACTCGAAGTACGGGCCGTAGGCGTCGGCGTCCTTTTTAGAGAACTGTGCGAACGAGTCGTACTGACGGGGACCGTCGCTGATCAGCGACCGTCCGTCAGGCGTCGGCAGGTAGCCGAGACCGAGTGGGTTGATCTTGTATCCGTACTTGGCCAGCTGGAGGTCCTTGAGGATGTACTCCGGCATCAGGCTCATCGTGTACGACAACGTCGTCACCTTGAACTCGGGCGCCTCCGGCCAGGGCTGACTGGTGTCGGCAGCGCCGCCTGTCTTGTGGCGTGCCTCAAGCACGACCACCCGCTTGCCGTACTTCGCGAGGTAGGCAGCTGCAACGAGCCCGTTGTGTCCCCCGCCAATGACGACGGCGTCATACCGCTGAGCCATGAAGACCTCCACTGATCAGTCTGCCGATGCTACTGACTGACTGATCAGTTAGTCAATCACCGGTAGCCGGCCATCTCCTCAAGGCGCGCAACCCGGTCGGCGGTCGCGGGGTGCGTCGAGAAGAGCTTGGTCATGCCCGTAGCCCGGAACGGATTGGCGATCATCAACGCGCTTGCCGTCTCCAACTCTGGCTCGGGACGCAGCGGCGCAGCCTGCGTACCTTGCTCGAGCTTTCGAAGCGCAGAAGCCAGAGCCATGGGGTCGCCGGTGTACTCCGCTCCTGACTGGTCGGCCTGAAACTCGCGCGACCTGCTGATCGCGAACTGGATCAGTGACGCGGCAATCGGCCCGAGAATCATCAGCGCCAACGAGCCGATGATGTTCCCCCGCTCGCGGTCGCCACCGATCGGCAGCAACCAGGCGAACTGTGCAACGAACATGATCACTGCGGCCATGGTCGCAGCAACCGATGCGATGAGAATGTCACGGTTGTAGACGTGGGCGAGTTCGTGGGCCAGGACGCCGCGCAGCTCTCGTTCGTCGAGTAGTTGCAGAATGCCTTCGGTACAACAGACCTTGGCGTTCTGGGGGTTGCGGCCGGTGGCAAACGCGTTGGGCGCCATCGTCGGTGACACGTAGAGCTGGGGCATCGGCTCGCCCTGCTGCATCGCGAGGTTCTGCACGATTCGGTACATCGTCGGCTGCTCGGCTTCGGTCACCGGGCGTGCCTTCATCGCGCGAATCGCGAGCGACCCACTATTCCAATACGAGAAGGCGTTCATACCGAGCGCGATGACAAAGGCGATGACCAGACCTTGGGTACCTCCGAGCCACAGGCCGATCAGCATGATGACGGCGGCCATGAGGGCCAGTAGGAAGGCGGTCTTGACTCCGTTGAAGTAGCGGTTCATGACTCCACTCTTATCATCTGCGGCTGAGAATCACCTGTGGACGTCAGAGTCGGTCGACCAGGCCGAGGGCCAGTGAAGGCGCCACCGAGAATACGACGGTCAACGCCAGGCAAACGGCGACAGCAACCGCCTGCGTCCTGGACCCAACCGCCAGTCGGCCCGTCAAGCCTTCGTCGCCAGCAGTCTCCGGACGCCGGAAGAGCAGTGCAGCCCACGCCAGGTAGTAGGCCAAACCGATCACCGTGGCGACCGCCATGACGACTGCGAGCCACCACACCCCGGCATCGACCGGGACGACCAGCACGCGCACCTTCACCAGCAGGCCGATCAGCCCCGGTGGCAGACCGGCGAGGCTGGCCAGGAAGAACGCAAGTGCAACGGCCAGCCAGGGGCTGCGCCACGCCAGCCCTCGGTAGTCAGCCAGCCACTCGGCACCAGCACGCCTGGCCACTATCGTGACCACCGCAAAGGCGCCTAGGTTCATCGCTGCGTAGGCAACCAGGTAGCCGATGACTGCACCGGTCACTCCCGGACCCCACCCGACCGAACCGGCTACCGCCGCAAGCGGCACCAGGATGTAGCCGGCCTGTGCAATCGACGACCAGGCCAGCAGCCGCACCGCTTGCCGCTGCTTCAGGGCCACTGTGTTGCCGACGAGCATCGTCAGCCCAGCAAGAACGGCGACAACCGGGGCCCAGACCTCGCTCCACCCCGCGAACGTCCAGGTCACGAGGAGGAGCGCTGCAAACCCCGCGGTCTTGGAGACCACCGAGAGGTAAGCAGCAACAGGGACTGTCGCACCCTGATAGGTATCAGGCGCCCAGGCGTGGAAGGGCACCGCCGCAATCTTGAACCCGATCACGGCCAGCACCATGACCAGTCCCGCGGTACCCAACGGAGTCGGATCGGTGAGAGTTGCGGCAGCGGCCAATTGCTCGAACGCGACGACACCCGTCGTTCCGTACAGCAGGGATATCCCGTAGAGCGACACGGCAACGGAGACGATCGAGAAGATGAACGCCTTCAGTGCTGCCTCGGCCGCCCGCGGTTCGCCCCGCCTCAGGGCGACGAGCGCAAAGGTGGGCAAGGACACCACCTCGAGTGCCACGATCAAGGTCACCAGGTCATTGGTCGCTGGTACCAGAACTGCGCCAGCCGCCGAACAGAGAATGAGAAAGACGAACTCTCCGCCTGGGACGGTTCGGTCGGCCACATCTGCCGAAGCCATCAGCAGCACCACAGCCGTGCTCACCAGCACGATCAACTGCAGCGCGACAGCCAGTGGCGAGACAACGTAGGCGCAGGATGCGTCAGTGCCATTGCAGAGGGTCTGCTCGCCACTGGCGAGAACCGCGAAAGGTGTGGCCGCCACCAAGGCGGCCAGGCCAACACCAATCGCGACCTGACCGCGCCCTGTGACCAGCTCGGCCACCAGCGCCAGGAGAGCGCCGACCGCTACAACCAGGGTCGGGGACAGCGTCAGGAGGTCGATCGACTGGATGGTCATGGGAGCGCACCAGCTACCGACTCCACCACAACCCGGACCGCCGGTTCAGTGACCTGTAAGAGCAGGAAGGGGGCAACACCAAGGATCACAATGAGTGCGACAAGTGGGGTCCAGGACAGCCACTCGTCGGTGGCAACGTCGTCCAGCTGTCTCTCGGGTGCAGGGCCCTGACCAACGCGCCTCAACACCCTGAGGAAGTAGGCAGCGGCCAGCACCATGCCGATGGCGGCAAGCACGAGCATCGCTCGATAGAACAACCGTTCCGGCACGAGTGGGTGGTACGCACCAACGAGAGCGAGGAACTCTCCCCAGAAGCCGGCAAGGCCCGGCATCCCGAGGCTGGCCACTGCCGCAAAGCCCAGGAGGAATCCCAGTCGTGGTGCTGAGGCATACAAAGCACGGGGAAGTTCGGCAAAGGCAGTACTTCCGGTTCGCTGCTTGATGCCTCCGACCACGAAGAACAGCAGGCCGGTGATTAGTCCGTGGGCGATGTTGCCGAAAAGAGCAGCGTTGATACCAACGACCGAAAGGGTCGAGATACCGAGGAGCACAAATCCCATGTGCCCCACTGATGAGAACGCGATCAGGCGCTTCAGGTCATCCTGCCCGTAGCTTGCCAGGGCACCATAGAGAATCCCGACAACGGCGAACGCCGCGAGATACGGAGCGATACTCAGCATCGCGTCCGGGAGAGTCGGGACGACGATGCGCACCATCCCGTACGTGCCCATCTTCAGCAGCACCCCCGCCAGTAGCACCGAACCAACCGTCGGCGCCGCTGTGTGTGCGTCCGGAAGCCAGGTGTGCAGTGGCCACATCGGTGTCTTTACGGCGAGGCCGCCCAGGATCAACAGAGCGGCGGTCAGCTGTGCGCTTGTCGACATCTGCGCGCCCAACCCGTTCGCCAGTGCGACCATGTCCGCTGACCCGGTCTCGACGATGACGACGAGGAAGCCCAGCAGCATGACGACCGAGCCGAGAACCGTGAAAAGGATGAAGGTGTTCGCCGAGCGGCGGCGCTCACCGCTTCCCCAAAACGCGATGAGGAACCACATCGGCACGAGCACAACCTCGAAGAAGAGGAAGAAGAGAATGAGGTCGAGCGCCATGAAGGTGCCGAGCATCCCGACCTGCAGCAGCAGGAGCAGGCCGACGAATGCGCGATCTCGCCCTGGCTCGGCGCCAGGCCGCACCGTGTAGACCGCCGCGCACCAGCCCAGCAACGAGGTCAGGACTACCAGCGGCAGCGAGATGCCATCGATACCGAGACGGAAGTTCACGAGAAGTTCGGGGATCCAGTTCTCCTCGACGACCATCTGCATAGCGCCGGACTGTGTCTGGCTGAACTGCGCCATGACCACGAGCGTCAACAGCAGGCCGGCCGACTGCACGCCAACCCCGAACCAGGTAGCCCAACGCTCGGCACGACGTCCGGCAAGCAGCATCACCAAGGCGCCCAGAAGGGGGACCAGGAGAAGAGCAGGGAGCAACCACGACGAGGTCATGTGGCTACCGCCACCAGTGTGACAACAACGGCGACGACAACTGCGGTTACGGCGGCGGAGACGTAGCGCTGAACGTCTCCGCGATAGGGGCGCTGCAGCAGCGAGCCGACGCTCAACGTTGCAACGCCAACCCCCGAGACCGACCGCTGAATCGCAGTTCGGTCGAAGGCAGTCACCCAACCGACAGCCACGAGAAACGGACGGACGACCAGGCCTTCGTAGACCGCATCAAAGCCGAACCCACCGGCCACGAAGGAGCCGGCGCGACCACGCGCGAACACCTCGCGGCGCCGGAAGACCAGGGTGGTCCCGGCACCGACGATGACCGCCACTACCGACATTGCTACGGTCGCGGCTTCGGGGGTCAACGCCTCTACCGTCCTGAGCGGCTCGGTCGCGGTGGCCTGGATCCAGGTCGGAAGCCAGCCACGCTCAAGAGCGCTGAACCCGAACATGACGACAGGCACCGCCAGCGCCACGAGAGGTACGTACATCACCGCTGGCGCCTCGTGAATTTCGCTGGCGTCCCGCCGTTGGCCAGACCAGGTCAGCAGCCAGAGTCGCAGTGCGTAGGCGGCAGTCACGGCGATGGTGAGGATGGACACCACCAGAACGGTCCAGCCCACCCACGAGGCGACTGCTGCATCCCCGTCGGCCGCGTGTTCAGCCGCAACCAGCACGGACTCTTTGCTGAAGAACCCGGCCAGTGGAAAGACGCCCACCAGGGCGAGCAGTCCGATCGTCATGGTGAAGAAGGTGACCGGCATCGACCGCCGAAGCCCACCCAAGTCACGCAGCGCGCCGCTACCGACGGCATGGATCACCGCCCCTGCGGCAAGGAAGAGCAACGCCTTGAAGAAGGCGTGCGAAAGCATGTGGAAGATCGCGGCATCGCGAGCACCGAGCGCGAGGGCCGCCACCATGTAGGCCAGCTGGCTGACTGTTGACCAGGCCAAGACTCGCTTCAAGTCGTCCTGGACGACCGCGATCACCGCAGCACCGAGCATCGTGACGCAGGCGATCACCGCCATGGCCGTCAGAACCGCAGGTGCCGCCAGGTACATCGGGTAGAGCCGGGCCACCACGTAAACGCCGGCGGCCACCATGGTGGCCGCATGGATCAGCGCGCTCACCGGCGATGGACCGGCCATCGCATCGGGCAGCCAGGCATGCAGTGGGAACTGAGCAGACTTACCCAGAACCCCGAGCAAGATCAGCCCGGAGGCCACGGTTGCGACAGTCGGATCGTCAGCAGCGGCTTGGACAGCGCCAGGTAGCAGCGTGGTCGCCGTCGCCCCGATCAGAACAACAATGCCAATGATAAAACCGATGTCACCGACTTTCGTGACGAGGAATGCCTTGACCGCTGCTCGCCTGGCCTCCTCCTGTTCCCACTGCTGTCCGATCAGCAGGTAAGAGCAGAGGCCCATGACCTCCCAGCCGATGACCAACAGAAGCAGGTCGCCAGCCACGACGACGGCCAACATCGCCGCCGTGAACAGAGAGATGAACGCCGCATAGCTGGAGTACCGCAGCTCGTCGCGCAGGTAGCCAATCGAGTAGATCTGCACGAGCAACGAGACGAAGCAGACCATGAGTGCAACAGTGCTAGCGAGGCCGTCAACAACAGTCGCCCCAAGGGGCAGGGTGCCTTCGCCAAAACCAGCCCCGATGAGCGGCTGCACCCACGGCGCTTGCAGCGCCAGGAAGACAGCGATGGCAAATGCCGACGCCGTGCCCACCACCGCAACTGCAGCCGCTAAGGCCCGCGACATCCCGCCCAGCATCAGCCCCAGTACCGCGGCGAGGGCGGGGACCAGCACCATGAGAAGCGCCGTCGTCATGACGCGTCCTCGTGCAGCTCGGTCGCTTCATCGATAGCGATCGTGTTCCGCGCACGGAAGAGAAGCAGCAAGATCGCCAGACCGAGACCGATCTCTGCAGCCGCGATGGTGATGACGAAGATTGCCAATGACTGGCCAGCGTGGAGCACGTCAGCCCAGTACACATCGAACGCAACAAGGCTGACGTTGACTCCGTTGAGCATCAGCTCGACCGACATCAGAATCAGAATCGCGTTACGTCGCACCAGCAGGCCGTAGACGCCGATGCCGAAGAGCGCGACCGACAGGAGCAGCGGAAGTGAAAGGTGCACTCACGCCTCCTCGTCCGACTGGGATAGTGCGATAGCCCCCACGAGTGCCGACAGCAGCAGGACTGACAGCGCTTCAAAGGGAAGAACCCAGTAGCGGAAGAGCGACGCTCCCACCACCGAGGCCGTTGACTTCTGACCGTCAATATCGATCATCGTGGTAGCGAAGGCGTCAACGATGAGGACGCCCAGCACCGCCGTGATCGCCAGAGCTGCGAAGAGGGACACGACCCGATTGGCACCCGTCAGCTCTTCAGATGGTCCAATCGGCGCGCGCGTCAGCATCATTCCGAAGAGCAACAGGACGACGACTGCACCGAGGTAGATCAGCACCTGCATCCACGCGACGAACTCCGCGGTCAGGACCAGGTAACAACCCGCGACTGCACCCAGCGAGACAACGAGCCAAAGCGCAGCATGCACAATCTGCTTCGTCGTGACGACCATCAGCGCTGCTGCAACGGCCACGAGGCCGAGCAGAGTGAAGACGATGTCAACCCCCGTAGGCGACAACAGAGAACGTTCGCTCACGAGGCGCTGCCCGGCTCGATGGGGAGCGTCGCCGCCTCAGCCTTCTTCCGGACGCCCAGGAGTTCCTTCGGCTCGGCGGCAGCAGGATCAAGAGCGGGAGGAGGCGGAACAGTTGCCATCCACTGCCCCAGCCGCTCCTTCTCATGGGTCATGTTACGGATATCGAACTCGGAGTACTCAAACTCCGGCGACCAGAAGAGGGCATCGAAGGGACAGACATCGACGCAGATCCCGCAGTACATGCAGAGCGAAAAGTCGATGGCGAATCGATCGAGGACATTCCGCGAACGCTCGCGGCCGCCCTCCTCTGTCGCCGGGATAACCTCTTTGTGTGAGTCGATGTAGATGCACCAGTCGGGGCACTCTCGAGCACAGAGCATGCAGGAGGTGCAGTTCTCTTCAAGTAGCGCAATCACACCGCGGCTTCTCGGCGGTAGCTCCGGCTGCACGTCCGGGTACTGCTCGGTGATCGACCGCTTCGTCATCGTCGACAGGGTGATGCCCAGCCCCTTGAAGAGACCGGCGCCCTTGCTACCTACTCGCTCTTCCCTGTTCTTCACCATGCGAGAACCACCACCCCGGTAAGGAGCAGCTGAGCCAAGGCCACCGGGATCAGGACTTGCCAGGCAAGCTTCTGCAGCTGGTCAGCCCGAAGACGTGGGTAGCTCACGCGTAGCCAGACCACCACGAAGGCAAGCACGCCCGCCTTCGCGAACGTCCACAGCCACGAGTCACCGAAGGGGCCGTTCCAGCCACCCAGGAAGAGCACCGAGGTGAGGAAGCAGAGCAGCACGATCCCGGCGTACTCGGCGAGCAGGAAGAGCGCGAACCTCAAGCCGGTGTACTCGGTGTACGGACCAAAGATGATCTCGGCGTCGGCAACAGGCATGTCGAAGGGCGGGCGGTTCAGCTCGGCAAGGCCGGCGACAAAGAAGACCACGCCGGCCGGCAGCTGCCAGATCAGCCACCAGGGCTGCCACGCGTCGACGATGTCGGTGAACCCCAACGACCCTGCCGCCATCACGACCGACGCAGCAGCAAGAACAAAGGGCAGTTCGTACGCCATGAGTTGCGATACCTGACGAACGGCACCGAGTACTGAGTACTTGTTTGCGCTGGCCCACCCGGCCATGAGCGTCCCGATGACACCAATCCCCATGACGGCGAGGACGAAGAAGACACCGGCGTCGATCTCCTGGCCGACCAGGCCGGGGCCGATGGGGATGGCGACCATGGCGATGAAGTACGGAAGCAGGGCCAACGCCGGGGCAAGTCCGAAAATGGTGCGGTCAGCCGCATCCGGAACGATGGCCTCTTTCTGCGAAAACTTCACACCGTCGGCAATCAACTGCGCCCAGCCGTGAAAGCCCCCTGCGTACATCGGGCCCACCCGGGACTGCATGTGCGCCATCGCCTTGTGCTCGAGCTGCCCGACGAGCAACGGCAGAGTGAGAAAGGCGGCAAATACCACCATGAGCCGGAGGCCGGCTTCGAGCACGTCAGTCATCGGTACTGCCGGAGGTGCGGGGGCCCCACGAGGGGTCAGGAACCCCGGGAGGCTGCATCCTACGGCGGCTCGGGGCACCATCACCAGACTCACCCGGCTCTTTCGCCCCTGGCCATGGCTTTGACGCGCGCGCGGCCAGCATGAAGTCCTTACGCAGCGGATGCCCGACGAACTCATCGGAGAGCAGTAGGGGCGCCAGATGGGCATGGCCCGGAAAGTCGATGCCAAACATCTCGTGCGTCTCTCGCTCGTGCCACGCTGCGCCGCGGAAGATGCCGGTGGCCGTGGCCAGCGACGGATCGTTTGCCTGGAGTGTCGTGCGAGCGAGCAGATGGGCATGGCTCTTCGGGTCGTAGAGGTGGCAGAAGACGCTAAATCCCGTAGCGTCGCCCTCGTCCACGGCTGACAGCCAGTCGAAGAAAGTCAACGCCAGCCCATCGCGGAGCATCGTCAGGCCGGCAACCCACTGGTCCGGGCTGAGGGTCACGGTCACGTCGCCGAAGTTCTCGCTGACCTCGACGTCGACACCTGCTAACCGTGCCGCGGCCGTGATCGACTCGAGGCCCGGCCACCGCTCGGGGGCATCGCCTACATCACTCACGACGATTCCACCAGAGGTCGCCGCAGGGCACCGGCCGATGGTCGGTAGCGGGTAGCGACGTTTTCACCAGCGATCTTCTCCTGCAGCTTCATGATTCCTTGCAGCAACGCCTCCGGGCGAGGCGGGCAGCCAGGAACGTAGACATCGACCGGGATGATCTGGTCGACACCCTTGGTCACCGCGTAACTGTCCCAGTAGGGGCCGCCGCAGTTGGAGCAGGCGCCGAACGAGATGACGTACTTGGGTTCTGGCATCTGCTCGTACAGCCGCTTGATGGCTGGTGCCATCTTGTCGGTCACCGTGCCCGAGACCACCATCAGGTCGGCCTGCCTAGGGCTCGGCGCGAACGGAATCACGCCAAGTCGCATGAAGTCGTAGCGGCTCATCGATGTCGCTATGAACTCGATGGCGCAGCACGCGAGCCCAAAGTTGAAGACCCACAGGCTGTAGCGCCGCCCCCAGTTGAGCACCAAGCGCATCGGCTTCGGGGCCAGCGATGACAATGCGCCGACTCGGGGAGCCGGAAGATCGACGGCAGTCACCTCACACCCACCTCAGGACGCCGCGCCGCCAGGCATATCCGATGCCTGTTGCCAGGAACCCAATGAAGACAACCATCTCGACCAGGGTCACAAGTCCGTATCCGGCTGCGTCAAAGACCGTCGCCCAGGGGAAGAGATACACGGCGTCAACGGCAAAGATCACGTAGAGATAGGCGAAGACGTAGTACCGGATGTGGGTCTGCGCCCAACCGTCACCAACAGGATCGAGGCCACATTCATACGTGGTGTACTTCTCGGCGCTGGCCACAACGGGGCGGAGCAGTCGGTTCGCCAGCAGCCCGGTTGCCACGAAGGCCACGCCGAGGGCTACGGCCGCGGCGACGACTGCGTAACCGCCCAGGTATCCCTCGTCCATCCCGGCCTCCTCCACCTGTCCGCCACCTCAGGGCACTTTTCAACCCATCGTAGAGGCCAGCCTCGACGTAGCATGGAACCGTGCCCAAACAGCCGAAACAGCCCAAACAGCCGAAACAGATTGTGCAGCTGGATCGAGTGATCATCCGATTCGCTGGCGATAGCGGTGACGGCATGCAGCTGACCGGCGACCGATTCACCAGTGAGACCGCGCTGCTGGGCAATGACCTAGCGACCCTGCCGGACTTTCCCGCCGAGATCCGGGCGCCGGCTGGGACTCTCCCCGGCGTCTCGGCCTTCCAGCTGCACTTCGCCGATCACGACATCATGACGCCGGGAGACTCCCCCAACGTGCTGGTGGCGATGAACCCTGCCGCCCTGAAGGCAAACCTCCCAGAACTTCCTAGGGGTTCAGATCTCATCGTCAACACCGACGAGTTCACCAAGCGCAACCTGACCCGGGTCGGCTACGACGAGAACCCTCTGGAGACCGGCCTTCTCGATGCCTACCGGGTGCATGCGATTCCCCTCACCTCGATGACCGTCGAGGCGCTCAAGGACGTAGACGTGACCCGAAAGGACGCCGAGCGGGCCAAGAACATGTTCGCCCTCGGTCTGCTGTGTTGGCTGTATCACCGCCCAACGGAAGGGACCATCACCTTCCTGAAGAAGAAGTTCGCCAGCAAGCCCGAACTCCTGCGCGCGAACACCATCGCATTCGAAGCCGGCTGGAGTTTCGGCGAGACGACCGAAGACTTCTCCGTCTCCTACGAGATCAAACCGGCGCCGGTTCGCCCCGGCCGCTACCGGAACATCAGTGGCAATCTGGCCATGGCGTACGGGCTGCTTGCTGCCTCGTGGCGTTCTTCGCTGCCGCTGTTTCTCGGTTCTTACCCGATCACCCCTGCGTCGGACATCCTGCATGAGCTCAGCAAGCACAAGCGGTTCGGTGTGCGCACTTTCCAGGCCGAAGACGAGATAGCCGGCGTCGGCGCCGCTCTTGGAGCGGCGTTCGGTGGACACCTCGGAGTTACAACCACGTCCGGTCCCGGCTTGGCGCTGAAGGCAGAAACTATTGGACTGGCCGTCTCGCTGGAGTTGCCGCTAGTCATCTGCGACATCCAACGTGGCGGACCATCGACCGGACTGCCCACCAAGACTGAACAATCTGACCTTCTGCAGGCCCTCTACGGCCGAAACGGTGAGGCGCCGGTTCCGGTTGTGGCGCCACGCTCCCCGAGCGACTGTTTCAATGCCGCGGTCGAGGCGGTCCGCATCGCCATCACCTACCGGACACCGGTGATCGTGTTGTCCGACGGATACCTGGCCAATGGATCAGAGCCATGGCGACTGCCCGACCTCGATGAACTGCCATCGATCGACCCGGCCTTCTCCACGGCCGTCAACCACGTGGCCGCCGACGGTACCGAGGACTTCTGGCCATACCTACGAGATCCCCAGACACTGGCTCGCGCTTGGGCCGCCCCCGGCACCGCAGGGCTGGAGCACCGCATTGGCGGTCTCGAGAAACAGGACGGAAGCGGCGATATCTCCTACGACCCGGCGAACCACGATCTGATGGTGCGGACCCGCCAAGCGAAGGTCGATCGCATCGCAGCGTCGATCCCTGCCCTCGAAGTCGACGACCCAGACGGGGACGCCGAGATCCTTGTGATCGGTTGGGGGTCAACCTATGGGCCGATTGGCGCAGCCGTGCGGCGCTGTCGAGACGCGGGTCTGCACGTGGCGCAGGCTCACTTCCGGCACCTCAACCCGCTTCCGGAGAACACCGAGCAGGTGCTGAAGGGCTACCGCAAGGTTCTTCTACCCGAGATGAACCTGGGACAGCTGGCCCTGTTACTGCGGGGAAGGTTCCTGGTCGACGTGGTGTCCTACACCCAGGTAAGGGGTCTGCCGTTCAAGGCGGCCGAACTGGCATCTGTGATCCAGGAGGCAGCCACCGATGAATAGTCCAGTGCCCGGGTTCGGGCTCGTCGCCGCGGCGGCCGGCAAGGATTCTCACGTCGACCCGCTCGCCGGAATCCCGACGGTCGACGAGCCACTGACCACCAAGGACTTCAAGACCGACCAGGAAGTTCGGTGGTGCCCTGGGTGCGGCGACTATGCCGTGCTGGCGGCAGTTCAGTCCTTCCTTCCCGAACTGAACATCCGACGCGAGAACATCGTCTTTGTCTCCGGAATCGGTTGCTCATCTCGCTTCCCGTACTACATGAACACCTACGGCATGCACTCCATCCATGGCCGGGCGCCCGCTATCGCCACCGGGTTGGCGATCTCGCGTCCCGACCTTTCGGTTTGGGTCGTCACCGGCGACGGTGATGCGCTCTCGATCGGCGGTAACCATTTGATCCATGCTTTGCGCAGAAACGTCAACCTCAAGGTGCTGCTCTTCAACAACCGCATCTACGGACTGACCAAGGGTCAGTACTCACCGACATCTGAGCAGGGGAAGATCACGAAGTCGACGCCACTCGGCTCGCTCGACGTTCCGTTCAACCCGGTCTCACTGGCGCTGGGCGCCGAGGCTTCCTTCGTCGCCCGCACCATCGACTCCGACCGCAAGCATCTGACCGGAGTGTTACGAGCAGCAGCCCACCATCGAGGCACTGCGCTGGTCGAGATCTACCAGAACTGCAACATCTTCAACGACGGTGCCTTCGAGCTACTGAAGTCGCCTGATACGAAGGACGACGCCGTCATCAGACTTGAGGACGGCGAGCCGATTCGGTTCGGAGCCGAAGGGCAGCATGGCGTAGCTCGGATGCCCGATGGGACGTTGCGCGTGGTCGACGCTGCTGAGTACGGCACCAAGCGGCTGATCGTCCACGATGCTCATGCTCCCAACCCGGAGGTCGCCTTCGCTCTTTCCCGGCTTGCCGACCCCAGCACCTTGCGCACGACCGCAATCGGGACCTACCGAGACGTCCATCGCGCTACCTACGACGACCTGCTCCACGAACAGATCGCCTCGGCCGTCGACGACCAGGGCATCGGCGACCGGCCAGTGCTCGAGGACTTGATCGCCGGCAAGGACACCTGGACCGTCGAGGCCTGACCGACTCGCTGCTTCTCGGCAGGGTGACAGGATGACCTCGTGCAGGAACGCCGTCGTGGACTGATCTATGGGCTGAGCGCTTACCTGCTGTGGGGCCTCTTCCCCCTGTACTTCCCGCTGCTTGAGCCCACTACGCCGCTCGAGATTCTGGCCCATCGGATCGTCTGGTCTCTGGTCGTCCTGCTCATCGTCCTGACGGTTACAAACCGATGGTCATGGATCAGGCCATTGCTCCGAGATCGACGACGCATGTTGCTGCTTCCGGCCGCCGCCGTCACCATCGCCCTGAACTGGGGGGTTTACATATTCGGCGTCAACAGCGGGCAGGTCGTCCAAACCTCACTCGGTTACTTCATCAACCCGCTCGTGAGCGTGCTGTTCGGAGTGGTTCTGTTCAAAGAGAGACTGCGAGCCGTCCAATGGGCCGCCGTTGGGCTCGGTGGAGTCGCCGTCATCGTTCTGACCGTCGACTACGGAGGGCTTCCCTGGATCGCGCTGACACTGGCGGTCAGCTTCGGCACCTACGGCATGCTCAAAAAGACGCTCGACATGGGAGCCGTCGAGAGCCTGTCGGCCGAGACCGCGATTCTGACACCTGTCGCGGCTGCCTATCTCGGCTTCCTCCTGGTCACCGGATCAAGTGCGATGGCCACGGACGGACCGAAGATGGCTGCCCTGTTGGCTTCCCTCGGTGTGATCACGGTCATTCCGCTGCTGTTCTTCGGGGCCGCCGCTACCCGAATACCCCTCACCTGGATCGGACTCCTGCAGTACTCCGCGCCCATCCTGCAGTTCCTCATCGGTGTCTTCGTCTACAACGAACCGATGCCAGCCTCCCGCTGGGTCGGCTTCGCCCTGGTTTGGGCTGCGCTGGTCATCTTGGCCGTTGACTCCATGGCTGCGGTGCACCGCGGACGGACCCGGGTGGATCTGGAGATTGACCAACGCGCCCAGGAGGCGCACTAACCCACGCTGGCTGAGTGCAGGTGGTGTCAGCCGACGCGGGAGATCACCGCGTCGCAGAGCGACTCCAGGGAGGACCTGGCTGCTCCGACAGGTAGTGGTCGAAGCACCTCGCGTGCCGCGTCAGCATGGCGCTGGAGGTCGGCGCGCGACCGCCGCATGGCATCGCTGGCACGCAGCAACTCAAGTGCTCGTGCATGTCGAACGTCATCAGCGAGGTCACCGCGCAGGAGCTCCTGCAGCTCAACGTCAGCTGGGTCGGTCGACCGAAGTGCGTGCAACACAGGAAGCGTCCGAACGCCTTCACGAAGATCGGTACCCGGCGTCTTGCCCGACTCACGACTCTCGCTGCTGACATCGAGCACGTCGTCGGCGAGCTGGAAGGCGACGCCAATCTGCTCCCCGTAAGTGGTCATCACCTCAACGACCTCAGGGGTTGCGCCCGACATCAGCGCGCCGAAGCGTCCGGACGTAGCGATCAGCGACCCGGTTTTGTCCGCGACCACGGCAAGGTAGTGCTCAATGGGGTCGTCGTGGTCCGATGGCCCGAGGGTCTCTTTGATCTGACCGACCACGAGGCGGCCGAAAGTCTGTGCCTGAATCCGCACCGCATCCGGGCCAAGGTCAGCCAGCAACTCAGAAGCCCTGGAGAAGAGGAAGTCACCGGTGAGAATTGCCACCGTGTTGTCCCAGCGGGCGTTCGCCGATGGCGCGCCCCTGCGCAACGCAGCCTCGTCCATGACGTCGTCGTGGTAGAGCGTGGCCAGGTGGGTCAACTCAACGACAACCGCGGCCGGGACCACTCCATCGGCCATGGAGTCGCCGAAGTGTGAGGCAAGCAGTACCAAAAGCGGGCGGAAGCGCTTGCCACCGGCATCGACCAGGTGGCGAGATGCTTCGGTGACGAACGGGTAGTCAGACTCAAGACTGCCGCGCAGCAGCTTTTCAACTTGTTCGAGTCGATCAGTCAGCGACGCAGCAAGCCCCGGGTCTATTTGTCCCAGATCGAGTTCGCTCATGTCAGCGGACGAACGAGGCGGCCTGCTCAGCCAGATCGAGGACCGGGCCGGGGAAGACGCCGAGAGCCACCGTGGCAGCCGCGCAAACGGCGATGGAGAGCGTTGTGAGCGAGCTCGGAACTGCGATGGTTGGCGCATCCTCCGGTGAATCGGAGAAGTACATCAGCACAATGACGCGCACATAGAAGAACGCCGCGACCGCACTGAAGATGGCTCCAACAATCGCCAGGGGTGTAGCGCCACCGTCGATGGCAGCCTCGAATACCGCGAACTTCCCGATGAACCCACTGGTGAGAGGGATCCCTGCGAAAGACAGCAGGAACAATGCGAGAACTCCTGCGACTACCGGCGAACGACGCCCAACCCCGGCCCATCGCGACAGATGTGTCGCCTCAGCTGTGCCGTCACGGACCAGAGTCACCAGAGCAAATGCTCCGATCGTCGCGAACCCGTAGGCCGCGAGGTAAAACATTGTGCTCGACAGACCCGAGTCTGACGCAGCAGTCACGCCAATCAGGATGAAGCCGGCTTGGGCCACGGATGAGTAGGCAAGCATCCGCTTGATGTCAGTCTGAGTGATCGCCAAGATCGAACCGACCACGATGGTGATGATCGTGACGACCCAGAACATTGGGCGCCAGTTCCAGTCATAGTCACCCAGCGCCACGTAGAAGAGTCGGAGCATGGCACCGAAGGCCGCGACCTTGGTCGCTGAAGCCATGAAAGCGGTAACCGGCGTCGGTGCACCTTGATACACGTCCGGAACCCAGGAGTGGAACGGCACAGCGCCGACCTTGAAGAACAGGCCGATCGAGATCAGACCGGTACCGACGAGGAGAAGCGGGTCAAGGTCAACCCCACTCGACAGCGAGTCGTAGATGCCCGCAAACGAGATTGAGCCGGAGTACCCGAACAAGAAGGCCGACCCGAAGATCAAGAATGCCGACGAGAAGGAGCCCAAAAGAAAGTACTTGAGCGCGGCTTCCTGACTCAGCAACCTGCGGCGACGAGCCAATCCGACGAGCAGGTAAAGCGGCAGTGACATGACCTCAAGGGCGACGAAGAAGCTCAGCAGGTCGTCGGCGGAGACGAAGAGCATCATGCCACCGACCGAGAAGAGCGCCAGTGGCCAGACCTCGGTCTGCGAAACACCGGCCGCAGTCAGCTCACGCTCTGACGCACTGCCCGGAATCGTCGCCGCCGATGGTGTGAATGCATCTCCGGCCGAGTCGACTCCACGCTCGGCGAAAAGCAAGAAGCCCAGAAACGACAGAATCAGGATGGTGCCCTGGAAGAACACGGCAGGACCATCGATGGCAACGTTCCCCGATGCCGCGATCTGGCCCAGATCCGGCCTGGTCCAAACGAGTAGCGCGACGAACGCAACAACCAACGTCAGCAGGCTCAGGACCAGCTGGATGCTACGGCGCGCACCTCTCGGCGCGAAGGCCTCGACGAGAACACCGGTGATGGCGCCCCCGAACACGATCAACATGGGAGCCAGTAGCTGGTACTCGAACGACGGGCGGGCGAACGGTTCCACGAGGTGAGGCATCATTTGGTCCCCTCCCCGTCAGTTACAGGCACGTCCGGCTCGACGGGCTCGACGTGCAGGAAGCTATAAGTGCGCTCGATCGCGGGATTCACCACGTCGAACACTGGCTTGGGAAAGACGCCGACGGCGATCGTCAGCGCGATGATCGGTGCGAACGCGACAAGCTCGCGCGGGGACACGTCGCGCATGCCCTTGACGTTCTCGGTCGCGGGGCCCGTCGCGACCCGCTGGTACATGAGGAGCACATAGAGAGACGAGAGCACGATCCCGATGACCGCGATGGCCGCTGCCATTGGCCAGCGCTGGTAGGACCCGATCAGCACGGTCAACTCACCGACGAAGCTGGCCATCCCCGGCATGGCAAGACTGGCCAGACCGCCGAAGAGGAAGAACCCGGCCAGAATCGGCGCCACCCGCTGCACCCCACCGAACGACGGGATCAGGCTCGAGCCGCGGCGTTTGACCAGGAAGCCAGCGACGATGAAGAGCGCCGCCGTTGATAGGCCGTGAGCCACCATGTAGACCACCGAACCGGAGCCGCCGATCTCGGTGAAGGCGAAGATTCCCAAGATGATGAAGCCAAAGTGCGACACCGAGGTGTAGGCGATCAACCGGTACATGTCGGTCTGACCGATCGCGACGAGAGCACCGTAAATAATGCTGATGACGGCCAGCGTCACCACGAAGGGCGCAGCCCACTCGGAGGCGTCCGGAAAGATCGGGATGACAAGGCGGAGCATCGCAAACGTTGCCACCTTGTCGAGGACACCCACAAGCAGCGTTGAGGTCGCAGGAGTTGCAGATGCAGCGGCGTCCGGCAACCACGTGTGCAGGGGGACCATAGGTGCCTTGATGGCGAATGCGAAGAAGAATCCGGCGAAGAGGATCTTCTGGGTGTCTGGATCGATGGGCATACCAGCGAGCAGTGTCCAGTCGAAGGTGCCGGTACCCAGTTCTTGCACGGAAATGACGTAGAGGCCGATCAAAGCCGCCAGAAGCAGCAACCCGCCAAACAGGCTGTACAGCAGGAACTTTACCGCGGCGTAGGTGCGCTGGCCGCGCCCGAACATACCGATCAAGAAGTAGACCGGGAGCAGCATGACCTCGAAAGCCACGTAGAACAAGAAGAGGTCGGTGGCTGCAAAGACATAGACGATGCAGCCGAGCAATGCCAACAGCAGCGCGAAGTAGGTCTGTGGCCGATGCTGCTCGTTGTCGTCGGCGTCGTTCCAACCGGCCAGGATGACCACCGGTGCGAGTGAGACGGCCAGCGCGATCAGCACCAGGGCAATTCCGTCGACGCCTACCGCGTAACTTATGCCGAACTGTTCGATCCACGGCGTCTTCTCGACGAACTGGAACGGTTCAGCGGCGTTCGGCTCAAAGGCAAAAGCCATCGCGACAGTGAGCGCAAGCATGACGAGGGTCACCGCGAGCGTGATCTGTTTAGCCAGCAGCTCGCGACCACGTGGCAGCGCAGCCACGACCAATGCACCCACAAATGGCAGGACGCCAAGGGTGGTCAGTGCCGGAAAGTCGTTCACGTTAGAGCCTCACGAGTACGAGAGCGCCGACGACCAGTACGGCCCCGGCCAGCATGAACAGCGCGTAGGAACGCACGAAACCGGTCTGCCACCGTCGCAGCCGGGCTGACCCGCCTCCGATCAGCGCTGCCGACCCGTTGACGAACCCGTCGATAACCCTGTTGTCGAAGAAGACCAGGAATCTCGTCAGGTATTGCCCGGGACGCATGAAAAGCGACTCGTTGATTGCGTCTTGGTAGAAGTCCTGTCGGGCCGCGCGGGTCATGACCGACCCGGTCGGCGCCTCAAGCGGGACAGGATTCCGGAGGTACATCGCGTAGGCGATGGCGACGCCGACGAGGGAGACCGCGACGATGATGGCCGTGATTGCAAATAGCGGGATGGCTAACTCGTGCTCCTCAGCAGATCCGACGACCGGCTCGAGCCAGCCGACGAAGCGACCGCCGATGACGAGCACCGCACCGAGCACCACCGAACCGATGGCGAGCAGCACCATCGGAATCGTCATCGACCCAGGCGACTCGTGCGGGTGGGTGCCCTTGGCCCAGCGCTTCTCGCCGAAGAAGGTCATGAACATCACGCGGCTCATGTAGAAGGCGGTGATTCCCGCACCGAGGATCGCGGCGATCCCGACCCAGATGCTGTCGGCCAGCGCGGCTTCGATGATCTTATCTTTGGAGAAGAAGCCAGCGAACGGAGGGATGCCGATAATCGCGAGGTAACCGGCGCCGAAAGTGATGAAGGTGATGGGCATCACCTTGCGCAGTGCACCGTACCGCCGCATGTTCACCTCACCGTCCATACCGTGGATGACCGACCCCGCTCCGAGGAAAAGCCCCGCCTTGAAGAAGCCGTGTGTCATCAGGTGAAGAATCGCGAACGCGTACCCCGCCGGCCCCAGACCCGCAGCCAATACCATGTAGCCGATCTGGCTCATCGTCGATGCCGCCAGGGCCTTCTTGATGTCGTCCTTGGCGGTTCCGACGAACGCCCCGAAGAGCAGCGTGAGCACACCGACCAGAACGACAGCCAGGCGGGCACCGTCGGAGAGGTCGAAGATCGGGTTCGACCGCACGATCAGGTAGACACCTGCGGTGACCATGGTTGCCGCGTGGATCAGGGCCGACACCGGCGTCGGGCCGGCCATCGCGTCACCCAGCCAGGCCTGCAGCGGCATCTGTGCACTCTTGCCGGTTGCGGCCAGGAGGAGGAGGAGGCCGAGCGCTAAGAGCACTCCAGAACCGGCTTCGCTCGCGCCGGCAAACACGCCGGAAAACGCAGTCGTTCCGAAGGTCGTGACCATCAACATGATCGCGAGTGACATCCCGATGTCACCGACGCGGTTCATGACGAACGCCTTGTTGGCGGCAGTCGCGTACTCGGGCTTGGCGTTCCAGAAGCCGATGAGCAAATAGGAGGCCAGACCGACGCCCTCCCAGCCGACGTACACAAGTACATAGCTGCTCGCAAGGACGAGTAAGAGCATGGAGGCGACGAAGAGGTTCAGGTAGGCGAAGAACCGACGTTTGTCGGGGTCATCGGCCATGTACCCGAGCGAGTAGACATGCACGAGGCCGCCGACGAACGTGATCAGCAGAACGAACGCCATGGACAAGGGATCGAGCTGGAAGCCGACGTCGACACTGAAGTCGCCGATCGGCGCCCAGGTGAAGAGGCTCTGGTCGAAGGCACGTTCTTCCGCGGACTGACCGAGCATCTGTACGAAGAGAACAAACCCAAGGACGAACGACGATCCGACCAGCAGCGTCGCAAGAGCCGGGCCGAATGAGTTCGTGCGGCGTCCCCCGAGCAGCAGCACCGCAGCACCACACAAGGGGAGGGCGATCAACAGCCAGGTCAGGCTGAACACGCCGGTGGCCTGAGCGATCAGCTGGCCGCCACCTTCGCTCCAGCGAACGGCTGCTGCAGAGGTCATCGGGCACGCTCCGGGGTCTGGGGCAGAGGCCCACCCTGATCACAGTGCGATGTCATGGCGATCAGAGCTTCAACAGGTTGGGGTCGTCGACAGATGCCGATCGGCGGGTTCGGAAAATGGTGACGATGATGGCAAGACCGATCACCACTTCGGCGGCGGCGACCACCATCACGAAGAACGCAACAATCTGGCCGTCGATGTTGCCGTTAAGCCTGGCGAACGAAACGAACGCGAGGTTGGAGGCGTTCAGCATCAACTCGACGCACATGAACACCACGATCGCGTTCCTGCGAACCAGGACGCCCACTGAGCCAATCGCGAACAGAATCGTCGCTAGGTACAGGTAGTTCTCGGGGTTCATCGCGGCGTCCCTCCGTCCGACTCCTGCTCACGGGTTGCCTCGAGCTCGGTGTATCGCACCGTGCCCTGGCGACGCAGCTCGTCAGGCACTGAGGCTTCTGATGCAGACCCGTCCGGCAGCAGCGCCGGCGTGTCGACCCCGTTGTGCTGGGCATACACCCCTGGGCTCGGGTACGGAGTCGGGTGCTGACCACGGACCCGCTCGATCGAGAGCTCTCCGTGCAGCTTGCGGGGGCTGAGCAGCTCTTTGTGGGTCAGCGCCATCGCCCCAACAGCAGCGGTGATGAGCACGATGCTCACAACCTCGAAGGTGAAGACGTACCGAGTGAAGATCGCCTGGGCGATCGCCTCGACGTGGCCGCCGGCCTCATCATTCGCAGCGCCGATACCGGGTGCAGCTGGAAATGCCGCGCGGCTGATCGCAGCGACCAGCATGCCGCTCAAGCCGAGCGCCAGCAGGACTCCCGCCACCCGCTGCGCACG
This sequence comes from Candidatus Nanopelagicales bacterium, assembly GCA_038316135.1. GTDB lineage: Bacteria > Actinomycetota > Actinomycetes > JAHEKZ01 > JAHEKZ01 > JAHEKZ01. The sequence continues at coordinate 22,392 of JBBQAL010000001.1, read as the reverse complement.
CAGTGTCTCGACAAACGAGTCAGAAGCATCTACACCAACGAGCATGAGGACGAAGAGAAAGAGCATCATCACAGCGCCGGTGTAGACCACCACCTGCACGACGCCCAAGAAGATTCCGCCCTGCATGATGAACAGGACGGCAAGAACGATCATCGTGGTGGCCATCCAGAGCGCGCTGTGAACTGCCTTGCGGCTGAGCAGGATCATGACAGCGGCGACCACCGCAATCGGTGCCAGGACCCAGAAGGCGACTGCCTCGCCGGTTGACGTCGGTGGCGCGGTGGAGAGGAGCTCGATCATGGATTTTCACCACGGCGATCTGTTGGATCGGAGGTGCCTGGCTGGTCGAACTCGCCGGCGTAGTAGTTCTGCTCGGTGGTGCCGGAAGCCATGTCGTGTGGGGGCGGAACCATTCCGGTGCTCAGCGGGGCAAGCAAGTCTTGCTTCTCGAAGATGAGGTCAGCTCGATTGTTGTCAGCAAGTTCGTACTCATGACTCATGGTCAGGGCTCGGGTGGGGCAGGCCTCCAGGCACATCCCGCAGAAGATGCAGCGAAGGTAGTTGATCTGGTAGACGCGGCCGTAACGTTCGCCGGGCGAGAAGCGCTCGTCGTCGGTGTTCCCGGCGCCCTCGACGTAGATGGCGTCAGCTGGACACGCCCACGCACAGAGCTCACAGCCAATGCAACGCTCGAGACCGTCGGAGTACCGATTGAGGACGTGCCGGCCGTGAAAACGCGGCATCATCGGCTTTCGCTCTTCCGGGTACTCCTCGGTCGTCACCTTGCGAAACATCGTGGTGAACGTGACACCGAAACCCGCGATGGGGTCGAGGAAGCTAGGCATCGAGCTCCTCCTTGTCGGGTCCAACGGAAGTCGCTGCAACTGAGACCGTTACTGGCTCCTGCCCCGGCAGCGGTGGAACCGGGTGCCCACCAGCGAACGGGTCGAAGTGTTGGGGTTCCTCGTGAATCTCTTCGGACTGGCGTCCGACGATGTAGTCCCAGGCAAAGCTGATGACGAGCAGCACGACCAACGTGGCGCCGCCCCACACCAAGATGTCCTGCCGATCAAACGATGCCTCGTTGGAGATGGCCCGAACCGTTGCCACCACGGCGATCCAGAGCAGTGAAAGCGGGATGAGAACCTTCCAACCCAACTTCATGAACTGGTCGTAGCGCATGCGGGGCAACGTTCCGCGCAGCCAGATGAACACGAACATGAAGATCCAGAGCTTTGCAACGAACCACAGCACCGGCCACCAGCCCTCGTTGGCACCCGGCCAGATCGCGCCGCCGAGCGGCCACGGCGCCTGCCACCCACCGAGGAAGAGGGTCGTGGCCAGGGCAGCGACCGTGAACATGTTGATGTACTCGGCAAGGAAGAAGAGGGCGAACTTCAGCGAGCTGTACTCGGTGTGGAAGCCACCGACCAGCTCTCCTTCGGCCTCAGGCAGGTCGAACGGTGCCCGGTTGGTCTCACCAACCATCGAGACGAGGTAGATGAGGAAGGATGGAAGCAAAATGATCGCGAACCACAGGCGGTCTTGCGCAGCCACGATCGCTGACGTCGACATCGAGCCGGAGTAGAGAAAGACCGCGACAAAGGAAAGCCCCATTGCGATCTCGTAGGAGATGACCTGCGCAGACGAACGAAGGCCGCCGAGCAGCGGGTAGGTAGAGCCGCTCGACCAGCCGGCCAAAACCAGCCCGTAGACCCCGATCGAGGTGATGGCCAGGACGTAGAGGACCGAGACGGGGAAGTCAGTGAGCTGCAGCGCGGTGGTGTACTCGGTGCCGCCGATCGAGAAGGTGACGACCGGACCGAAAGGGATGACGGCGAACGCCAGGAAGCACGTTGTGGCCGAGATGATCGGCGCCAGGATGAAGACCGCCTTATCGGCGGTGGTCGGAATAATGTCTTCCTTCAAGGCCAGCTTGATGCCGTCGGCCAACCCCTGCAAGAGCCCGAAGGGGCCAACACGGTTCGGCCCGACGCGCTGCTGCATTCGGGCCACCACTCGTCGCTCGGCCCAGATCATGATCAGTGTGCTCAGCACAAGGAAGACGAAGATGAAGAGCGCTTTGGCCACCGAGAGCCACCACGGTGTCTCGGCAAGCGCATCAGCAACGCTCAGTTCGAGTCTCATCCCTGTCCTTCCACGGCGATCTGCACTCGTTCGCCGCTTTGGCCAAGGACACGGTGGGCATCCCCGGTGACGACAACAGTGCCTTCGGCAGTCTCAGCGACCACGAGCGGCGCAGTGACGCTACCGCTGGCGCTCGTCAGGGTGATCAACTGCCCCTCCGTAGCGCCCACAGCTTCACTTTCGACGGCCGACAACCACACCTCGCGACCACGGGCTGTTGCTGCCAGATAAGGCTCGCCCTCCTGCAGCACGGTTGCCTCAAGAAGGGGACGCCACGTGGCCAGCAGCAGTCCGGGACCGGGTTCTGCGGTGGCGGCCGTGACGTCTGGGGAATCGACGCGAACGCCTTCCCACCCAGCGAACTCCGCCAGTTGCGTGCGCAGCCTGGCTGGGTCTCCTTCCACACCGTCGACGCCAAGCTCACCGGCAAGTGCAGCCAGTACTCGTGCATCTGACATCAGGTTCGTGCGTAGTGCCTGTGAGGACGGGCGTCGGCGTCCTTCCCAGTTGATGAACGTCCCAGCCTTCTCCGGAGCAGCCGCTACCGGGAAGACGACGTCGGCGAGTTCGACGAGCCCGTGGGCGTGGGTATCCAGAACGACGAGAAACTCTGTTGCGCGCAGGGCGGCTTCGGCGTCAGCCGGCAAGTCGTCGATCCGGACCCCACCAACGACCAGTGCCGCCAGCTCACGACCTTCAATGGCCGCCAGCATCTCGGGAATATCGCGTCCGGGGGCCTCGGGAATCTCCGAAACACCCCAAATGGCTGCGGTGTCAACACGCGCAGCAGCATCAGCAACGGGACGCCCGCCAGGAAGCAGTGTGGGGAGCACACCCGCCTCAACAGCACCCCTGTCACCGGCACGGCGCGGCACCCAGCCCAAAGCGACACCAGTTCGGTCGGCCAGTCGTCCGACAGCAGACAGCAACCCCGCGGTTGCCGCAGCGCGCTGGCCGACGAGGACGACCGCCCCCGGCTGACTGAGCGCGGTCACGGTCTCCGCATCGAGATCGTCGATGACGGTCGGCTCCGATCCCGGGGCAGCCGGGATCCAGGCGCCGTTGGTCTTGGCCAGTCCACGGCTCGCCGCCGGTGCGACCGAGAGAACCCGAGTTCCCGCACTGGCAGCCTTGCGGAGCCGGAGCAACACGATCGGCGACTCGTCCTCGGGCTCGAAAGCGACGAGCAGAACAGTCGGAGCCTTCTCGAGGTCGGCGTAGGTGGGTCCTAGACCTGCACCAGCCACCCGGCTGGCCAGGAACTGCTCTTCCTCAGCGGACGAGCCCCGAGGGCGAAAGTCGATGTCGTTGGTGCTCAGCGCTCGTCTGGCAAAGACTGAGTATGCGTAGGCATCCTCGACCATGAGACGGCCACCGGTGATGATGCCCGCCTTGCCGGCCGCCGCCTTTAGCCCGGCTGCTGCCGACACGAGCGCTTCATCCCACGATGCTGGTTGGAGCACACCGTCGAGGCGCACCATCGGGGTGGTCAGTCGGACGTCAGACTCCAGGTATCGGAAAGCAAAGCGGCCCTTGTCGCAGTTCCAGTCTTCATTGACCTCGGGGTCGACGGAGGCGAGTCGGCGCATCACGGCGTTGCGGCGCGAGTCGGTGCGAAGCGAACAGCCGGAGGCGCAGTGCTCACAAGCGGTGGGGGTCGACACGAGGTCGAAGGGACGTGACCGGAACCGGTACATGGCGCTGGTCAGGGCACCAACAGGGCAGATCTGGATCGTGTTGCCTGAGTAGTAGGAATTGAAGGGGACATCAGCGGCGATTCCGACCTGCTGCTGCGAACCGCGCTCAAGCAGCTCGATGAACGGGTCGCCGGCAATCTGCTCAGCGAATCGAGTACACCGGGCACAGGAGACGCAACGCTCACGATCGAGCAGCACCTGAGCCGACAAGTTGATCGGCTTGGGGAAGGTGCGCTTCGGACCGTCGAAGCGAGTGTCGCCCTGCCCGTTGGTCATCGCCTGGTTCTGCAAGGGACACTCGCCACCCTTGTCGCAGATCGGGCAGTCGAGCGGGTGGTTGATGAGGAGGAACTCCATGACGCTGCGCTGCGCCTCATCAGCAACTGGAGAGGTCATCTGCGTCTTGACCACCATCCCGTCTGAACAGGTCACCGCACACGCGGGCTGAGGCTTGGGCATGCCCTCAACCTCGATGAGGCACATGCGGCAGGCAGCGACCGGGTTGAGCAGCGGGTGGTCGCAGAACCGCGGAACAGCAACGCCGAGCTGCTCAGCCGCGCGGATGATCAGCGTCCCCTTGGGCACCGCCGTCTCAACACCGTCGATGGTCAGTGTCACCAGATCTGTGTGTGGTTCGAGCGCGTCCCCCGTGGTCGACGGCGTAGTCACGGTCATCAGGCGTTCACTCCCGCGAAGACGGTGGCGGCCACTGGGTCGAACAGATCTGCTGCGGCGGTGTGCGTGCCGAGAGCAATCTCGTCAGCAAAGTACTTGATGGCGCCGGGGAATGGCGTCGCTGCGGCATCACCGAGAGCGCAGAACGACCGACCCATGATCTGGGCGGACACCTCGTTGATACGGGTGATGTCGGTTTCCGAGCCCGCACCACTCTCGAGTCGCCGCAGCAGGTCGACCAGCCAGTAGGTTCCCTCGCGGCACGGCGTGCATTTGCCGCACGACTCGTGCTTGTAGAACTCCAGCCATCGAGTAACCGCGCGGGTGACGCTGGTCGTCTCGTCGAAGACCATCGGGGTGCCGGTGCCGAGCATCGACCCGGCCGCCGCGATATCTTCGTAGGTGTAGGGGACGTCCAAATGCTCTTCGGTGAGTAGCGGAACGCTGGACCCACCCGGCACCCAGAACTTCAGGCGATGGCCCTTACGCATGCCGCCGGCCCATTCCAGCAGCTCGCGCATTGTCGTGCCCATGGGAGCTTCGAAGATGCCCGGCCGCTCCACGTGTCCAGAGACCGCGAAGAGTTTGACCCCTGGCGACTTCTCGCTGCCGTACGACGTGTACCAGTCAGCGCCGTTGGTGACGATGGACGGGACGCTTGCGATCGTCTCGACATTGTTGACCACCGTTGGCGACGCGTAGAGTCCGGCAACCGCGGGAAAGGGCGGCTTGAGCCGCGGCTGGCCGCGGAAGCCCTCCAGCGAGTCGAGCAGCGCCGTCTCTTCACCGCAGATGTAGGCGCCAGCACCAGCGTGGATAACGACGTCGAGGTCGAAGCCAGACCCTTGGATGTTGCTCCCCAAGTAACCAGCCGCATAAGCCTCGCGCACTGCAGCTGCCACGCGGCGGATCGCGTGCGGAACCTCGCCGCGGACGTAGATGAACGCGTGGTGAGCCCGGATCGCGTAGGAGGCGATGATGACGCCCTCTACCAGTGAGTGCGGGTTCGCCAGCATCAACGGGACGTCCTTGCATGCGCCCGGCTCTGACTCATCAGCGTTGACCACGAGGTAGTGCGGCTTGCCATCACCTTGCGGCACGAAACCCCACTTCATGCCGGTGGGGAACCCTGCCCCACCGCGGCCTCGCAAGCCGGAGTCCTTCACGAGCTGAATGACGTCATCGGGCTGCTTGGCAAACGCAATCGCGAGCGCGTCATATCCACCGTGGCGACGATATCCGTCGATCGTGTAGGAGTCGGCCTCGTCCCAGTGAGCTGAGAGAACTGGCGTCAGCGGCATGTCAGCGTCCCTTCACGTTCGCGGCACCCTGACGTTCCGCTTCCGCGCTGCGCTCGGCGTCACCGTTGGCCTGAGCAAGTCTCAACCCGGCCAGCATCCGGTCGTCGCGAATCTCACCTTCAGCGGTCAAGCCGTCGTCGACACCGGAGATCGTGCGCTCGGCATCAGCGAAGGTGCGCACAACGGGGCCACGACTGCTCTGCACGGGTCGCCCCGCGCGTACGTCGTCCACCACCTGCTTGGCTTTCTCGACCGTCATGTCGTCGAGGAACTCCCAGTTCGCCGTCATGACGGGCGCATGCGTGCACGCTGCCTGACACTCGATGCGCTCGAGGGTGACGGCGCCGTCGTTGGTCGTCTGGTTGTTACCGACCCCGCAGTGGTCGACCAAGGAATCCCATATCTCGTCGCCGCCGAGAACGGCGCACAGCGAGTTGATGCAGACGCCGACCCGCACGCGTCCGCTCTCGCGCTTGAGGTACATCGTGTAGAAGGTCGAGACTGCCGTGACCTCAGCCTCGGTGAGCTCGACCATCTCGGAGACAATTGCTATGCCGTCCTGACTGATGTAGCCCTCGTCGGCCTGCGCCAGATGCAACAGAGGCATCAGAGCCGACCGCTTCCGGGGATAGCCGACCAGCACCTCGCGCATCTGCGCCCGGGTGGTCTCTGAGATGGCCATGGGTGTCCTTCGTCTGTCTTCAGTCGGGGTCAGCGGTCCACGCCGCCCATGACGGGATCGATAGAGGCGACAGCAACGATGACGTCGGCGATCTGGGCACCGGCACACATCGCCCCAACGGCTTGGAGGTTGTTGAACGATGGGTCTCGGTAGTGCACTCGGTATGGGCGCGTACCCCCATCGCTGGCCATCACCACGCCGAGCTCGCCCCGCGGCGACTCAACGGCGGAGTAGACCTGTCCGGCCGGTACCGAGAACCCTTCGGTCACGAGTTTGAAGTGGTGGATGAGCGCCTCCATCGACTCGTTCATGATCTTGTTGATGTGCTCCCGGCTGTTGCCCTGTCCGTCGGAGCCGATGGACAGTTTCGCGGGCCAGGCGATCTTGGGGTCGTCGACCATGACCGGCCCCGGGCCGACCTCCTCGAGTCGGTCAACGGCCTGCTCAATGATCCGGAGCGACTGCACCATCTCTTCCAGGCGAATCCGAAAACGGCCGTACGCGTCACAGGTGTCCCAGGTGGGAACCTCGAAGTCGAAATCCTCGTAACCGAGGTACGGCTGCGTCTTGCGCAGGTCCCAGGGAAGGCCGGTCGACCGAAGAATGGGTCCAGTGATCCCCAACGCCATACAGCCGGCGAGGTCGAGGTACCCGACATCGGTCAAGCGGCCCTTGAAGATGGGGTTCTCGTTGCAGAGCTTGATGTAGTCGTTGACGCGCTTGCTCATCAGCTTGTGGAAGTCGCGGATCTTCTCGATGCCATCTGATGGCAGGTCGTTGGCGACGCCACCGGGACGGACATAGGCGTGGTTCAGACGCAGGCCGGTGATGAGCTCGAAGAGGTCGAGCACGAGCTCTCGCTCACGAAAGCCGATCGTCATGACCGTCAGCGCACCGATCTCCATGCCGCCGGTTGCGATGCAGACCAGGTGTGAGGAGATGCGGTTGAGCTCCATCATCAGGATGCGGATCAGGCGAGCTCGTTCGGGCACCTCGTCGGTGATGCCCAGCATGCGCTCGACACCCATGCAGTAAGCCGTTTCGTTGAAGAACGGCGACAAGTAGTCCATTCGCGTCACAAACGTGACGCCCTGGGTCCACGTGCGGAACTCGAGGTTCTTCTCGATACCGGTGTGGAGGTAACCGATACCGCATCGCGTGTCGGTGACCGTTTCACCCTCGATCTGGAGGATGAGTCGAAGAACGCCGTGCGTCGAAGGGTGCTGTGGACCCATGTTGACGACAAGCGCGCCCTCGGCCATCTCTGCGGCTTCGGCCGCGAACGCATCCCAATCGCCACCGCTCACGGTGTAGACCCGACCGTCGGTGGTGTCACGCGACTCGGCGTACGGGTCGCCGGTCGTCGGTGGAGCTTCGCCAATGTCTGCTGTTTCGTAAGGGCCGGTTGTCGTCATCAGGAGTACTGCCTCCGCTCGTCCGGCGGTGCGATCTCGGCGCCCTTGTACTCGACAGGGATTCCGCCGAGGGGGTAGTCCTTACGTTGCGGATGCCCCGACCAGTCGTCTGGCATCTGAATGCGGGACAGCGACGGGTGCCCGTCGAAGATGATCCCGAAGAAGTCGTAGGTCTCGCGCTCGTGCCAGTCGTTGCTGGGGTAGACCGAGTAGAGCGACGGGATGTGTGGGTCAGCGTCGGGGCAGGCAACTTCTAGCTTGAGCCGACGGTTGTGAGTGTACGAAACCAAGGGGTAAACCGCGTGCAGCTCGCGGTCGGAGTCGCCTGGCCAGTGCACGCCGCTCACCCCCATGCACATCTCAAAGCGCAACGCTGCATCGTCGCGTAGCACCTGGGCGACTTCCAGCAGGTACTCGCGCCGGATGTGCAACGTGAGCTCGCCGAACTCGACAACGACCTTCTCGATCGCCTCGGAGAACTTGGGGTAGGCCCGCTCGAGAGCGTCGGTTGCCTCGTCGTACCAGCTGCCGTAAGGACGACTGGCAGCAGTCGCCACCGAGACCGCGCGCACCAAGCCGCCGAACCCAGACGTGTCGCCACCATCATTGGCGCCAAACATGCCTGACCGGACGTCGACAACGTCGATCGTCGGCGTCCCGGCAGGGACGACCTCAGGAGTGGTCTCGTGCTCGCTCACCTGAGCAGACCCTTCATCTCGCTGGTCGGAACCGCAGTGAGCGCCGACGCCTCGAGCTCGCGCTGCCACTCGACCCGCTGGGCGCCGAGCTTCTCGTTCTTGATCTGCTCGTGCAGCTTGATAATCGCGTCCATCAGTTGCTCAGGGCGCGGTGGACAGCCTGGCAAGTAGATATCGACCGGGACGATGTGGTCGACGCCCTGCACGATGGCGTAGTTGTTGAACATGCCACCACTGGACGCGCAGGCTCCCATCGAGATGACCCACTTTGGCTCGGCCATCTGGTCGTAGATCTGACGAAGCACCGGTGCCATCTTCTGGCTGACCCGCCCTGCCACGATCATCAGGTCCGCCTGGCGCGGTGACGCCCGGAAGACCTCCATGCCGAATCGGGCGAGGTCGTAGCGACCGGCACCGGTTGCCATCATTTCGATGGCACAACAAGCCAGGCCGAAGGTCGCCGGCCAGAGCGACCCCGAACGTGCCCATCCGGCGAACTTCTCGACCGAAGTCAGCAAGAATCCACTCGGAAGCTGTTCCTCAAGACCCATGGGTTTTCCTCCTGCGCTGGCTCGGCCGGTGGGCTAATCCCATTCCAGCCCCCCACGGCGCCATACATAGGCAAAGGCGACGCCAAGGGTGACGATGAAGAGGAGCATCTCGATCAGGCCGAAGATCGCCAACTGGTCGAAGGCGACGGCCCACGGATACAGAAAGACGATTTCGATGTCGAACAAGATGAAGAGCATGGCGGTCAGGTAGTACTTGACGGGGAAACGACCGCCACCGATCGGCTGTGGCGTCGGGTCGATACCGCACTCGTAGGAGTCCAACTTGACGCGGTTGTAGCGCTTAGGACCCGACACTGACCCCGCGAGGATAGAGAACGCGGCGAACCCGAAGGCGAGTACGCCGAGGAACAGGATCGGGACAATCGGATTCACTGCGGGCCGCTCCCTTCGCGTCCTGCGTCGACCCGAGAGTTGGGCCACTGACCGCCGATCATCCTAGGGCCGCTGGCGGGGAGGTCCAGGGTGGGGTGGTGGGCACCGGTCACGCCGCCGGAGCCACCTTCGTGAGGGCGTTGATCACCTTGTCCATGGCGTCCCCGTCCCTCGGGTCGGTGAGGTTGGCCAGCAGCTTCAAGGTGAAGCGCATCAGCGTGGGATGCGGCAGCCCATGGCGGGTGGCCAGCTTCATCACATTGGGGTTGCCGATCAGCTTCACGAAGACCCGCCCCAGGGTGTAGTAGCCGCCATAGGCGTCCTTGAGCGCAAGGGGATAAGCCTCGAGGGCCCGCTCACGGGAATCGGCCGTCGGCCGACCGAGCGCCTGGACGATCGTCTCGGCTGCCATCGACCCTGACTCCATGGCGTAGGCGATTCCTTCACCGTTGAAGGGGTTGACCATGCCGCCGGCGTCCCCGACGAGGACCAGCCCGCGGGTGTAGTGCGGCGTGCGGTTGAACCCCATGGGCAGGGCAGCGCCGCGGATCGGCTGGGTGCGGTTCTCCTCGCGGAACCCCCACTCTTCCGGCGTGGTGTCGAGCCAGCGTCTGAGCAGATCCTTGTAGTCGACCTTGCCGAACGCCGACGACGAGTTGAGGATGCCGAGACCGGCGTTCACCGTGCCGTCTCCGACACCGAAGATCCAGCCATAGCCCGGCAGCAGCCGGTCGCCGTCCCAGAGCTCGAGCCACGACTCGAGCCAGTCGTCGGCGTGCCGAGGGCTGGTGTAGTAGGTGCGGACAGCGACCCCCATAGGGCGGTCGTCACGCTTGCGCAGGCCCATCGAGAGGGACAACCGCGTCGAGTTGCCGTCGGCCGCCACGACCAGCGGCGCCCGGAACTCAACCTCGGCGCCGCGGCCGCCGTCGGCGTCCGACGTTCGAGCACTGACGCCAACGATGCGCCCAAGGGCATCGAGCACGGGACCAGTGACGGCGGTGTGCTCGTGGAGCCTGGCCCCAGCTTTTTGTGCTTGCCTGGCGAGGATCTCGTCGAAGTCCTCGCGGGTGCGGACCAGCCCGTAGTCGGGGTAGGAGGCGAGGTCTGGCCACGGAAGTTCGAGACGCATCCCGCCGCCGATGATGCGTAGCCCCTGGTTGCGGATCCAGCCGTCAGCTGGATCGGGGTCGATGCCCATAGCGAGGATCTGCTTGACGGCGCGCGGCGTGAACCCATCGCCACAGACCTTTTCGCGAGGGAAAGCGGTCTTCTCGAGGAGCAGGACGTCTAGGCCGGACTGCGCCAGGTGATAGGCAGTGGTGGAACCGGCTGGACCGGCGCCGACGACGATGACGTCGGCGCTGCGGTCGCTGGTCAGGTGCGGCACGGAGGATCCTCGGCTGGCGGCAAGGGAGATCGACTTTGTGAATGCATTCACGAGCGTATCCAGTGTATTCGCACCCCTTCGATTCCGACAATGCAAGCAAGTGGCGCTCGCGGCGGGAGCTGAGAGGAGGAAGATCCGATGACTGAAGCAGGACCGGCCTGGACCCGACGCTCGTTCCTGGGGGCTGCTGCGGCCAGCTCCGCTGCCGTCGCAGCTGGACCGGTTCTTCGCGCCTCAGCCGCCGGTGGTGTTCCTGACCCGCGCGACGCCATCGTCACCCGGTGGTGGACCGACCGATGGGCCCGGGGTTCCTACGCAACCCTCGCCGTCGGCGCCAGCCGGTCCACCAGGGCCGACCTGACCTACGCGATGATCTCTGACCGGCTGGTCTTCGCCGGCGAGGCCCTGAGCCTGGCCTACCCAGGAACGGTTCACGGTGCGTACGAGTCTGGTCGACTCGCCGCCAGGCGCCTCGACAACCGAATCGGACGTCGCTCGGACGTCGTCGTCGTTGGTGCCGGAGTTGCCGGCCTGGCTGCGGCTCAACGGCTGAAGGCTGAAGGCCACACGGTCACGGTCGTGGAGGCACGAGGACGCGTCGGCGGCCGGGTGTTCACCGACCGGTCGTGGAACAGACCGGTTGAACTCGGTGCCGCGTGGCTGCACGGGCTTCGCAACAACCCGATCAAAGGCCCGCTGCGCGACGTCGGGTGCGACCTCTACCTGACGAAGTGGGGCACGGCTGTTTTCCGTCGAGCTGACGGGTCGCGGATCTCCGCCGGCGCTGTCGACGATGCCTTCGACCGCATGTGGCGCATCATTCGGGACGCCCGGCGTCCGGACTTCACCCCAGGGACACCTCTGGCTGATGCCCTGGCCGCGCGCAACTTCCCGCGTAACGATGTCGAGCGCTTCACGCTCGGGTGGGAGATCGAACACGAGTACGCCGACGACGCCGACGCGCTCGACCTCGCCTGGTTCGACCAAGGCCGGTGGGTTCGCGGCGGTGAGGCCTTCGTCGTTGGCGGCTATGACCGGCTGCCCAAACGGCTGGCTCAGGGACTGCGGATCCACCGCGGTCGCCCCGTGCGCAGCGTCGACTGGCGCAGCAGGCGGATCAAAGTGGGCACCGACGGCGGCACTCTGGAAGCTGACGGCGTGGTGCTCGCGCTCCCACTCTCGGCCGTGCGCGCAGGCGTCATCGACTTCCGCCCCGGGCTTCCGGCGGCAGTGAGCAATGCGGTCGGTCTCATGGGGTCTGGATGCATGGAGAAGGTCATCTTGCGGTTTGACCGGAAGTTCTGGGACGTCGGCGCGCACGTGATGGGGCTGGTCGGCACGCCGCAGGGCCGCTTCCTCGACTGGTACGACCTCTCAGCTGTCGTCGGAACCCCGGCGCTGGTCGGCTTCACCGTCGGCGACGCCGGACGGGACCTGAACACCTGGACCGACCGCGAGGTGGTCGCGTCAGCGATGAAGACCCTCCGCGGCGTCTACTAGCCCTTTGGGGGTCGACGCCCCACAGCTAGGGGGCCGTGGCGCGGTGGAGGGCCACGATGCCCCCTGAGAGGTTCCGCCAGGCGACCGAATGCCATCCGGCCTGCTGCACGAGCGCCGCGAGACCCCGCTGGTCGGGCCAAGCCCTGATCGACTCAGCAAGGTAGACGTAGGCCTCCGGATTGCTGGATACGGCTCGAGCAACCGGCGGTAGTGCCCGCATCAGGTATTCGCTGTAAACCGTCCGGAACGGGGCCCAGGTGGGGTGGCTGAACTCGCAGACCACCAGATGCCCGCCAGGACGCGTGACCCTCAGCAACTCGGCCAGCCCGGCTTCGGTGTCGTGCAAGTTGCGGAGCCCGAACGAAATCGTCACAGCATCGAAGCTGGCATCGGCAAACGGCAACTTCAGCCCGTCTCCAGCGACGAACGCGAGGTCGGGGCGGCGCTGCTTGCCGACGGCGAGCATGCCCTGCGAGAAGTCACACGGAACGACGAAGGCACCCCGCTCGTGGAAAGGAACAGACGACGTCCCGGTTCCTGCGGCCAGGTCGAGTATCCGCTCCCCCTGCCGGGGTTCAACGGCTGCGACCACGGCTCGGCGCCACTGTCGGTCTTGGCCCAGCGACAGCACGTCGTTGGTGATGTCGTACTTCGAGGCGACATCGTCGAACATCTGAGCCACATCGATCGGCTGCTTGTCGAGGTGGGCGCGTGTCACAGCAGAAGTCTGCCGTCATAGCGGACGCGGCGCTCCATGGGGGACTCAGGGTGCCGGTCGGTGGGCCGACCTGCTGAACCAGGCCTAGGCTGTTGCCTTGTGAGCACCACGGCCCGTACCCGCACCGTTGTGCGCTCCATCCCCATCGCAGACCCCGGCCCACTGCTGGAAACCCTCCCGGACGAGCCCCTCGTCGCCTGGACCCGCGGCACCGATGGTTTCGCTGCCTGGGGTGAGGCCGCCCGGCTCACCGTGGCCGGCCCTGACCGCTTCGCCCGTGCGGCGCAGTGGTGGCGCGAGTTGGTCCGGTCCCTCGACATCGACGACCAGGTGCACGTTCCCGGAACCGGCCCCGTCGCCTTCGGGTCGTTCACCTTCGACGACGGCCCCGGCAACTCGGTGATGATCGTCCCGAACGTCATCGTTGGACGCCGGGATGGCGCCTCGTGGATCACCACGATCGGCGACGCCGATGCAACGTTGTCTCCACGCGGACCGGTCAGCCCACCCGGTCAGATCCGCTACAGCGACGGCACCGTCACCTCTGCCGGATACGAAATGGCCGTGGCCGCAGCCGTTGATCGCATCGCCGGCGGAACCCTCAAAAAGGTCGTCCTGGCCCGCGACCTCGTCGCCAGCACTCAGCACGCTCTCGACCCGCGAGCCCTGCTTGCTCCTCTCGCGCACACCTACCCGAGCTGTTGGACCTTCGCCGTCGACGGCCTGATCGGTGCCACCCCCGAGCTGTTGGTGCGACGCACCGGGGACCACGTGGTCTCACGGGTTCTGGCAGGCACGACCCCTCGAGGAAGCGACGCCGTTGTCGACGCCCAGCACGCCGCTGACCTCCTCGCGTCCGACAAGGACCGCGTCGAGCATGAGCTGGCCGTGCGATCTGTCTCGGAGAACCTCGGACCGTTCTGCTCCGACCTGGTCGTGCCCCGAGCACCGGAGGTTGTTCGCCTCGCCAACGTCCAGCACTTGCAGACCGACATTACCGGGCGCCTGGCCAACGGCGAGTCAGTGCTCGAACTCGCGGCAGCCCTGCATCCGACGGCGGCAGTCTGTGGCACCCCGACCGGACGAGCCCGCGCGGTGATTCAAGAACTGGAGGGAATGGACCGCGGTCGGTACGCCGGACCAGTCGGTTGGATCGACTCGAGGGGTGACGGGGCGTTCGGTATTGCTCTGCGCTGCGCTCAGATGGACCCCGATAATGCGCACTCACTGCGCATGTACGCCGGCTGCGGCATCGTCGAAGGCTCCGACCCGGCCGACGAGCTCGCCGAGTCGCAGACGAAACTGCTCGCCATTCGCGACGCACTCGAGGGACGCTGAACCAGAGCACCACTGACCCATTGATCAACTGATCAACGGCCGGAACGGCCGCGGCAGGGATCAGGCGCCGTGGACAGTGGCCAACTGCCCCTCGATCAAGGCACGGTCGTCGGCATCGCCAACCTGCTCAAGCAGCTCTCGAGCCTTCAGCACCCAGGCGTCACGCTCTGCCTCATGGCCGGCCGCCGCATGTGCCCTGGCCAATCCCTCACAGGTCGATGCCTTCAGCCAAAGCGGGACATCGGCGTTGGACGCCCGCTCGTAGGCGGCTGCGGCAAAATCCAGCGACAAATCGGCGTGACCAGTGAGCGCAGCAACGTGGGCCACCTGCCAATCGCCGGTGATCAACTGCTCATCGGCACCGATGTCGTCCCAGAGGGCCCGACTGGCCATGGCAAGAGTCAACATCTGGCGGTCATCGGCTGGGGTGCGCGCCGCCTGGTCGATCAAATCCCAGGTCTGGTTGAAGTACTGAGCGGCGAACCCACGCTGCTGATCGGTCATGCAGGGAGATTAGACCGAATCCTCCGGCGCCGACAGCGTGTGGAACCAACGTCACGGCACCGCAACGTTCTATTGACGGGAGGTGATGCCCAATGCAGGGTGAGGGGCACTCAGACCGAGAGGAGCCGCGTGCCCGACTTCTTCATCGGCGGAGCATGGACCGACGCGCGTGAACACAACACGCGCGAGATCCGCTGCCCCGCCGACGGCTCAGTCGTCACAACCGTCGACGAGGGAACGAGTGCAGATACCGAAGCGGCCATCTCGGCCGCCAGGAGTGCGTTCGACACCGGCCCCTGGCCGACCACCTCTGCCGCTGACCGCGGTGCGCTGCTGGACCGCGTCGCCGACGCCCTCGAACGTCATCGAGCCGAGTTCGCCAGGGCCGAAGCCCTCGACACCGGGAAGCGGCTGGTCGAGGCCGAGTACGATATGGACGACATCACCTCGGTGTTCCGCTACTACGCCAAGCTTGCCGCCGAGATCGACGTCCGCACCATCGAAGTCGACCGTCCTGACGTCGAGAGTCGTATCGTTCACGAACCGGTCGGTGTCTGCGGGCTCATCACCCCATGGAACTACCCGCTGCTGCAGACGTCGTGGAAGGTCGCTCCCGCTTTGGCGGCTGGCAACACCTTCGTCCTCAAGCCGAGTGAGCTCACCCCCTCGACCGCAATCCTGCTGATGCGCGAACTGGACGCCGCGGGGCTGCCTCCCGGCGTTGCGAACTTGGTGCTCGGCACCGGCCCCAACGTTGGAGCGCTGCTGTCGACACACCCTGCCGTCGATCTGGTCTCGTTCACGGGTGGACTCATCACCGGGCGCATCATCATGGCGGCCGCCGCACCCACCGTGAAGAAGGTCTCGCTCGAGCTCGGCGGCAAGAACCCGAACATCGTCTTCGCCGACGCCGACCGCGCTGCTGCCCTCGACATGGCCCTGACTGCGGTGTTCCTCCACTCCGGCCAGGTCTGCTCAGCGGGGGCACGCCTGCTGATCGAGGAGTCGATCCACGATGAGTTCGTCGACGAGCTGGTTCGCCGGGCGTCTGCGATTCGCATGGGGGGCCCCTTCGACGAGAACGCCGAGACCGGTCCACTGACCTCCGAAGGGCACCGGGCGAAGGTCGAGGCCTACGTCGCCGCTGGTATCGCCGAGGGAGCGGTGCTTCGCTGCGGTGGAGCCAGGCCAGATGCTCCCGAGCTCGCCGACGGTTACTACTACCCACCGACGGTGTTCGACCGCTGCACGGCCGACATGCAGGTCGTGCGCGAAGAGTCCTTCGGGCCGGTGCTCACCGTCGAGACATTCACCGACGAGGCCGAGGCACTTCGACTCGCCAACGACACCGACTACGGCCTCGCTGGCGCGGTCTGGACCAGCGACCCCGCCAAGGCCGACCGCGTGGCAGCCGGGCTTCGCGCTGGCACCGTATGGATCAACGACTACCACCCATATGTGGCGCAGGCCGAATGGGGCGGTTACAAGCAGTCCGGCTTCGGCCGCGAGCTCGGGCACCACGGGCTTGCGGAGTACCAAGAGACCAAGCACATCTGGCGCAACACCGCGCCGGCCCCTCAGCACTGGTTCAGTGAATGAATGACTGAACGCCCCCTTCGAACGATGGAGTCCAAAGATGAGCGATGAGCGCTACGACATCGTCATCGTCGGCGGCGGGTCAGCGGGGTCCGCACTTGCCAACCGACTGAGCGCTGACCCCGGCACCTCGGTTCTTGTGCTCGAGGCCGGGCACCCAGACTTCATCTGGGATCCGTTCATCCACATGCCGGCCGCGTTGCCCTTCCCGATCGGCAGCCGGTTCTACGACTGGCGCTACGAGACCGACCCCGAGCCGCACATGAACAACCGCCGGGTCTTCCACGCCCGCGGCAAGGTGCTCGGTGGCTCCAGCAGCATCAACGGAATGATCTTCCAGCGCGGCAACCCCATGGACTACGAGCGCTGGGGTGCCGACAAGGGCATGGAGAACTGGGACTTCGCCCACTGCCTGCCCTACTTCAAGCGCATGGAGACCTGCCTTGCCGGCGCTGACGAGTGGCGCGGCGGCAGTGGGCCCCTGGTGCTCGAACGGGGGCCCGCCACGAACCCGCTCTTCGGCGCTTTCTTCGAGGCGGCCCAGCAGGCCGGCTACCCCCTCACCGACGACGTCAACGGCTACCGGCAAGAGGGGTTCGCCAAGTTCGACCGCAACATCCACAAGGGACGACGGCTCAGCGCAGCTCGCGCCTACCTGCACCCGGTCATGGACCGGAAGAACCTCGACGTCGAGACCCTGGCCCACGCCACCAAGGTTGTCTTCGAAGGCAAGCGCGCCGTCGGCGTCGAGTACGTCCGCGCCGGACGCCTGAAGCGTTCGGTCAAGGCGGGTGAGGTCATCCTCTGCGGCGGAGCGATCAACACTCCCCAGCTCATGCAGTTGTCCGGAGTGGGTGACGCACAGCACCTGCAATCGCTGGGGATCCCAGTTGTGGCCGACCTCCCCGGGGTCGGGGCGAACTTGCAGGACCACCTCGAGGTCTACATCCAGTACGCGAGCAAGCTGCCTGTCTCGATCGCGCCGGGGCTTGCCTGGTGGAAGCGCCCAGGGATCGGAGCCCAGTGGCTCTTCCAGCGCAAGGGGCTCGGCGCCACCAACCACTTCGAGGGCGGCGGCTTCACGCGCAGCAACGACGAGGTCGACTACCCCAACCTGATGTTCCACTTCCTACCCATCGCCATTCGCTACGACGGCACGTCACCGACCAAGGGCCACGGGTACCAGGTGCACATCGGCCCGATGTACTCCGATGCACGCGGCTGGGTGAAGATCCGCTCCACCGACCCGATGGAACACCCGTCGATGCAGTTCAACTACCTCTCCACCGATCAGGACCGACGCGAGTGGGTCGAGGCCATTCAGGTCGCCCGCAGCATCTTGACCCAGCCTGCGTTCGGCCCGTTCAACGATGGGGAGCTCTCCCCTGGGGCATCCGTCGAAACCGATGACGAGATTCTCGACTGGGTGCGCAAGGACGCCGAGACCGCGCTGCACCCCTCATGCACCGCCAAGATGGGAGTCGGCGACGACGCCGTCCTCGATCCCGCGTCCATGAAGGTCTACGACGTCGAAGGCCTACGCGTGGTGGACGCCAGCTCATTCCCCTACGTCACCAACGGAAACATCTACGCCCCGGTGATGATGCTCGCCGAGAAGGCAGCCGACCTCATCAACGGCGAAACACCGCTGGCGCCGTCGGACGCCCCGTTCTACCGCTACCGCGAGGGCACCCCGCTCTATCCACCAGGCGATCCCCGTAACGAAGGAGCTGCCTCATGACGGCGACGATCGACGAGCAGGGCACCGCCGCATCCACTGACGGGCAGTCTGCCCTGAACGTTCGCAGTCTTTGGAAAGTCTTCGGCCCCCGCGCCGACAAGATTGTCGGCTCGCCGGACGCCGACCTCTCGCGCTCCGAGCTGCTCGCCAAGACCGGTTGCACCGCCGCCGTGCGCGACGTGAGTTTCGACGTCGCACCCGGCGAGGTCTTCGTGGTGATGGGACTCTCGGGATCGGGTAAGTCGACACTGGTGCGCTGCCTCACTCGGCTGATCGAACCGACAGCTGGCAACGTCCTCATCGACGGTGAAGACGTGGTCGCCATGTCGGAGAGCCGCCTACGTGAGCTTCGCCGTCACCACGTGTCCATGGTCTTCCAACACTTCGGGCTGCTCCCGCACCGCAAGGTGATCGACAACATCGCCTACGGGTTGGAGGTTCGGGGTGTCTCGAAGTCCGAGCGCCGCTCGCGGGCGCAGGAAATGGTCGACCTTGTTGGCTTGTCCGGCAACGAGAACGCCTACCCCGACCAGCTTTCGGGTGGCATGCAGCAGCGCGTCGGCCTGGCGCGTGCACTTGCAGTCGATCCTTCGGTGCTGCTCTTCGACGAGCCGTTCTCGGCTCTCGACCCACTGATCCGCCGCGACATGCAGAACGAGGTCATTCGGCTGCACCACGAGGTGGGCAAGACGATGGTCTTCATCACCCACGATCTGGCCGAGGCCCTGAAGTTGGGTGACCGCATCCTGATCATGCGCGACGGTGCGCTGGTTCAAATGGGAACGCCCGCAGAGGTCGTCGGTGCACCGGCAGATGACTACGTCCGGGACTTCGTGAGCGAAGTACCTCGCTCGCATGTGTTGAACTTGCGCTGGGTGATGCGGCCTCCACGGGTGGATGAATCCATGACTGGACCTGAGATGGCGCCGAACACCATTGTGCGTGATGCGGCCCGTCGGGTTATCGACTCAGCCGACCCAGTAAGAGTGGTCGAGAACGGCCAGTTGCTCGGAGTCGTCGACCAGGACGACATCCTGCGCGTCATTGTCGCGGAGGAGACGCCATCGTGACGATTGAGCTGGCCGAGCTTGAACACCCCATGGATGAGGCTCCAGAACACCTAGCGGAACGGACGAACCGGCGCCGTTGGATGGCGCTCGGGATCGTTCTCATCGTCTGGGCGATCCTTGCGAAGTTCCTGCAGGGACAGAACACCCAAGACCTGCCCAATGCCGAGCTCACCGGATTCCAGCAATGGCTGTCCGACCTCTTCCGCAACGTCCAAGAGGCCAAGTTCAATGGCAACTTGTTGCTCCAGCCCTTTGTCTGGATCAGCGACGCACTCAACTGGGTAGTCACAACCCTGCAACAGATTTTCGTCTCTGATCCCGACCGCGCCCTCGATACCGCCCAAATCGGGTGGCTGGGTGTCGTTGCGCTCGTCGTTCTCGTCGCATACGCCCTCAGCGGCGTCCGCATCGCGATCCTCAGCCTGGTCACCATCTTGGCAGTGGGGTATCTGGGTTACTGGGAAGACTCGATCGACACCCTCATCATCACTGGCGTTTCGGTCACTATTTGCGTACTCCTCGGCATCCCTCTCGCGATCTGGATGTTCCGAAGCAGCCGAGCGTCCGCGGCCATAACGCCAGTTCTCGATGCCATGCAGACGATGCCCTCGTTTGCGTACCTCGCACCGTTTGCCTTGCTCTTCGGAATTGGGAATGCGGGCGCCGTCATGGTGACGTTGGTCTACGCGCTGCCACCGCTCGTACGCATTACGGCGCACGCCTTGGGCACGGTCTCTCCCACGACGGTAGAGGCAACCGCCTCCATGGGATCAACGTCTCGTCAGCTGTTGGCCAAGGTGCAGCTGCCGATGTCCCGACGAACCATCATCGTTGGCCTCAACCAGACGGTGATGGCGGCGCTTTCCATGGCAGTTATCGCTGCCTTCATCGCCGGGCCCGGCCTTGGGCTCCCGATTGTTCGGGCACTGAATGCCCTGAACATTGGCGTTGCCTTTGTGGCCGGCATGTGTTTGGTCATCCTTGCCATCCTGCTCGATCGCGCGGCGGTGCGGGCCGGCCAGCGGGCTGAGATGACAGCACGCGCCGGTAGCAGCGAACGACGACGCTGGATCGTGCTCGGAGTGCTGGCTGTAGTCACGCTGGGCTGCATTATTGCCTCCCGCTCAAAGCTTCGCTGGTCGATCTTTCCCGAGTCCGACACCGGACAGCAGATAGCTACTCGCGTCAACGACTGGACCAAAGCATTCACCGATGCCGCCGGCTCGCTTACCGAGTGGGTGAACAACACGGCCACCGTGTGGGTGCTTAACCCGCTTGAGGACTTGATGGCCAACTCCCCATGGTGGCTGGTGGCACTTGCGATCCTGGCGATCGCGGCGCTTCTTGGCGGGGCCGGCCAAGGAGACCGGACGCGCGTCATCAGTGGTGCGGCCATGTGCGCTGCTGCTGTTCTGGCCGCGGGATACTACGCCGCCCAGGTGCCCGACGTCGCCTGGATCCCCTACTGGCTGGTGGTTGTCGCACTGCTTGCAGTCGGGTCTTACCTCGGCGCCGCCGAGGCACTGCTACCCACCGCTGTCTGCCTCACTCTCATCTTCAGTGTTGGCCTTTGGCAGGACTCGATGGTGACCCTCTCGATGACTCTGGTCGCCACTGCCGCAGTCATGTTCTTCGGCGTGGTCATCGGAACGTGGATGGGCCGCAGCCACCGGGTTGACTCCGCAGTGCGCCCCATACTCGATCTCCTTCAGACGATGCCGTCGCTGGTCTACCTCATCCCAGCACTCGCGCTTTTCCCGCCCGGCAAGTTCCTGGCAGTCGCGGCCGCCGTGCTTTACGCCTCCCCTGTCGCGATCAAGATCGCCGCTGACGGGATCCGCAGCGTGGCGCCGACAACGATTGAGGCGGCGCAGGCGATCGGGTCAAATCGGTGGCAGATGATCAGCAAGGTGCAGCTGCCCATGTCGAAGGGCTCGATGGTGCTGGCCGCCAACCAGGGGATGCTTTTCGTGCTCTCGATGGTGGTGATCGGCGCCCTCGTTGGCGGCGGCAGCCTCGGGTACTTGGTGATCACCGGGTTCTCACAAGACGGCTTCTTCGGTAAGGGGCTCGCAGCTGGCATCGCCATCACCGCGCTCGGCATCATGCTCGACCGCATCACCGTCCATACTGCAGCGCGCTACGGACGTGCTGAGAGAGCCTGACCCCAAGCCGCAACCATGCGGCCCAACTGAAGGAGAAGAAGTGCGCGTAACCAAGAAGCGGGCTGGACGCGTCGCGGCTATAGCCGCGGCCGCTGGCCTCACGCTTGCCGCCTGCGGCGGCGGCGACATCAATGACTCTGCGAGTGGCGGTAGTACCTCAGGCGCAGACTGCGGAGACATGAACATGGCCATCAACCCCTGGGTGGGGTACGAGGCTTCGGCCTACGTCGTTGGCCAGGTCGCCGAGACCAAGTTGGGCTGCACGGTCAACTACAAAGACCTGAAGGAAGGGATCTCGTGGCAGGGCTTCGCGAACGGTGACGTCGACGTCGTGATCGAGAACTGGGGCCACCCTGGTCTTGAGAAGCAGTACATCGACGAGCAAGGTGTTGCTGTCGACCTCGGTTCGCAGGGCAACGAGGGCATCATCGGCTGGTACATCCCGCCGTGGCTGGCCGAGGCTCACCCCGACATCGTCGATAACTGGGAAAACCTCAACAACTACGCCAGCGACTTTGCCACAGCTGAGACCGGCGACAAGGGTCAGCTGCTCGACGGCGACCCATCATTCGTCACCAACGACGAGGCGCTCGTGCAGAACCTCGACCTGAACTTCGAGGTGGTCTTCGCCGGCAGCGAGCCGGCCTTGATCCAGGCGTTCCGCAAGGCCGAGGACAACCAGGAGTTCCTGATCGGCTACTTCTACGAACCGCAGTGGTTCCTCGCCGAAGTACCGCTGGTGAAGGTCAACCTGCCTCCCTATGAGGAGGGGTGCGATGCCGATCCGGCTACGATCGCTTGCGACTACCC
>JBBQAL010000061.1:0-16772 GCA_038316135.1 Candidatus Nanopelagicales bacterium | reverse complement strand
CATGACCGACGCGTCGAGGAGCCGGTCGGGATCGGACTCGGTGACGTCCGGATCAACAACGAAGAAGTCCGCGTGGCGACCAGGTGCGATCGTTCCGAGTCGGTCCTCAGCGAAGCACGACCATGCCGCGTTTGCCGTCGCGTAGGTGATTGCGTCCTGAAGCGGTAACGCGTTCTTGGGCTCATTCGCCGGAAGCGTGGGATCCATAGCCGAACGGCGGGTCGTTGCGATGAACAGATTGGGGAGCGGCGCGTACGGAGCGGTTGGCGCATCGGTTCCTAAAACCAGCCGGGCACCGGATGCAACCAGCGCTGCCGCCGGGAACCCAGCAGCCGAGCGCTCCGCTCCGAGCATGGCCCGCCAGTTGTCCTGGATCGCCGGGTCGGCGTGGACTGGTTGCATGGACGCCGTGACGCCGAGCGCGGCAAAGCGTGGGATGTCAGCGGGGTCGCAGTACTCGATGTGTTCGATCCGGTGCCGCCGTCCGGCTGAGCCGCTAGGCCCGATTCGATCTGGGCCCGTCCCATTCTCGCGGTAGGCGTTCTCGATGGCGTCAAGGGCGGCTCGCACAGCAGCGTCGCCGATGGCGTGCAGGGCGACCTGGATCCCCGCCTTGTCCGCGGCTGCGACCACCGGCATCAAGGCCTCGTAGTCCCAGATCGGGTCGGGCTTCGCGCCCGTCGTGTATGGCTCGGACACCTGCGCCGTGCATCCGTCAATGACGCCATCGACGATGAACTTGATACCCGTCATTCGGAAGAGGTCGGAGGTGTGGACGCGCGTCAGCCCCACTGCCTCGGAGACCTGCGCGAGGTGGGTCGCGGTGGACCCTTCGCGCGACATCAGCCAATGGCCGACCACGCGTAGATCGAGCTCACCATCGGCCTCGGCCGCAGCGATGGTCTGTAGCGACGTCGGGCCAAGACCCATGTCGATCACCGTCGTCACCCCCGCCGCATGCAAGGCAGCAATGGCACCGCGAAGGTGTTGCCGATGACCTTCACCGGTGGTCACCCGATCCAGATGCGCCCACGCCAGCTCGGCGGCGGTCTCTTCAAGAAAGCCGGTCGCCCGGCCAGATGCGTCGCGAGCAATCCGCCCCCCTGCCGGGTCAGGGGTCGAGTCGGTGATCCCCAACGCCTCGAGCCCGAGCGAGTTCACCCAGGTCGAGTGGTAGTCGTTGGCGTCCAGGAGGACGGGCCGAGTGGGCACCACCGAGTCGAGCATGGCCACGGTCGGTTCACCGCCAGGGATGGCATCGAAGAGCCAACTCTTTCCCAGGACCCAGTGACTCTGTGAGTGACTCACTGCGTGCTGTCGGACGAGGCGCTGGATCTCGTCCAGCGACCGCGCTCGGACGAGGTCTACGCGCTGCAGCGACTCCCCCATGCCCATGAGGTGAAAGTGCCCATCGATGACGCCGGGAAGGACCAAGTTGCCCTCGAGGTCGACCTCTTCAACGACCCCTCCACCGCTGCTGGCGACTGCGCGGTTGGCCGCAGCCTGGACCTCCTCAAGGCAACCGGACACCAAGAACCGGCCGTCGTGGACGGCGAAGGCGGGAGCCCATGGCCGGTCAGGATCGGCGGTGAAGGCCTTGGCATTGCGGTAGACGACGGGGGCATCAGCGGTGGGTGGGGTCACGGGTGCATCCTGCCGCACTGAAGGTAGGGGTTCGACCTCCGCGAGCAGATTCCTCGCGATCCCCCTAGCGTCAGTCCCGTGACGTCTACTCGGTCGACTTCTACTCGGTCGACTTCTACCCGGTCGGTGATGTGGTTTCGTCGCGACCTTCGGCTGGCAGACCACCCAGCACTCGGCGAAGCTGCCAAATCTGCCGATGAGGTCGTGCCCCTCTTCGTCGTCGACCCGAGCCTGTGGCGACCGGCCGGGGCGGCCCGACGCCACTACCTCCTTGGCTCGCTTGCCGCGCTCGACCTCGACATGGGCGGCGCTCTGGTCCGGCGAACCGGAAGCCCGGAAGAGACCGTCGTGGCGCTGGCTCGTGAGGCCGGAGCATCCAGCGTGCACATCTCGGCTGACTACGGACCCTACGGAGCTGCTCGCGACCGGGCTGTCGAACAAGCACTTAACGAAATCGGCGTCGACCTGGTGCGCAGTGGGTCGCCGTATGCCATCGCGCCAGGTCGCGTTGTCAAGGGCGACGGGACGCCGTACCGCGTCTATTCGCCGTTCTATCGAGCGTGGCTCGCTCACGGTTGGCGCGCCCCGGCTACGCCCCCGGACACCCTGCCCAACGGCTTTCGTTGGGCCAAGGACATCTCGAGCGATCCGGCGGCCACCGAACATCAGATCGGCCCGTTCAGTAGCGAACTTCACTTACCACCCGCTGGTGAGGCTGCTGCGCTCGAACGTTGGCACCAGTTCCGCGGCGAAGCCTTGGCGCATTACAAGGAGGATCGAAATCGCCCGGATGTGGAGGGGTCTTCGCGCCTCTCTGTTCACCTGAAGTACGGCGAGATCCATCCGCGAACACTGCTGGCCGAACTGGGTGACTCCGCCGATCATGAGGTGTTCCGCAAAGAGCTCGCGTGGCGCGAGTTCTACGCCGACGTTCTGCATCACGCGCCAGACACCGCCCGCGAATACCTACGGCCAGAGTTCGCGCGCATGCCTTACGACTCGGGCCCCAACGCGGACGCTCGACTGCTCGCCTGGCAACGGGGCGAGACCGGCTATCCGATTGTTGACGCAGGCATGCGTCAACTGTTACACGAAGGATGGATGCACAACCGAGTCCGGATGATCGTCGCCTCCTTCCTGGTGAAGGACCTTCACTTGGAGTGGCAGCTCGGCGCCAGATGGTTCATGCGTCATCTCGTCGACGGAGATATCGCGTCGAACTCGCACGGCTGGCAGTGGACCGCCGGATCTGGAACCGACGCATCGCCCTACTTCCGGATCTTCAACCCGATCACGCAGGGCCAGCGCTTTGACCCAGCCGGCGACTACGTGCGCCGCTACGTGCCCGAGCTGGGACATGTGGCGGGCGGGGAGGTACATGAGCCCTGGAACCTGGCCGACGGCCCAACGGCTGGGTACGCAGGTGGGTACGCCCGGCGCATCGTCGATCACGCGGTGGAACGCCGAGAGTCGCTGGAGCGTTACTCAGCGATCAAGGGCCCATAGACGCCGTCGCTACGGCAGCATCGCGCCAAGGTACCTGCGCGCCGCCATAGCCTGGGCGGCGCGCGTCACCGGTCCGCCGGCCTTGGTGTACCACCGGGCCGGCTGGGAGAAGGCTGCGACCGAACCCACCACAGCGTCGTCTTCGCGCCACTCCACCAGGAAGGCCTCCTCGCCGCACTCCGGGTGCCGCCCCAGGGTTCCGTATGCGAAGCCCGACTGCCGCGGCTCGTCGACAACGGCCACGACACGACACTCAGCAGTGATCCTCAGCAAGCCAGCACCGATCGCCAACGCGACCTCCGCTCCCACCGCCACGGCCGAGTCCGCATCAATGCGCACGCCAGCGTCGCGATGCATCTGCCAGGTGGATATCCGCTGCGCCGCCAGCTTGAAGTCGAGCTGACCGGCTCCGATCACCTGCGTCTGCACCAAGACGTGCCAGGGGCCGGCGGCGTAACTCGCGCCGCCAGCAAGACGGATCGAGAGACCCTGGAGCCTCGCGGGGTAGGTCAGCTCGGACATGTGGCTCACGATGCCGCCATGGTGTCACGGCGGCATCAGTCTTCGGGTGCCGTCGGATTCAACGACAACACGCCACTGTTTGAGGTGGACGAGGCGGTGGTGATGACGGCAGAGGAGCACGGTGTTCGCCTGCGTGGTCTCGCCCCCGTGCTCCCAGAAGATGATGTGATGGACATCGCAATGCTCGGGTGGACGGTGACAGCCCGGGCCAACGCACATGCGGTCTCGCGCGGAGACCGCCCGGCGTAGTGCAGGTGGGATGGTGCGGGTCACCCGCCCCACATCAATGACCTGAGAAGCTCCATCCATCACGATCCGCGAAATGTTCGAGTCACACCCGATCATCTGTGCCTCGCTGGCGGTGATCGCACCGACCCACGCCAAGTGGGCAGGTCCGATCCGATCCTGCTCGCCTCCCAGAGGTGGCTCGGGTCGCGCGGCCAGCGTCGCATGGTCGACGATCACCGACAGGTGTGGTCGCACGCCACCGGCCACCGCATCGTTGATGGTGCCCAACCACGCCGAGCAGATCTCGCCCAAGGCATCCGCTCGGCGCTGCGGCCATGAGCCGGTATCGGAGCCGTGCCCATCTCCCAGCGCAGGCACCTCATGCCCATCACCGTGGCCGGTGGCGTCCCTCTGAGGGGATCGGACCTGGCTGTTGAGCGCAGTCAGGAGCAGCGCTCCGTTCACCGGGTCGAGCAGACCCGAGACGGCTACCATCCCGTCGATCGTCTCGGCGACGCTGAGCCCTCGCCGGTCCAAGCGTCGAATTGCGGCGTCATCTGCGCTCTTTCGGTCCATACAGTGCACCAATCGGTCAGCGACCTGGCGCAGTTGTCCGGGATCTAGGGGTCCCGCTTCGGCAACCAGTGCCAGCTCCGCTTCTTCGCGAAGCTCTGCGGGAACCTGGCGCAGCGCGCCACCAATCACCTGCGCATGGCGCCACGACAACGACCCATCGCGCAGGGCCTTCCCCGTTGCGGGCTGCGACTCGGTCACCGCAAACGCGACCCGGGAACGGGCTGCGGCTTCGCCAGGTGCGAGGTGGCAATGGTGCCGCATCCACGACGCCAACGACCGGTGCCCGGTCTCGGCCAACGCACCGGACTCGGAGAAGTCGGCGGCGGCGGCTAACCACAACCCCTCCAACCGGTCGATCACCTGCCGCATCGTCACCAACTGATCGGCAGCGTCCAGGTCGGTGGCAGTAGCGACGAACTCACCGAACACTGAATGAGCTGCATCGACCACGCACGAACCCGGGGGAAATGGGTTCGTGCTGCGCTGCCCAGGCACCGACCAAGCCGGTTCCGGCGGCTGGCCGTCGGCTCCATCGGTGTGGTCGTGACCCATCGGACTTCCCTCGGGCTAGATGGTGGCGGCAGTGGATGTGGCGGCAGTGGAGGTGGCGGCAGTCATATCTGTGGCAGGACCAGCGCTGCGTCGGCAACCGACGCGTTCACCGCGGGAGAACCGTGCCTTCGCTCATCGAGCAACTGATGGCAAGGGGCTCTCATCAACTGGACCGGCAAGCCGCCACGGCGGCACCGAACCTTCACCTGGCCAATTTCACCTGGCCAAGATCAACCGGCCGAGCTCGTTGGCTATCTTCGAACGTATGTTCGATTATAAGCTAGGCCCCCGACAGCTTCAAGCGGTCGGCGCAAAAATGTGGACGCGGCTCTCCCTCCACCGGAGAGTGACGAGTCAATGACGGTCCGCGACCGTGCGTCACCCGTTCGGGGCAAGGGGCACCGTCCGACCGCAGCGGTGAACGCCTCACCCGTACCCTCACCCCATGCGAGTACTCAGCGTGCTGAGCCTGAAGGGTGGCGTCGGAAAGACGTCGGTCACCCTGGGCCTGGCCAGTGCCGCACACGCGCGAGGTCTGCGCACCCTGGTGGTCGACCTCGATCCGCAAGCGAACAGCTCCGTCGTCCTCGACCCTCCGCGGGTGCAGTTCACCACCAACGACGTCCTGGCCGATGGTCGGTCGGGGATCATGGAGCAGGCCATCGTCTCCAGTGGCTGGGGCGAAAACATCGACCTGGTGGCAAGCGAGCGGGCCCTCGAGCACCGCGCCGTCCCCGAAGGGGCCGGCAACGTACGCCTGCGGGTCACCATGCAGGGCCTCGACAAGTACGACCTGATCTTGATCGACACTCCACCTGCCCTCGGCGAACTGACCCGCAACGCCCTGACGGCCAGCGACCTCGGGCTCGTCGTCACTGAGCCAAGCCTCTTCGCGCTTCAGGGCGCCCAGCAGGCATTGGACGCGATGGGCGTCGTCCGCGACACGAACCTCCGCCTTCAGGTGGCCGGAATCGTCGTCAATCGTGTCCGACCAACGTCATCGGAACACCGCTACCGGATGGCTGAACTAGCGCTCGCGTACGGAGACCTCCTCTTGCAGCCCCCACTACCTGATCGCGCGGTGCTGCAGCAAGCGGCGGGGGCATGCACACCCGTCCACGCCTGGCGTACGCAGGCCGGACGCGAGGTCGCGCGCATCTTTGACACTTATCTGGACCTCGTGCTGGCACCTCACGTTGAGGCCAAACCCCTGCGACCAGTCTCATAGTCCCCTATCTCCGATAGTGCTCCGCGGACAAACCCCGAGTGGCATAGTGCACAGCAGAAGCAACCGGACGGAGAGGACAGAGCCGTGAGTCGCCCCGATCCACGTCCCGCGTTGCAGCGTTCAGGCGACGGTTCCGTTCATCCAGCCGCCCCCCGGGTGGCCGCCGAGCAGCACATCCACCCGGTGCCTCCTGCACCTTCGGCCGCCAAGCAGCCGAAGAAGAACAAAGGCATCAAGCCGATCGACCGAGCCGACGACACCGGCGCACGCCAAGGCGAGTCACCCGCACCCCTCCCGACCTACGAAGGCAAGACGGTTGACCTCACCGTTGGCGTTCCCAAGGACCTTCGCAAACAGGTGCGCAAGGCAGCCGACAAGGCGGGGATCCCGATCGACACGGTGGTTGTCGAAGCCCTGACGCGCTTCGTCGCCGGTCGCAGCTGACCGTCGGCCCGATCAGAAGACGCCCTGGTCCATCTCGTTCAACAGGCTGTCGACAACGACGCGCAGATCGCCGTCCGCAGCAGCCGCGGCGGCGCGTTGGCGCTGGTAACTGGCGCCAATGTCCATCAACTGCTCCACCTTCATCAGCTCTTCAGCACAGCCAAGCTTTCGGGCCGTCGGCTCGAGATCTTCGGCGAGATCAAGAATGGCTTCTTTGATCGGCCTGACATTGTGTCCTAGGTCGTCAACGACGATCTCGGCGTCGAGCCCATAGCGGGCAGCCCTCCACTTGTTCTCGCGCACCAGCCACATGCGGGGCTGCGGAAGGGTATAGCCCTTGTCGAGTTGACGGTCGAACGACTCGACCAGCGACTGTGCCATGGCCGCGATCACCGAAATCTCGTCAAGGGTCGGTATACCGTCGCAGATCCGAAGCTCAACAGTCCCGAAGTTGGGATGCGGACGGATGTCCCACCAGACTTCGCGAATGGATTCGATGGTCTTGGACGAGATCAAGGTGTCCATGTACTCCTCGAATGCGTCCCACCCCGACAGGGAGTAGGGCAGTCCGGCAGTGGGCAGCCCTTCAAACACCTTGCTACGCGCTGATGCCAGCCCGGTGTCCGATCCCATCCAGTAGGGCGATGACGCTGAAAGCGCGAGGAAGTGCGGGATGTACATCATCAACGCGTTGTTGATCGGTATTGCCTTCTCGGGGGCACGGACCCCAACGTGAACGTGCACGCCAAAGATCTGCAACCGCCGCGCCAGCCACTGCATCTGCTCGACGAGCTGGGCATACCTCGGGTTCGGACTGACCTGCTGCGTCGCCCAGTCGGTAAAGGGATGGGTGCCCGAACACATCACACCGAGGTTGCGCTTAGCAGCGGCGACCTGCACTTCCTTCAGTGTGCCCGCTAGGTCCTCTCGAGCTTCGGCAACTGTTGAGCAGATCCCGGTGATGATCTCGATGGTCGACTCGAGTAGCTCGTGCTTGGCTTTCGGATGCTCTTCGCCCGGCACCGGGGAGATCTCGGTCAGGATCTCGGTAGCACCACTCGTCAGCTCGCGACTGTCACGATCGATGAGCTCGAGCTCCCACTCGATGCCGAGGCTCGAACGCTCCGACGGCTGAAACGGAATGTGCACACCCACAGGCTATGGCCGAAGACGGTGCTGGGTCACGGGTTGGAGCACTCTTCTTCAGATTGTCGGCGGTGCACCTGTCCTTACGGCACCGGATGACGCGCGTCGTAGCGGACGAACCCACGGTTACGCAGTGCGAAGAAGAGCGTCGCCGCGATGCAGGCGACGCCGCCGATCACGATCGCCGCTTGCTCGCCAAGCAGGCCGGCGGTGGTCCCGATCACTGCGTCGCCAAGGCGCGGGCCACCCGCCACGACAACAACGAAGACACCCTGCAGACGTCCTCTGAGCTCGTCGGGCGTCGCGACCTGCAAGATCGTGGAGCGGAAGACTGCACTCACCATGTCGGCGGCGCCCGTCAGCGCCAAGAAGAAGAGGGCCCACGTGAGGATGTCGGTCAAGCCGAAGAAGGCGACAGCCGCGCCGTAGGCGCAGACCATCACCACCACCATGAGCCCCTGACGGCGCACCGTCCCCAGCCAACCGGACAGAATCCCGGCAAGCACCGAGCCGACAGCGGGGGCCGCCGCCAAGAAACCGACGGTCCTGGCACCGCCACCGAAGGTGGTGGCGGCGAGCGCAGGGAAGAGCGCTCGTGGTTGGGCCAACACCATCGCGCAGAGGTCGACCATGAAGGTCATAAGCAGATTGCGCCGCGTCGACAGGAACCGGAGCCCCTCTCCCACTGCAGCCCAGCCGGTGCGATGAGCCTCGGCCTCCGGTGCGATGGCCGGCAGTCGAAAGAGCCCGTACATCGCAGCCGCGAAGAGTAGGGCGTCGATCGCGTATGCCGCTGTGAGGCCGTAGGCGTCGATGACCAACCCACCCAGCAGTGGTCCGAGCATGAATCCCGCGCTGAAGGTAAGCGTGGTCAGAGCGTTGGCAGCAGGAAGCAGGCTGGGCTCGATCAGCCGAGGCACGATCGCCGACCGTGCCGGGGTGTTGACGGCAAAGAAGGCGGACTCCGCCGCGATCACCACATAGAGCAACCAGACCTGGTCCCAAGCGAGCCACGCCTGCGCGACCAGTACCAACGCACAGAGCCAGAGCCCGGTCGACGACACCAGTGCCACCTGACGTCGGTCGTGGGTGTCGGAGATCGAACCTCCGTAAAGCCCGAAGATCACGAGGGGGAAGAACGCGGCGAGTCCGATCATGCCCACCGCAAAGCTGGAACCAGTGATCGCGTAGACCTGGATGCCGACGGCGACGGCGGCCATCGACTGGCCCACCTGCGCGACCGTCCATCCGATCCACATACGCCGGAACGGAGCGCTGACCCGCAAAGGGCGCAGATCGAGCATCAGGCGACGGGACACTTGGCACATCCTGCCCTCGCGAGCCAGCTGATCGGCAGGAGGGCTTAGGACGGCGGCGTCGGGATGGCATCGGCGTTGCCGCCGCAGACGACGACACCCACTCGGGCTCCCTCCGGTGGCCGCCACGCTCCGGCCAGCAGCGCCGCGAGCGCTGTAGCACCACCGGGCTCGACGAGCAGGCGAGCGTTCTCCCAGAGCCAGACCTGGGCACGAGCAATCAGGTCCTCATCCACGAGTGTGCTCGTACCTACAGTGCTGGCCAGCACCTGCCAAGGAATCGCGCCGAGCGAAGGTGCGCCCAGCGAGGTGCGCGCCATCCCGGTTGCGGGGCTGGGAACAGGCATTCCGGCTTGCTGCGCCATAAACAGGGTCGGGCAGCCGGCTGGCTCCACCGCCACGACTTCAGCCGCTTTCTGAAGACCGACGACCACACCTGCCGCCAGACCGCCGCCACCAACTGCGATGAGCCAGTGCGTGACGTCCGGTGCCTGCCGGGCGAGCTCGAGCCCGAGCGTGCCCTGGCCCTCGACGGTCGCTACTTGGTCGTACGGATGAATCAGCGGGTGACCGCTGCTGGCCACCAGGGCGTCGGCGTGTTCGAAGGCCTCGCCGGGCGTGTCACCGTGCTCGATGACCTGTGCGCCCAGCCGACGCATTACGGCAACCTTCGTGCGGGCCGCCGACTCCGGCACGACCACCGTGGCTCGGCGCCCGAGCTGGTGGGCAGCCCACGCCACCGCGAGTCCGTGGTTGCCGCCCGAACAGGCGATCACCTCGGTGGCGTCCGACTGAAGCAGGGAGTTCACAGCGCCACGCGGCTTGAACGACCCGGTGACCTGGAGCGACTCGAGCTTCAACACAACAGGCAAACGCCCGGCAGCCGTCGTCACCTCGACCTCCACGCAGGGGGTCAGCCGGAGGAGCGGACCGATGACGCGGGCTGCCGCCAGAATGCCGTCCAACGCGATCGGCTGACCTGCTGTGCTCATCGCACCATCGTGGCAGGCTGGCAGTTATGACTGACACTCCCCACAAGGACGATCTGCACGAATACCTCACCGCCGCTCGCAAAGCGCTGCTCTGGAAGCTAGACGGTCTCTCCGACTATGACATCCGGCGTCCGTTGGTACCGACGGGCACGAACCTGCTGGGCGTCGTCAAG
Source organism: Candidatus Nanopelagicales bacterium (assembly GCA_038316135.1). Lineage (GTDB taxonomy): Bacteria > Actinomycetota > Actinomycetes > JAHEKZ01 > JAHEKZ01 > JAHEKZ01. Next base: position 6,445 of record JBBQAL010000061.1, on the reverse strand, counting down.
CACGTCGGCAGCGTTGGCGCCGGCTACTTCGGCGAGTGTTTCGGACGCCCGTTCCCCGAGCCGATCCCTTGGTTCGCCGACGACGCCGAACCGAATGCCGACCTCTGGGCGACGACCGAAGAGTCGCGAGACTTCATCGTGGGGTTCTATGGACGCGCATGGGCGCATGCCGACGCCACGATTGAGGCGCTCGCACTCGAAGCCACAGCGAATGTCCCGTGGTGGCCGGACGGCCAGAACACCCCGACGCTGCACACCTTGCTCGTGCACATGACGGCCGAGACATACCGACACGCCGGTCATGCCGACATCGTGCGCGAGCTCATCGACGGCGCCGTTGGGGCGCGCGATGGCAACTCGAACCTGCCCGATCTCGACGACGACGCCTGGTCGAAATACCACGACCGGCTCGAAGCTGCTGCCCAGCAGTTCCGGGACGCGTGAGTGTGGAGAGTTGATGGCCCTGACGACCACATACTCGCCGCACACACGGCCTGAAGTGGAACCCTTTGGCATCACGAGACGTCCCAGCGGCAGATATTCAGGGATGAACGGGGACGGCAATGAAACCCAGCGCGCGATTCGCCGCTTGCATGGCTGCCGGGGTGGTGCTGCTGGGCGCGTGCACCGAAACGCCCCAAACCCCCAATGCAGAAGCTCCACCCAATAGCCCTGCGTCGGAGTCAGCGGCAACTACGCCGAAGGGCTTAGATGCCGAAGCTGAGCAGGCCTGGATCCAGTGGCACGAGCAGGGGTTCAACGACTACTCATACCGGCTCGGGCTCAGCTGCTTCTGCCCACGAGTCAGTGTTCAGGTGATCGTGAAGGACGGGCGAGTCGTCCAGGTCGGTAATGGACCGGAGGGCGACTCCAAGACCTTTACTGCCTTCGGAGGACTTGAGCCGACAATCGACAACGCATTCGTCATGTTGGGTCAGGCGCAGCGGGCGGCGGACGAAGTCACGGTCTCGTTCGACGAAGCCACAGGAATGCCGACCAACATCTACGTCGACCCTTCAAGCAATGGATCTGACGACGAGGTCGGGTACGACCTGGACGATTTCACCGCCTCTACCGCTTAGCAAACACGTGTTAGGGCGAGAGCCGCTCGATCGTCCAGGAGTCGCCGACCCTTCGATATCGGACTCGGTCGTGCAGGCGATTGGGGCGGCCCTGCCAGAACTCCACCTCGTCGGGGACGAGTCGGTAGCCGCCCCAGAACTGCGGGACGGGGATGAAGGTGCCGTCGGGGTACTGCTCGCTGAGTTCCAGGTAGCGGTCACTGAGCACCTCACGCGATGCGATGACTTCGCTCTGCCTGGACGTCCACGCACCTAGCTGGCTGCCGTGCGGGCGGGAGTGGAAGTAGCTGGCGGTCTCTTGCGCATCCACCTGCTGAACGGCGCCGGTCACCGTCACTTGCCGCTCAAGCTCGAGCCACGAAAAGCAGACGGATGCCTGGGGGTTCTCGGCGAGATGCCGGGCCTTGGTCGAGCCGTAGTTGGTGAAGAAGTTGAAGCCCGACTCATCAGCAGCCTTGAGGAGCAGCGTCCGAGCCCTGGGCCGGCCAGCGGCGTCGGCCGTCGCCAACACCATGGCGTTCGGCTCGATCAGTTCGGCAGCAACGGCATCCCGCAGCCAGCGGAGGAACTGGGTAACCGGGTCTGGGTCGACGTCGGCCACGTCAACGCCGGCGAGCTCGTAACTTCTCCGCAGTGCTGCGAGGGCGGCAGGGTCCATGGGCCCATTCTGGCGTCCCAGCCCGGGCCCGGCATACCGACTCCAGGCGAGTCGGGTTAGATAGCGGTGAGCAGCGACCCTGCCGTCCAGACCCATCACGTCGAGGAGTGCCCACCATGGCGAACTCGGACTTCGTGCCCGGCCTTGAAGGCGTAATTGCATTCGAGACCCAGATTGCCGAACCCGACAAAGAAGGCAGCGCCCTGCGCTACCGAGGCGTCGACATCGAAGACCTGGTCGGACGCGTCACATTCGGCAACGTCTGGGGCTTGTTGGTCGACAACGAGTTCAACCCTGGGTTGCCCCCCGCTGAGCCGTTCCCGTTGCCCGTGCACTCCGGTGACGTGCGCGTCGACGTGCAGAGCGCGCTGGCCATGTTGTCGCCGTCCTGGGGACTGCGTCCGCTGCTTGACATCGATCACGACCAGACCCGTGACGATCTCGCCAGAGCCAGCGTCATGGCCCTCTCCTACGTGGCACAGTCTGCGCGGGGGCTGGGTCTGCCGATGGTGCCTCAGCGCGAGATCGACAAGTCCAGTAGCGTCGTCCAGCGCTTCATGGTTCGTTGGCGTGGCGAACCCGATCCAGAGCACGTCAAGGCCGTCGATGCCTACTTCGTCAGTGCCGCGGAACACGGCATGAACGCATCCACATTCACCGCGCGCGTGATCGCGTCCACCGGCGCTGACGTTGCTGCTGCCCTCTCCGGTGCCGTTGGCGCGATGTCCGGGCCGTTGCACGGTGGCGCGCCTTCCCGCGTCCTGCACATGCTCGAAGAGGTCGAGCGCACCGGTGACGCCGAGGGCTTCGTGCGCAACATCCTGGACACCAAGCAACGCCTCATGGGATTCGGCCACCGGGTCTACCGCGCCGAAGACCCGCGGGCCCGCGTGCTACGTCGCACCGCACGTGACCTCGGCGCACCCCGCTACGAGGTCGCTGAAGAGCTCGAGCGCGCGGCGCTGAAGATCCTCGCCGAGCGCAAGCCGGATCGAGTGATCGCCACCAACGTCGAGTTCTGGTCAGCCGTCGTACTGGACTTCGCCGAGGTTCCCGCACACATGTTCACGCCGATGTTCACCTGCGCACGTACTGCCGGGTGGAGCGCGCACATCCTGGAGCAGAAAGAGACCGGACGTCTGATCCGTCCGTCCGCTCGTTACGTGGGGCCGGCGCCACGCAAGCCGGAGGCCGTCGAGGGCTGGGACCGCGAGGTCAAGCCCTCCTACGCGATCTAGCTGGCCTCTCGGATTGCTTGACGCGAAGATGTTTCACCCAGCGGAAATGTAGGGCGACCCCTGGGCGCAGCCGGTTGATCGACTCGTAGGCTGGAGGCATGGCATCGACAGTGACAATCCCAGACTCCCTCAAGCCCTCCGACGGACGCTTCGGCGCCGGCCCGAGCAAGGTGCGCCAAGAGCAAGCAGCTGCCGTCGCCGAGCGTTGGCAGTCGCTGCTCGGCACCTCCCACCGCCAGGCAACCGTCAAGAACGAGGTCGGACGCCTGCGCCGCGGCGTCAGCGAGCTCTTCTCGCTTCCAGACGGCTACGAGGTCATCCTGGGCAACGGGGGCGCTACCTGTTTCTGGGAGGTCGCGACCTTCGGGCTCATCCGCGAGCGCAGCCAGCACCTGTCATTCGGTGAGTTCGGGGCCAAGTTCGTCAGCTCGGTGAAGAAAGCGCCGCACCTGGCTGACCCCGACGTCATCAGCAGCGAGCCTGGCGACGCAGGGACGTTCACCCCAACGGCGGGCATCGACGTCTACGCCGCCCCGCAGAACGAGACTTCCACCGGCGTCGCCATTCCGGTCAAGCGAGTCAATGCAGACCCCGGCGCTCTCACCGTGATCGACGCCACCTCCGGTGCCGGGGGACTGCCCGTCGACGCTGCTGAGTTCGACACCTACTACTTCGCGCCGCAGAAGTCGTTCGGCTCGGACGGTGGGCTGTGGTTGGCACTCATGTCACCAGCCGCCATGCAACGCGCCACCGAGATCAAGGAGAGTGGTCGCTACATTCCGCCCTTCCTCGACCTGCAGACCGCCATCGACAACTCCGTCAAGGACCAGACCTACAACACCCCTGCACTCGCAACGATCGTGATGATGGCCGAACAGGTCGACTGGTTCAACACCAACGGCGGGCTCTCGTTCGCCACCGGACGTTCGGCCTCATCGGCCGAAGCGCTCTACACCTGGGCCGACAAGGTCGACTACGCGTCTCCGTACGTCTCCGACCCCGAGAAGCGGTCGGCCGTCATCGGCACCATCGACTTCGCCGAGAGCGTCGACGCCACCGAGCTGGCCAAGGTGCTGCGGGCGAACGGCATCGTCGACACCGAGCCCTATCGCAAGCTCGGACGCAACCAGCTGCGGGTCGCGATGTTCCCGGCGATCGATCCGGGAGACGTCGAGGCACTGACTGCTTGCATTGACTACGTGATTGGTGAGCTCGGCTGACGGACACGGCCCCGCTTGCGCATGATCAGTGCCGCCACACCGCTGACGAGCAGAATGGCCGCCAGCCCCAACGCCCAAGGCGCACCGCTGGAGTCATCGCTTGAAGACTGCGACGGGGCGATCCCGCCGTCGGTTGTCTCAGGCAGGCCGATCGCGTAGATCGGCTGCTCGACCCCTTCGCTGCCGACCAGGACACCCATCCCGTCCAGCTGGAAGGCAAGGGTCTCACCCTGCGGCTGCAGCGGGAGCGGGTAGACCGTCCCCGAATCCCCGTCTGTACCTCGGCTGAGCAACGCCTTGGCGTCGTAGAGGTAGAACGAGGTGTAGCTGCGGAGAGCCACCTGAGTGCCATCGGGCGAGATAGCGCCGTCGGTCAGAAGCATCGGAGCTGGCCCGATCCGCTCGAGTTCGACGGTGCTACCCAACTCCGGCGCCTTTGGCGTGGCATAGACACCGGCGCCAAGCGCCTCCTTCGTCACGATGAAGATGCGACCTGACTCGTCGACCATCATCGTCTCGGCGTTGTGTGCCCCGTCCGGGTAGCGCAGCTCAACGCGACGCCAAGAGATGTCCTGCTTCCCGAGCTGGGCCGGTTCGGGGATGCGGTAGACCCGGACCGATGGCCATTTCGCGTCGTTGTCACCGATGTCGGCTATCCAGAGGGCCGGGTCTCCACCGTCGTCGATACCTGGGGCCATTGCCTCCCAGTCGCGGTTGTCGATGTTCTGCAACGTCAACTCGGCAACGGTCGCGCCGGATTCGTCAACTCCGTAGACGACTGGATCGCCTCCACTGTCGTTGACCAACCACACCACGCCGGGGTGGAGCTGGCTCAGCGCCATCCCGCTGGCCTCGTCGATCCGTGCGTCTTTCACGTCGGCCAGGCGCGTTGAGGTGAGCTGGTCGGCGTCACCGGGTGTTGGCTCGGTCGATCGTGGAGCCGCACCGAAGGCACCCAACGCCAGAAGCATGGCGATCGCCGGCAGCGCAACCGCTCGACTCGAGGCCGCGACCGGCGACGCGGACGGCGTGAGTCGCCAGCCGGGGCGGACAGCGTCGAGGTCATCCGGCTCAGCGATGTGCAGGTGTGGACGCGGACGGGCATGAGCGCGTACTTCCAAACCGGCGCGACGAACGTGCAGGGCGGCGACTGTGAGCGCGGCCAGTGCGGACACGATCCCTCCCAGCGCGATCGACCATCGCGGTCCGAACGTCTCGGCGACCCAGCCAACCAGTGGTGAGCCAATCGGAGTGCCGCCGAGGAAGAGCAGCGTATAGATGCCCATGACGCGTCCGCGAAGCTCAGGTTCAGAGTTCAGCTGCAGAAATGACTGCGTGGCGTTGATGAGTGTGAGCGCGCCCATGCCGACCAAAGGCAGGGCAACCAGGAACATCAGGTAGGTCGGCATCAGGGCGACGACAACAGCTGCAGCACCGAAGGCAAGCGCGGCCAGGACCACGAGACGGATTCGCGGCGCGCCACGTCGGGCGGCGGCCAGCGACCCGGACAGCGACCCAACAGCCAGCACGGTCGATGCCACGCCGAAGGCGGCAGGCCCAAGGCCGAACTCGCCGGTGACCATGGCCGCGATCGTCAGCTGGAAGTTCAGGCCGAAGGTTCCGACGAAGAAAGCGATGACGAGCACGAGCACCAGATCCGGGCGCGCCCGTACATACCTGATCCCCTCACCGAGCCCGCCGGAAGCTGCACCGGAACGGACCGGCTCCGCCAGATCATCGGACCGGATCCGCGAAAGCGCGACGAGCACCGCAAGGTAGCCGATGGTGTTGAGGATGAAGACCCAACCGGAACCGACCGCGGCGATGAGCAGACCGGCAACGGCGGGACCGAACACCCGACCGAGGTTGAAGGATGCGGTGTTCAAGGCAACCGCGTTCGGCAAGTCTTCGATGTCCACCATCTCTGAGACGAATGCCTGTCGAGCCGGCCCATCGAACGCAGCGATCGATCCGACAAGGAAGGCCATCAACATCACCAGCGGGACGGTCGCAAGACCGGTTAGTACGAGAACTCCCAGGCTGAATGCCGCGACGCCCAAAAATGCGGTTGTGACGAACAGCAGTTGCCGCCTGCGGAAGCGGTCGGCGAGGCCGCCTCCCCAGAGGCTGAAGAGCAGCATCGGAAGGAACTGCAGGCCGACGGTGATTCCGAGCGCGGTCGCCGAGCGATCGGTGAGCTCGAGGACGAGCCAGTCCTGGGCGACGCGCTGCATCCACACGCCGGTG